>JBAVFZ010000258.1:0-1882 GCA_049684495.1 Anaerolineales bacterium | reverse complement strand
TGGACGGGTCGCGGGGAGTGGTGGAGGTGCTCGGGGAAAAACCTGACGATGGACGATAGACCATGGACGATGGAAAAACCAAAAGTCGACGATTGACATCGATCATCGTTGGTAAAAAACTGCTCTTTGCCCCGGAGGGGCATCGTATACCAGAGCGGGCATTCATGCCCGCGGGGAAGTGGCGACGCTCTTCGAGATTGCGCCCAAATCCGTTGTTGGTTGAAGGTTCCTCCGCGCCCGCGCGGGGATTAATCCCCGCGCTAGTACACGATACCCCTGCGGGGCGAGCCGCGCTGCGATCGTCCATGGTCCACCGTCTATGGTCCACCGTCTATGGTCCATGGTCCATGGTCGGTCTTCCCGTGTACAATAAACGCGTGATCGAATTGCGCAACGTCCAGAAAGTGCTCAACGGAAAAACCGTCCTGAACATCCCCGAGCTGACCGTTCCGCCGGGCGCCATCGCGGGAATCTTCGGAGCGGAGGGCAGCGGCGGCGACGTGCTGTTCGCCCTGCTCACCGGCCGCATGCGGCCGACGCTCGGCACCGTCCGCGCGGCCGGGCTCGACCCGCTCCGCCAGCGCGAAGCCTTCAGCCGACAGGCCGGGATCGTCTTTCTCGACGATGCGATCTATAAAAACCTCACCACCGCCGCCAACCTGGAATTTCACTCCAACCTGTACGGAGTCCCCAAAGCGAGGACCATCGAAGTGCTGGATCAGGCCGGCCTGGCCGATCAGGCTGACGTCAAGGCCGAGGATCTACCGAGTGGATTGAGGCGCCGGCTGGCTTTCGGGCGGGCCATCCTTCACCACCCGAAGGTGCTGATCCTGCAGGAATTGTTCGCCCGCTGCGACGACGCGACGATTGCCCTGCTCGGCAGCATGCTTCGCCGCCTGGCGGAGGAGGATGCGGCCATCCTGCTCCTGGCCAGCGTCCCGGCGCGGCTGGCGGAGCTCTGCACGCGGAGATATGAGATCCAGCAGGGGCGGATCATCGAGATGCGGGATGCCCCTGGAGAGGCCGTGCACCCGACCTTCCGGCTGCCGGTCAAAACAGAGGATAAGGTCATCCTGGTCAACCCGGCGGATATCCTCTTTGCGGATGCGAGCGAAGGACGGACGTTCCTGATCACCGCGGACGGACGGCTGCCCGCCCCGTACACCCTGACCGAACTGGAGGGAAAACTCTCGCGCAGCGGATTCTTCCGGGCCCACCGGAGCATCCTCGTGAATCTCCAGCACGTAAAAGAGGTCATTCCCTACACCCGCAACAGCTTCAGCATCCGCCTGGACGACGCCGAGGGAACCAAGATCCCGCTCAGCAAGTCGGCGGCCGCGGAATTAAAGACGTTTTTCGGGTATTAAGCCCGCTCCACCCATCCCCCGGAATGCTTCATTCAACCCTCCCCAGGCGCCGAATGGCGCTTTTTTGTTGCGCGCAATGAATAAGTTGCCTATAGTGTTGGCAAGAAAAAAACCCCCCTCCCAGCCCTCCCTCGTTTAGCGTACTGCGCAAAACATGGGAGGACAGAGGAGGGGGAAGGAGATGCAATCATGACAAACGACACGAATTCGAACGGGCGAACACATATCCAAGAACGGGAAAACCGGCAATCGCGCAACATCGTCTATTGGCTCCCGCTTGGGATTGGAACGGGTGTCGCCCTGGGTGTGATGTTTGAGAATCTTGCCCTGGGTATTGCGATCGGAGCGGCCGTCGGTGCCGCCCTCGGGATGGCCGCCAACCTGAGCCGCAAGGGTGCGGCGGATTTGGATACCGGAACGCCCGCCAAGCGCTGGATCGCAATCGCAGTCGGCGGTGTGGTATTTCTCGCTGTTGTGGCAATTCTTCTCTATTTTCTGATGCGATAGCCGCATTG
>JBAVFZ010000257.1:0-19409 GCA_049684495.1 Anaerolineales bacterium | reverse complement strand
GAAATAACGATCGGCAAGGCTGAATTTTCACCCCGTACCACGCTCCACAACCATTCCAATATAATCACTCGATTCGAGGGGGGAATGCCTCCTCACTCGAGAAGTCATTGCACTCGCATTGCACCGGCGCTCATCAAACGGGGAGCAGGCGCAGTACAATTCTCACATGTCTTCCCCGGAAATCCTCCTGGAACTGCGCGGCATAAGCAAGGCCTTCCCCGGCGTCAAGGCGCTGGAGGATATCGACCTCGACATCCTGCGTGGGGAGACCCACATGCTACTGGGGGAAAACGGCGCCGGAAAATCGACCCTGATTAAAATCCTTACCGGGGTTTACCAGCCCGACGCGGGGAACATCGCGTTCAAGGGCGTCCCGGTGGAATTCCAGAATCCTTCGGATTCGCAAAAAGCGGGCATCAGCGTGATTTACCAGGAATCCCACCTGGTCCGGCACCTGACGGTTGCGGAAAACATCTACCTCGGCAGCGAGCCGCATTTATCCTCAGGGCTGCCGATCATCGATCGGGAAAAAATGATCGAAGGGGCGAACACCCTCCTCGACCGCCTCAACCTTCCGATCGATCCCCTGGCCCGCATCGACGAGCTATCCGCGGCCGAACAACGCATGATCGAAGTCGCGCGCGCGCTGCACCTTTCCGCCGATATGATCATCATGGACGAACCCACGGCCGCGCTTTCTTCGCGGGAAGTCGCCGACCTCTTCGGCATACTCCGCACGCTCCGCGCCCAGGGGGTGACAATCCTTTACATCAGTCACCGGCTGGAGGAAGTCCTTCAACTCGGCGACCGCGCGACGGTCCTGCGGGATGGACGGAAAATCACAACGGTACCGCTCGCGGAAGCGTCGCTCGAGGATCTCATCCTGTGGATCGTCGGACGCTACCTGCCGGGAAAATATTCCAAGGCGCCGGTCATCACCGGACCGGAAGTGCTGCGGGTCGAAGGCTTGTGCCGCTCCGGGACGCTGTCGGATGTTTCCTTCTCGCTTTCCGTGGGAGAGGTGCTGGGGATCAGCGGCCTGGTGGGGGCGGGGGGAACGGCGCTTTCCCGCGCGCTGTTCGGCGCGGATCCCGCGGATGGCGGCTCCATTATCATCGACGGCCAGCCGGTGACGATCCGCTCGCCGGACGACGGGATCACCCACGGGATCGGCCTGTTGCCGGAGGACCGCCTGGAGCAGGGATTGGTGCTGCCGATGCAGGCCCAGCACAACATGACGCTGGTTGCGCTGGAAAACGCATGGCCGGGCCCGTGGATCGATCATTCGCGGGAGGTCGACATCGCGACACACTATGCCGGCGAACTTGGCATCCGAAGGGAAACGCTCACCCAGCCGGCCCGGACGCTTTCCGGCGGCACGCAGCAGAAGCTGGTCCTCTCCAAATGGCTGGCGGCCCGCGCGCGGGTCCTCATCTTCGACGAACCCACCCGCGGCGTGGATGTCGGCGCGCGGGTGGAGATCTACCGCCTGATGGCGGACCTGGCCCGCCGCGGAACGGCGATCATCCTGATCAGCTCCGACCTGGACGAAATCCTGGGCATGTGCGATCGGATCCTGGTCATGCGCCGCGGTTCGGTCGTCGCCGAATTGCCGCGGGCGAGCGCCTCGCAGCGCGAGATCCTGCGGCTGGCGAGCGGGGGAGGAACGGAGTGAAAGCCAGCCCGTCGACGGGGAAGGGATTTTTCCGGCGCTGGATCGGCGGCCGGAGCTTTCCGTCCGGATGGCAGACGGATCAGATCGGCGCCCTGTTCGGACTGCTCGTCCTGCTGGTCACCTTTTCCGCGCTCTCGCCCGCCTTCCGCCAGGTCGGCAACCTGCTGTTGATCGCGACCATGGCGTCCACGATCGGCATCGTGGCGGTCGGGCAGACGCTGGTGCTGTTGACGGGCGGCATCGATCTTTCCGTAAGTTCGGTGGTCGCGCTTTCCGGGATGATCGCCGCCAGCCTGATGAAATACGGGCTGGGCCCCATTCCCGCCCTGACCGGGCCGCTCTCATGGCTGGCGATCCTTGCCGGGCTGATGGTGGGGACGCTGATCGGGGCCGCCCAGGGCTGGCTGATCGCCAACCGCCGCATGCCGCCCTTTATCGTCACGCTCGGCACGATGGTCGGGTTGCACGGCGTGACGCAGGCAATCGCCTACGGCTGGCCGACCCATTCCCTGCCCGACGATTTCAAGTGGATCTCCGACGGATACGTGTGGATCATCCCGGCGCCGGCGCTGATCATGTTCGCCGTCTACCTCGCGGCCTGGTACATCCTGCGCAACACGAAATTCGGGCGGTACTGCTACGCCATCGGCGGAAACGAAACCGCCGCCCGGCTCTCGGGCGTGAAGGTGGATCGGCACAAGATGCTGGTTTACGCCGCCTGCGGGCTGCTCTCGGCCCTGGCGGGCATGATCCTGATCGCCTACATCGACGGCGCCGCGACCACCAACGGCGGGAGTTACGAGCTGTATTCGATCGCCGCGTCGATCATCGGCGGGGTATCCCTGGGCGGCGGGATGGGTGGGGTATGGGGCACTTTCCTCGGGGTCCTGATCATCACCGTCATCCCCAACGGGATGATCATGCTCAATGCGCTGCCGTGGTGGAAGGACGCGATCACCGGTGCGATTATCGTCCTGGCCGTTCTGGTTGATGTCGAACGCCGCCGTGCCCGCCAAGCCGTCTCGAAACCGGAAGTCAGTTCGTCGATCCTGAGCGGCCGCTATTTGAACGAGATGCTTACCCGGCTGGCGCAGGCGGTCGAGGAACGCGTCGGGTTCGCCTACTGCCGGATTTACCTGGCCGACCGTGACACGGGCGAACTGGTGCCGCAAACCCCGCCGCATGACGATCCGTCGGCGGCCGTCCCGGAAAGGCGGGCGCTCACCGGGCGGGGCAGTATCCTCCAGGAGGCCAAGGAGACGCGGCGGCCGGTGTACGTCCCGGATATCGGCCGCCGGGCGGGAGTCGTTTCGATGGGAGTGGATTCCCAGTGTGCTGTGGCGCTTCCGCTGATCCAGAACAAGCGCCTGGTCGGCGTCCTCGAGGTCCAAAGCCCGGTACCGGATGCGTTCCGCGATGAGGCGATCGGGATCCTCGAGGAAGTAGCGGCCGCCAACACCCCGATGCTGGAGGATGCCTGGCTGCTGGAAAGCGGCTGGCTGATGCGCCAGACACGCGACGCGCTGCGGCACATGTGGGACGACCATTACCTGGGCCGTTGCGAGCTCAACGAGTGGGCGATCCTCCCGGGCGGCGGACAGGGGGATATCGCGCCTACGAACCGGGGTGAGGAACTGCGGCATATCCTCCTCACCGCCATCGACGGCCTGCGGCCGCCGGCTCCGGACAGCCGGGATTTCTCGCGTTCCAAACGCGGCCACCGGATTTTGCAGATGACGTACGTCGAAGAACGCCCGGTGGATGCCATCACGCGGGAGTTGCACATGAGCCGCCGGCAATATTTTTACGACCTCAAAGGCGCGATCGAAGCGCTGGTGGATAATCTGGTTCGGAATCATCACCCGGTACGGTAGTCTGGCACGGTTTAAATTGCTACTAACAGGGTGTTGAAAAAACCGGTCGAGTAGCCCGCGCTCTTTGCGGGCGTATCGAGACCGCGCCAAATTACCGGTGGTCTCGATACGCAAAAACCGCTACTCGACCACCTTCGATGCCTTTTTCAACACCCTGCTAATATGGCCCCAATCCCGTTTTGCACCCTGCTTGCACTCTTGAAATAAAAATCCTCGCATTTCTCAAAATAGTTGCACTGCCTCTGCATTCAGACTGCATCAAGTATGCGCTGAACCCATTGTCCCCGGCCGCGCCCGTTTGCTAGCATGGGAACCAGCCTTCCGCGACATTGAAACCGGCATCACGATCCCGGGCCGCGATGTAACCGATCCGTACGGCACGTTTTTGCGCGGCCATATTTGGCATGCCTCGAGGAGCCGATGACAAGACCCCGATCCGATCCGCCCAATCCCAACCCCGCGCCGGAGGCGGCCCGCGCGGCCTCCCGCGAAGGATCCGCCTCCGGCCCCAACGCGCTGGAGATGATTCACATTGAAAAATATTTCGGCCTGGTGTGTGCGCTCAAGGACATCAACCTGACGGTCGGACGGAACGAGATCGTCGGATTGATCGGCGACAACGGGGCCGGCAAATCGACCATGGTGAAAATCCTCACCGGAGTATTCCCGCCCACATCGGGCGAACTGAAAATCGCGGGGCAGGCGGTAAACCTCGGCGCCTACAACGTTAAACGCGCCCACGCATTGGGGATCGAGACGGTCTACCAGGATAAATCGCTCGGGGAAAAGCAGCCTTTGTGGCGCAACTTCTTCATTGGCCGCGAGATCTGTTATCCGTTGGGTTTCATCAACGTCAAGAAGGAAAAAGAAATCGCAAACGAAATCATGGTCAAGACGATCGGATTCCGGGGAGTGGGCATAACCGTGGATTCGAACGTGCTCAAGCTTTCCGGCGGAGAGCGCCAGGGGGTGGCGATCGGGAGGGCCATGCACTTCGACGCGGAACTGATCATTCTCGATGAGCCCACCGTCGCCCTCTCGTTGAAGGAAGTGCGCAAAGTGCTGAACTTCGTCCATAAAATCAAGGCGGCCGGCAAGGCGTGCATTTACATCTCCCACAACCTCGCCGACGTTTACGAAATATCCGACCGGTTTGCCATCATGGATCGCGGGAAGATCGTGGCGGATAAACCCAAGCAGGATATCTCCCTCAAGGCGCTGGATGACTTCATGCTGGAATATGCCCACGGCCGGATGGACGAGGTGCCCTCATGAAACCGCGCCGATCGCTTTGGTCCATCCTGGGAAGTATAGAAGGGCTCCCCGTGGTCGGGGTGCTGCTTCTCCTCTATGCCGCATTCGTCATAACGGCTCCCAGCGTCTTCACCAAGCCGCTGATTTACATGTCGTTCCTGCAAACGGTGCCGCCCTGGCTGGTTCTCGGGCTCGGGCTCACGCTGGTGATCACCGCCGGAGAGATCGACCTCAGCTTCCCCGCCGTGGTCGCATTGTCGGGATTTGTCTTCGCCTACGTGTTCAAAAATATCCATTTTCCCTGGGCTCCCTGGCTGGGGATTGTGTTGGCGCTCGCCGCCGGCGCTTTGGTGGGATTCACCAACGGCATTCTCATCGCGAAGGTCGGAGTCCCGTCGATCATGGCCACTCTCGCCGCGCAGTTCTTCTGGTACGGGATAACGATCCTTATCGCCAACGGGCTGCAGCTCGACATCGGGGCTGTGGAAGAAACCGCGGCCCACAACCTCCTGACCGGCCGGATCTTCGGCATCATCCCCGCCCAGGCACTGTGGGCGGCAGGGCTGGCCGTCCTCCTGTGGTTCATCCTGAACCGGCACACGTTCGGCGAAGCGATCATGTTCATCGGCGACAACCCGAACGTGGCGCGGGTTATGGGGATCGACGTCGAACGGACCAAGATTTTGCTCTTCACCCTAATGGGGATCATTGCGGCTTTCGGCGGCCTGTTGCTGACCATCGAGATCAACGTCTTCTTCCCCAATCAGGGGCAGGGGTTCATGCTGTGGACCATGGCCGCGGTCTTCATCGGCGGAACGCTGATCTCGGGCGGGCGGGGGAGCATCGTCGGCACCTTTTTTGGGGCGTACATTATCGGGTCGCTGCAGGCCGGCGTGGTCGCCACGGGCATCACGAGTTACTGGGTGCAATCGGTGATGGGGGTGATCATCATCGCCGCGGTCGTGATCAACGTACTGATCGGCGATGGGCGGTTCGGCGAGGCTTCCGCCCGGATCCGGTATTGGATCCTTCCGGCGCGGACGCCCGCCGCGGCAGGAGGAAAAACGGATGATGCGGCCGGGAACTGATCACTCCCGGCGGCCTCGAGTATCCCATCCGTCAGAAAAGGAGGTGCCGCACGTTTGATTTTTTCCGCGCAATTCCAAACCGATCCTGGAGTTAGCATCACCTGATACCCAAAAGGAGGAAAGTCATGAAGCGTTACGTCAAACTACTGGCCGCACTTTCCATGGCCGCCTTCGTTCTTACCGCATGCCAGCCGGCGACCGGCGGCACGGTGGAAGTCACACGGATCGTGTCGGAAAAGCAAACGGTGGAAGTTCCGGTGACGGTGGAAGCGGCCGCCACCGGCACAGAGCTGGTGGTCTACATGCAGATGGGCGGCAACCAGGGCGATCCGTCCACCCTGGCGCGGACCAATGGCGCCAAAGCCGCCGCCAAGGCGCTGGGGATCAAGCTGGTCGAGCAGTATTCCGGCTGGGATTCCCAGAAAATGATCGACCAGTTCAAGGAAGCCATTGCCGCCAATCCGGACGGCATCGTGATCATGGGCCATCCGGGCGAAGCCGCGATGGCGCCGCTTGTTGAACAGGCGGTCGGAATGGGAATCGTTGTGACCAGCGGCAACAACCCGCTCCCCACGATTGAAGCCAAGTACCAGGTCAACGGTTTTGGGTACGCCGGCGCGGACCTTTATGCCGGCGGTTATCTGACCGGCACGGCGATGGTCGCCGCGGGTCTCAAAGCGGGCGATGAAGCCCTGGTCTACGACATCTGGCACCAGGAAGGCCGCAGCCGCAGCTCGCAGGGCGTCTTCGATGCCCTGACGGATGCCGGACTCAAAGTGGAGAAGTTGGATGTGACCGACGATGTGGACAAGGATGCCTCGCTCGCGATCCCGATCCTAACCGCCTACATCCAGGCGCACCCGAACCTGAAGGCGATCGGCACCCAGCACGGCAACATCACCGCGGTCCTGCCGAAGGTCCTCGAGACCGCCGGCAAGCAGCCCGGCGACGTCATCGTCGGCGGCATCGACCTCTCCCCGGCGACGATCGACGGCATCAAGGCCGGCTGGATCAGCGCCAGCTTTGACCAGGTGCTCTACCTGCAGGGGTTCTTCCCGGTCCAGCAAATCTGGCTGACCAAGAACTACCTGATCCCGGGCCTGCATATCAACACCGGCGTCGGAACGGTCCGCCCCGATAACATCGATTTGATCGCGCCGCTGATCGAGCAGGGAATTCGCTAGTGTAATGTGCGGTGCTTCAGAACAGTCGAAGGAAAAGCCCCCGCCAAATCGGCGGGGGCTTTTCACCCCGGGTGCAATGGTAGAATTTATTCGGACGCAGGGTTCCGGCTTTACCGGCTGATTCGAATACGGGTATCCGGCCGCCGAGGGATCCGCTGAAGGCATCGGATGATAAGGAGCTGATCATGAACAAAGCGGCAGTCGTCCGATGGGGTCTGGGAGCGGCGGGCTTGATCCTGTTCGCGGCCGTGATCGCCATGTTTTGGGAAGGGGGTGGGGAACCGTCCCCGCAAAATATCCGCGTGGCGATCGTCCCGCCCGGATTCGGAAGCCCGTTCCACGTGGCCATCAAGGAAGGCGCCGTCCAAGAGGCGGAACTCCTGGGGTGGGCGGTGGATGCGGTGGCCGCGGAAAAGGAGGACGATTTTTCCGGTCAGGTTTCCGTGGTCGAGCAGGAATTGCAAAAAGGGATTTCCGCCATCGCCATCAATCCGATCGACGTGAAGGCGATCGTCACCGCGGTCAAAAGCGCCAACAAACGCAACATCCCCGTCTTTATGCATAACACGATCACCCCGCTCGATGACGGCGAGGTCAAGGAATTCATCGGCTATGACCAATGGGGTGGAGCGGTTCAACTTGCGCGCTATACCTGCGACCTGTTCGAACAAAACGGCAATCCGGGCGGGAAGGTGTACATTCTGATGGGGATCCCGGGTTTTCATGCCAACCGCAGGACCCAGGGTTATGAATGGGGGATCGCACAGTATTGCCCGCAGGTGGAAATAATCGGGAAGCAAACCGCGGAATGGGATCGGACCAAGGCGGTCGAAGTGGCCACGGCCGCGTTGCAGCAGCATCCGGACATCGATCTCTTTTATGGAAATTCGGACGAGATGGGGATCGGCGCCTGCATCGCGGCCAAAAAACTGGGCCGCACGGTTAATTCCGATATCTGGTGCATCGGTATCGACGGTAATCCGGTCACGCTGGATATGATCCAAGGCGGCGAGATAACCGCCACGTTGGGCGTGTATCCGGCGCTGATCGGCGCCACCGTCATCCGCCAGATGAAAAAGGTGCTCATCGACGGCCGGGAGGTGCCCTACATCCTCGTCACGCCGTCGATCGTGGTGGATAGAAGCAACGTGGAAGCATATAAGACCGGCAGCACCTGGACCGCTCCGTTGGAGGGCGAGCCCGAGTTCGACAACGGCAAACCGACCGGGGAGATATGATTTCCGGGAAAACTCAACCCTTGAGAAAAACTTGAACAATCCCATATTTGTTAAAAATCGCCCTTTTGGGAGGTATAATCGCGTGCAAAGGCCGTCCGGAATTATGCGTTAATTGATTGGCTTAAATGCCAATTCTTGGGCGCAGGGTTAAGTTCCGGAAGAACGGAAGCTACGAAGAACGTGCGTTGTATCCCGGTGATTTTTCCCTCTTCATGACAGACGATCCGATTCACGATCCGCAAATCCAACTCCCCGACAATCTGATCGGGCGCATCGCCGTCACCAGCCTCGACCGGATATACAACTGGGGGAGGCGCAACTCGGTCTGGCCGATGATGTTCGGCCTCGCCTGCTGCGCGATCGAAATGATCTGCACCCAGGCCAGCCGCTTCGACAAATCCCGGTTCGGGATGGAGATCATGCGCCCCAGCCCGCGCCAGAGCGACCTGCTGATCATCGCCGGGACGGTCACCAAGAAGATGGCCCCGACGATCGTCCGCCTGTACGATCAGATGGCGGAACCGAAGTACGTCCTCGCGATGGGCGCGTGCGCGTCGGGCGGCGGTCCGTTCCGCGAGGGGTACAGCGTGGTTCCGGGGATCGATCGGTTGCTGCCGGTGGATGTCTACATCCCGGGTTGCCCGCCCACGCCGCAGGCGTTATTAAACGGTTTGATCGAATTACAAAAGGTGATTTCCGGCCAATCCTGGCGGACGTCGCCGTGGTACCGCAAAGGCGCGCGGGAAATTCCGGTTCCCGAGCTCGGACCGGATCTGGTGGTGGAACCCCGGTCGAAGGATCTCGAAAAGACGGAGGATCGGGGGGCGTGAATCTCGGCGAACGGTTCCCGGAGGGCGTTGTCCGCGACGAACGGAAGGGCTTTTCCGGATGGATCGTCGATTCGAGCTTGCTTCCCAACGTCGCAAAAACGCTGCGCGACGAGGACCATTTCGATTATCTCTCCTCGGTCACCGGCGTCGACTATCTTCCGGAGGGTCAATTCGAAGCGGTCTATCATCTTTTTCGGACCGCCGGCGCGGAGGGGGAAATCCTCAAATCCCGCGTGCCGCGTGAAAATCCGGTCCTCCCCAGTCTGACGTCAATTTATCCGGGCGCTGAATTCCAGGAGCGGGAAATCTGGGATCTGTTCGGGATTCGATTCGACGGCCACCCCGATCTGCGCCGGATCCTCTTGTGGGAAGGATTTGCGGGGCATCCCCTGCGCAAGGATTGGCGCGAACCGCTGTTCGAGGAAGACACCAAACCTTTTACCGCCCGCTGGCCGGATGGCCGGCCGGATGGACCGCCGGATAAGGCATTTGCGCGTCCCGCGGATGCGCTTGCTCCCGGCGGCTGGGAAGCGGACGACGACCGGGCGCTGTACGCCGCGCTGGAACAGGATGCCGGCGGGCCTTCGGCGGCGCTGGAAACGGAATTCCTGACGGTCAATCTGGGACCGCAGCATCCCTCCACCCACGGCGTCTTCCGGGTGGCCGCGCTGCTGGACGGCGAGAATGTGGTCAACATTAAACCGGTTATGGGCTACCTGCACCGGTGCCATGAAAAAATCGGCGAACGCAATACCTTCCCGGGCAACATTCCCTTTACCGACCGGCTGGATTACATCACCGCGCTGAGCAACAACTTCGGCTACGTCCTCGCGGTCGAAGCGCTGATGGGCATCCGGCCGCCGGAGCGCGCCGAATACCTGAGGGTGATTTTGGCCGAGTTGACCCGCGTTGTCAGCCACTTGTGGTCGATCGGTTTTCTGCTCAACGACCTGGGGGCATTCTTCACGCCGGCGCTGTATGCGATCGAAGAACGGGAACTCGTGCTCGATATTTTCGAGGCGATTACCGGTTCGCGGATGATGTGCAACTTTCTCCGCTTCGGCGGGCTGGCGCGCGATATCGATCCCGATACGATCGAGGCGATCCGCGGGTTGGTGGAGGATCGGTTGCCCGGAAAAGTGGATCAACTGGAAGCCTACCTGACGGGAAATGAGATTGTCAAAGGGCGCTGCGTCGGCGTAGGCATCCTTCCGCGAGAAAAGGCGCTGGCGTTTTCAGCCGCCGGACCCGTGCTGCGCGCCTCGGGGATTCCTTACGATGTGCGCAAAGCGGAACCCTATTCGGTGTACGACCGGTTCGAATGGGACGTGGCCTGCCGCAACGGGTGCGATGTCTATGATCGCTACCTGGTCCGGATGGACGAGATCCGCCAAAGCCTTCGCATCATCCGCCAGGCGCTCCACGCTCTTCCCGGTGGACCGATCCTGACCGGAAAGCCGCAATACCAGCCGCGCGTGCCGCCCGGAGAAGCGTACGGCCGGGTCGAAGGGCCGAAGGGCGAGCTGGGGTTCTACGTGGTCTCCAACGGCCGGCCCAATCCCTGGAGGTACCACGTCCGCGCGCCGTCGTTCATCAACCTGACGGCCATGGCCGAGATGTGCCGCGGGGGCAAAGTGGCCGACGTCGTCGCGGTCCTCGGAAGCATCGACATCATCCTGGGGGAGACCGACCGATGAAATTCAAAATCAAATTCTTATCGCAGAGACGCAGAGAACGCCAAGATATAATAAAAATTTTTCTCTGCGCCCTTGGCGCCTCTGCGGTGAGATTTTTAAAAGGTCTTTCTTTATGTTCGGATCGGGCATCCTAAAAGGGTTGGGCATCACGCTGCGCCACTTCGTGGAGTCCTACTGGGAGGACCTGCGCGGGTGGGGCCGGCGCTATTTCACCCCGGAGGGCATCGCGCGGAGGCGGAGCAAGGACACGCGCGGGATTTTTACCGTCCAATATCCGGAGGAGAAGCTGCCCGTCCCGGAGGCGTTCCGGGTGATCCCCTTCCTGGTGTACACCGAAGAAGCGGATGGCGGGCGGAAGTTGCGCTGCACCGCCTGCGGGATTTGCGCCCGGGTGTGCCCGCCGCAATGCATCTGGATCGTCCGCGCCCGCGACTCCGCCTCGGGGAAACCGGTCGCCACCCCGGTGGAGTTCCGGATCGATATAGACCGTTGCATGAATTGCGGTTATTGCGCGGAATATTGCCCGTTCGACGCCATCCGGATGGATCGGGAGTACGAATTGGCGTCCCGCAACAGGTCCGGGCACGTGTACAATTTGGAGAAGCTGCAAAAACCGGTGTCTTATCATGCGGCCATCCATCCCGCGGCGTTTGCGCGGGAAGAAGCCGAGCGGGCGCAGCGGCAGGCGCGCCGCACAGGGGATGCCTGATATGTACCACGAAGATACGGAAATGCTCTTCCCGATGCGCGTGGTTCCCTCGCTGGTGGATCTGCGCGGCGCAGTCTGGAAACGGCTGGTGGCGCGGGTAACGGTGCTGGAGGAAGACGATTCCGATGCGCTGGCTTTCGGATTAATGATGATCCGGCTCAGCGGGTGCCTGAACTGCCAGGCGGATTCATTCCGCGCCTTGCGCGGATGCACCGCCTGCGCGCGGCAGGCGATCCTCCGCTACCGGGGGAACGACCAGGAGCTGATCCGCCTGTTTGAAAAAGCCCGCAAGGAAATTGACGTGTATCTGGAGGAACATCCCGCACGGAAGGAAGGCCGGTAAACCCATCCATGGCTAACGGAAAACAACCGCGGGGCGGGCCTACGATCGAAGCCCTGCGCAAAGCGCTCGGTCGGGTCGAAGACCCCGAACTGCACAAGGATCTGATCAGCCTGAATATGATCCACGACCTGAAGGTGGAGGACGGCCGCGTGTCGTTCGCGCTGGTGTTGACCACTCCCGCTTGTCCGCTGCGCGAGCGGATCGCCGCCGATGCGCGGGCGGCGGTGGAATCCGTACCCGGTGTAAGCGAGGTCCGGATCCGGATGGACGCGTCCGTGCCGGGCGGGATTCCGGCCGGCACGGTGGCGATCTCCGTGCGCAATGTGATTGCGGTCGCTTCCGGCAAGGGGGGGGTCGGGAAAAGCACCATCGCGGTCAACCTGGCCGTAAGCCTCGCCCGGAGCGGGAGTTGCGTCGGGTTGCTGGACGCCGATATTTACGGACCGAACATCCCCACCATGATGGGGGTTAGTGAACTTCCCGCGCCGCAGGAGGAAAGGATTTTCCCGGCCAGCGCCCACGGAGTTAAAGTGATCTCGATCGGGTTGATGGTGGAGCCCGGTCGGCCGCTTGTCTGGCGCGGGCCGATGCTGCATTCCGCCATCCGGCAGCTGCTGACCGACGTCGAATGGGGGGAATTGGATTACCTTATTGTGGATCTGCCTCCCGGGACGGGCGACGTCCAAATCAGCCTTGGCCAGCTGGTCCGCCTCACCGGCGGCATCATCGTCACGCTTCCGCAAAAGGTGGCGCGCGAGGATGCCCTGCGCGGCCTGGAAATGTTCAAGATGATGGACGTGCCCATCCTCGGGGTTGTCGAAAATATGAGTTATTGGACCGGGCCGGACGGGACGCCGGTCGATCTATTCGGACGCGGCGGAGGCCGGGAGCTCGCCGATCAGGCCGCCGTCCCCTTCCTGGGCGAAATCCCGATCGATCCGAATGTGCGCATCGGCGGTGATAGCGGAAAACCGGTCGTCCTCTCCGCGCCCGAATCCCCCGTGGCGGTTGCGTTGAAAGAGATGGCGGAAAAAATCGCCGCCCGGATCAGCGTCGTCGCGCTTCAGGGCGGCCCAGGAAGTTCAAAAAACTAAAACCTTTTTACCGCAAAGCCCGCCCTCGGCGGTCGAGCTGGGGGCCGCAAAGGGCGCGAAGAAAAATATTTAGAAACCCTGAAAATGTTGCCGTGAGCATCGGCGGACTTCCGAGGAGAAGCATTCGCGAGTGGGGGCGGCGAAGGGTCTAGAAATGGTAGGAATAGATGCTTCGCCGAGTTATGCATACAGATTATTTCAGAGACCGTATAAAAAAAATACAAATTACTTATCCCTGCCATTGCCGCCGGAGGGCATCCTTCCTCACCCCCCAACCCCCTCTTCTGGCGTAAGCCAGAAGAGGGGGAGAAAAATTATCCGTTGTCCATCATCGATCGTCAACCGTCCATGGCCCATCGTCTATGGTCGCTTTTTCCCCGCCCCGCTCAGCCTCTCCGGCGGCACGGCCGGTTTTGTGTCGATCAGGTTGATCACTCCCCCGCGCTGCAGAGTCCAAAGGAACAGGTACGTCAAACGGTGGATGATGTATTGATCCACCGGCGCCGGGTTGTATACCAACAGGGAATGCGTCACCAGCTGTTGGAGCGCCGCATCCAGTTCCTTGGAGGAAAGGTCGGTCGCGGTCTGCAGGTCTTCGTAGCTCGTTCCATTCGGGGAAAACCGCTCCATCGCGAAAAGGACCTGGCGCGACGCGGGCAGCAGCAGTTTCCAGGAATGCCGGTAGATCTGCTGGAGGATGTTGCCGGCCGGAGTGCCCTTGGTGGCCGGGAGAAGGTTTTCCAGGACCCGGTGCAGGGGCAGGCTGACCGCCTGGCCGATGATGAGCTTGAGCGCCATCGGATTCCCTCCGATCATCGCATACACGCGGTCCATATCCGCCTCGGAAATCTGCAGTTTGCGCTCCTGCGCCTCATAGCGCATGACCGCAAGGCAGGCATCCCGCGAGAGCTCATGCAGGAAAAGGTTGGCGCACCCGGGAAGCATCGGCAGCCTCTGGCGGCTGGTGAGGATGAACCGGGTCGGACCGGTCGGCGTGATCAGGTTGGGCAGGAAATCCTTTGGGCGGTGCTCCGGTTCCAGATCCTCCAGGACGACGATGTAGGGTTTGGCGGAGAGCGTCGTCTTTACCGCGTTCCGCCGTTCCACCGAAGGCAGGTTGATCGTCTCCTCCGGCAGGTCCAGTTGCATGGCGATTTGTTCTATGATCCGGTCCGGATTAAGGGGCGGAGGCGTATCGGGTGCTTCCCATAGGTAAAAAGGCCGGTCCACGGCGGAGACCCATGCCAGATCCACCCACGGGCCGGAAGCCAGCGCTTCCCGCACGGCGGCGTGCGCCAGCGCGGTTTTCCCGAGGCCCCCCAGGCCTTCGATGCTGATGATTTGCGGGCCTTGCGGATCGTTCAGCCATTTTTCAATCTGGACCAGTGAGTCTTCAAACCCGAACAACCGGTGGAACGGGCAGGGGGGAAGATTGCGGCACCGGTAATTGACCGCTTCGGCGCGGTGGGTTTCCGCTTCCTCCTCCATCTCGGATAGCGTCTTGGCAAACTGGCGCAGCGCCTGGGATTGCATCGCATACAGCCCGCTGGACGAGCGGCCCTGGTTGAGCGAAAGCTCCTGCATCGTCCGGCCTTCCCAGAATCGTTCCCGGAGCAGCGTGTGCATTTCCGGATACGCAGGTTTTAACTTTTCAAGCGCCTGGTCGAAAAGGGACCGCACCCCGTCCGCGGAGATGACCGTATCCGTCGGCAAAAGGTGCGGAAGGCAGATTTGCAAACGGTGAAAGTCGGGCTTGGAATGCGGGTGGATCAACGCTCGCAGGGCGGCGTGAACCTCGATATACAGCTTTTCCTTATGGGGGGTGTTTTTCGGTTTTTCCAATGCGTCCATCATTCACCCTGTCGAGGTCTCTGTCACAATTCCATGGTGGTGCCTTCCGACCATTATATGTAAACCTGTTTCAGACCACAAGGATGAAGGTGTTGCGATGAACGGCCGCAAAAGACACACAGAGCATGTGTATTTATGTGGTTTTTGTGACTTCTATGGCCAAAGGAAAACAAATCCCCCCCCAAAAAACGAACCGCCTGAGAATCGTCTTCTCAAGCAGTCCGCAGGGATTAATAGTTGCAGACTAATGCGGTTTAGTTGTTACGGACCGGTTCTCCGTATACGACCGGAAATCCCAAAGCGATCCAGGCTTCCATTCCACCTTTCAGACTTGTCACCTGGGTGAAGCCTGCTTCCTGCAGGATGTGCCGGGCCTGGATGCTGCGCAGCCCGGTCCGGCAGACCGTGATGATTAACCGGTCGCGGGGGAGCGCCTCCATGAGTGAATTAAGTTCCTCAAGCGGCATGAACAGGCTCTTCTCGATGTGCCCGCCGACAAATTCGTCATATGTGCGGACGTCGAGTATTATCGCACCGCTGCCGAGCTGCTTGCGGGCCTGATCGGGCGAGATTTCCTCGGCGAATTGCCAGGGCGCAAGCTCCCCGACGATCTGAACGATCAGGAAGCCGAGCCCCAAAATACCGACCAGGACAACGGCTACCAGCCATACCTTTCGGAAACTTTTTTTTGTGTCGTTATTCTGGTAGGAACCGCTGGTTTTTCCGGTTTTGGCGGTTTTTACGGTTCGTTTGGATGGACGCGGCATACGCTCTCCGGGCAAGTTTTCGAAAATGGGAACCGCGCAATTATATCCGATGAACCGGATTATTCGGAGGGCGCGGCTGCCGCTCGTAATTCAAGGGAAAAACCGGAATCTCCGTCTTCACAAGGTATAATCATGCCGGATACGACCATAGAAAGGCTTTCGAAGAATGTCCGCCATTATCGGCGTACGGTTCCAAAAACTCGGCAAGGTTTACCATTTCGACGCCGGCACCCATGCCGATTCAATCCATCCGGGGGATTACGTTGTCGTCACGACCGCCCGCGGCAAGCAGATCGGGCAGGTGGCGTGTTTTGTGTGCGATCCCCGAGCCGGGGAAGGGGAGCGCCGATTAATCGACCGGCCCGCCTCGGCGCAGGATCTCCTCGTGCAACAGGCGTGGAAGGAGCGCGAAGAGGAAACCCTCGCCATCGTCCGCGAATGCGCCCGCAAGCATAATTTTCCCGGTGTGCGGTTCTTCGCCGTCGAATTCGGGTACGACGGCTCGCACTTGACCGTCATTTTCTCGACCGAAAGCGACGAAAAAGTGGATCTCAAACCGCTGCGGAACGATCTGGCGCACCGCTTTACCCGGCAGCAGATCGAATTTCGCCAGGTGGGGCCGCGGGACGTCGCCCGGCTGCTGAGTGGATTGGGCGCCTGCGGCCTCGCCCAACGCTGCTGTTCGCAGTTCCTCGGTGAATTCAATCCCATCTCGATCAAGATGGCCAAGGCGCAGGGGATTTCCCTCAATCCGGGAGAGATCACCGGGATCTGCGGCCGCCTCCGTTGTTGCCTGATTTACGAGTACGATCAATATGCGGAAGCCCGCCAAAAACTTCCCAAGCGCGGCAAGCGGGTTCAAACCCCGCGCGGGATCGGCCGTGTGGCGGAGGTGTTTCCGCTGCGCGACGGCGTGCTCGTGGATTTCGGCGAGGAATTGGGAACGGCCGAATTCCGCCGCGAAGAAATTCAACCCGTCGAAGACGGTTCCGCGCCTCCGCCGCAGACGGATAACGGGGAACGGGATGACGGGAACGGCGGATTGAACGGCCGGAACGGCAGCCCAAACCGTCCTCCCAGCTAAAACCGCGCCGCCGATCGCATTCCGTCATCGGGGATTCCATGCCTTCGGTTTTATCCCAATTATTACGCCGACCTCAGGGCACCGGATGGCTGATCCTTTCCGGGGGTCCCACACCGGAAGAACTCATCCGGCGCGCGCTCGCGCTGGTGGAGCATGCGGGGATCCTCGCGGCGGTCGTGCCCTCACCCCGTGACCTCCCCGACGCGGAGGTCGCGCTGGAAGGATGGATCGACGTTTCCGGTTGGGAAGGGCGCAGCGTGGATTGTGATTCCTCCGATGCCATCGAAGATGTCCTCTCCGAAGCCTCCCTGGTTTTGCTCCCCGATCTAGCGGACACCGAAACCCTCACCCGCAGCCTTGGACAAACCGATGCGAACGAATTTCTCCTTGCCGCGCTGGATGCCGGGGTGGTGATTGTTGCCGAAGGCGCGGCCGCGGAATCGCTGGGCGAGCAGATTACCGCCGGAGGCGGACAATCCGGAGCGCCGGGCCTGGGTTGGATTCCCGGGGCTATCATCCAAACCCATTTTTCGGAAGAAAAAACGATCGCCCCCATCCTTAATCGGAATGACCGGTTTCGCATCGGGCTTCCCGAAGGGGTGTCGATCGCTTTGGGGCCTGAGTTGGAGCGGGAAATTTGGGGGGAGGGCAAGCCTACCATTACCTTCCGGGAATGGTGGAAAGCATGAATCAAGCCGTCGAACCGGGCTTCCTGCCGCAGCGCGTCGTTTCCGTCGCCCCGTCGATCACCGACAGCCTGCTGGCGCTCGGCTTTGGGCGGTATCTGGCGGGCGTGACGGATCTGTGCCCGCTGCCGGATTCCATGGCGGGGCTTCCACGGCTGGGGCGGCCGGAATGCATCCGCGGCGCGGACATCGTCGGATTGCATCCGGATCTTATCCTGGCCGCCGGAGATGAGAATTCTCCGGATCAGATCGGGGAATGGATGCGGTCCGGTCTGCCGATGTGGGTCTCCTCGCCGAAAACGGTCCGCCAGGCTGTCGCCGACCTGCGGGATCTGGTCATGATGTTCCCTTCGGAAGCGGCGCTGCAAAGCGTTGTTTGGCTGGACCGTTCCGTGGACTGGATGGCCGGCTCCCTGCCGGAAAAACCCATGCGCGTCTTTTGCCCGCGTACGCGACGGGGATCCGCGGATGAACCGCAATCCTGGGAAGCGGTCGGCCGCGGGTCTTATCCGGGTGATTTGCTATCCTTGTGCGGGGCGGAAACCGTTTTTGGAGCGAACGCCTCCGGACCTTACCCTGTCGTCACACTCGAGGAAGTTATTGCCGCCGAACCCGAGATCATTCTGCTGGCGGGTGATCCGTTTATTTTTTCCGACGAGGATGCCGCGGCGATCCGGTCGATGATGCCGACGGTACCGGCGGTTAAAAATGACCGGATCCTGGCGGTGGACGGCAAACTGATCTTCTGGCCGGGTGCGAAAACGGGGGAAGCGATCCGGCTGCTTCCGGCGCTTTTTACTTTGCGTGATTAGTCGGGGAAAAGCATGAAATCGGCGCGGATCGACGGTCAGTCGGTAAAAACGGCTGCGGTGTGGGCGGCCATTCTCATTGCCGCCGGGATCTGCCTGGCCGTGTTGACCAGGGTTAATTATCAGTTTTCCGAATCCAATCCCGGCGGGAACGATTTCCTCGCCCGGTGGATGGGAGCCCGTTTTGTTCTGCAGGGGATCCAGCCTTACGACGACAGGGTGGCTCTCGAAACACAAAAATGGATTTACGGGCATGCGGCGGATCCCCGTCAAGGCGAAGACCTCTCACGCTTTGCCTATCCCCTTTATTCGATGATATTTTTCGGCTTGTTCGGCCTCTTCGATTTTACGACGGCGCGGGCGTTATGGATGACCGTTTTGGAGGTGGGCACTATCGCCTTTGCCGTACTGGCGGCCGCCGTCGCGGGTTGGGAAGGACAGCGCGGAAAAACGGGGGTTTGGATTCTCTTCGCCCTCTTCGGATATTTTGGGTTCCGGGCGCTGATCAATGGAAATCCCATCGTCCTCGTAAGTCTTTTTCTGGCCTCCGCGCTGTTGTTGATGAAAAAAGGGTTCCCGTTCCCGGCCGGGATCCTGTTGGCCTTTGCCACCATAAAACCTCAGGTTGTGATTTTTCCGATACTTTGGATAATCCTCTGGTGTCTTTTTCAGAGACGGTATGCCGTCCTCGGGTATTTTGGCGCCACGCTGGCCGTGCTCGTTGGAGTCTGCATGATGTTCGTCCCGAATTGGATTGCCCTCAACCTCCGGGAAATTCTCGACTACCCCGCCTATACCGAACCCGGAAGTCCCGCGGCCGTGCTTGGATTATGGTTTGGAGGGGCGGGGCGGATTGTCGGTTGGATCCTTTCCCTGGTTTTACTCGCAGGGATGGTTTGGCTTTGGATTCGAAATCGGAGGGGCGACTACCGGAATTTCCTGATCCTGATGGGGGTCACCATCGCTGCCGCTCCATTGCTCGGCGTTCCCTTCGATCCGGGTAATGAATACCTATTGTTGCTTCCGATCGCGATGGGGCTTTCGGTCTGGAAGGAATCCTCGCGGAAAAATATATTGCTCTGGGCCGCCGTTTTGGGCGCGGTGTTTATCGGGTTGTGGATGATATTTTTATTAACGCTTGGGAGAGGAATCCAACCGGTTCAGAATCCGGTTCTGCTTTTCCCGCTGCCGGTGTTCCTGCTGGCCTGGTTTGGGCTCCTGTATTC
>JBAVFZ010000256.1:0-13710 GCA_049684495.1 Anaerolineales bacterium | reverse complement strand
CCTCAATAGTCTTTATCCACGGAACAGGAGTAGGGGGTTGGATGTGGCAATCCAATATAAATGAATTAATTGACTATCATTGCATTCTTGTTGATTTACCCGGTCATGGCAACAGCAACGATCAGGAATGGATTTCTTTGGAAGACTCCGCATATAAAATTTCAGATATTATTCGTGCACATACAAAAACAAAAAAGGCCCATATTGTGGGTGCTTCCTTGGGGGGAAGTGTGGCATTTTCGCTTCTTTGTATCGCTCCAGAATTAGTAGATCATACACTTATTAGCGGGACAAGCCTGCTCCCAATGCCAGGAGGAATGATCTTCAAGGCAATGATCCGATTAATCGCTCCAATAATGAAGAAAGACATAGTGCTACGAGCCGCATTAAAAGCTTTGAATTTATCAGAAGAAGGTTATGGGCAATTTAAGCAGGCAATGATGGCTGTTTCAAGAAAAACATTTATAAATGCTTTTTCAGACGGACTAAACCAGCGTTATTCAACGGATTTGGAAAAGGTTAGAACGCCGATCTTGTTAATTTCAGGGGAAAAGGAACCGAGTTATATTCGAAAATCCAATAAGATGCTGCAAAAGAGACTAATAAACGCCAAGGCGAAATTTGTGCCAGGAATGGGTCACGGATGGATGGGAGAAGCCCCGGGATTGTTCACAAGCGTATTGACTAAATGGCTCCTGAATGAGGAATTACCAAAGGAACTAATCTAACAGATTGATGAAAAAGCATCGAAGGTGGCCGGGGAGCGGTTTTTGCATTTCCCCTGCCCCGCCATGGCGAAGCCGGGGGCAGGGCTAGACCGGCCTGATTAACACCCCGCTATTAAAAATGGTTGATTATTGAAGGATGACAGAACCACCCAACCCGCGGTTGCGGATTTGGCCTTCGGCATGATGGTGTGGGTATGCTTTTCGGTGGAAGTTATTGTATACTGAACCAAGCCCTGCGCAGTCGGCCAAGCCGCCCCCGCTTCGCAAACAAAACTGCTCAAAGAGCAAAAGCGAGCAATTTTGCTTCGCGAGGGCAAACGGAACCGCAAACCGTCGGGAAAAATAGCCGGAAAATTTTCCGGCCAGATAGTTATTCGAACAGTTGTTATTATGGCGTCATTAATTGTCTACAACCCGCTCGGAGGCAAGAAATTGATGGGCCAGAGTACGCTAAATCTACAAATAGAAGAAAAGAATAATTACCTGTATGCATGCGCAAGCGGTGAACGCTCTCGAGAGAATGTGATAGCGATGACCATAGAAGTTTTCAATACTGCCCTCGAGAAGAAATTTTCCAGGATAATTATAGACGTAAGGGAATTATCGGGCTATTTTGGGCTTATGGATATCTTTATTCTTGTGAAGGAAGTAATGGCTAATCTGCGCGGCAAGGGGATCGATCAAGTTGCCGTAATAGATGTTCATCAAACAAATCGAAACGATTGGTTTCTTGAACCCGTCGCACATAGTTACGGTTTAAATATCCGAGTATTTACTGAATTGGACTCGGCGATCCAGTGGCTTGGAGAAATTGGTTCCAAGCCAATAAATTAATACACGTGCCATTGGATGCGAGTAAAAATTGCCCGAATGGGCGCTGCTGGCCGAATTGGCCTTCGGCTTGGAGTCTTCGTTGGTATGCTCTTCGGTATCGGGCAAGGTATATAGAACCTGGTCCCGCACACCCAGCCAAACCGCCCCCGCTCCCGCTTCAAAAAGGCGCAGGGCCGGCGCATCCAGAACTACTCATATAGCAAAGTCGGGCAGTATGGCTTCACCCGCTCGCGAAATCTTCGCATCGGGAGATCGCCGACGCTCATCGCTCCCTCGCTGCGCAAACATCCCCCTCAAAAACCAGGCGCGAGTGGGGATGCTCCGCGAGGGCGGGCGGGGGACTGGCTGAACCGCAAGCCATAGGGCAAACCGTCCAGCGCAGGGGAATAGTTGAGAGAATGGATTGGAAAAAATCTGAAAAGGATTCAACCATCTCGAAGACCTTCAAGAATTCGAAAACCAATATTTCTGATCTTCCCCGAATTATTTCCTGAACATCTATCTTCCATGCGCTAACAAATGCACCCAGGGCGGAGCCTCGCAGGCGCAATTAGTGCGACTGGAAGAACTCCTTGAGCGGCGGAGCCATATTTTCCGGGATGTTCTCGCCCCAGGCGTTTCCGTCGATCCACTCGCCGGTGGGACGCCCCTGGTCGTTCAGCTGGAAGAAAATCGGGATGGCGTCGAACTCGAATCCGGTCCCATCCAGATATTCTCTCCACGCATCGACATCCGCGCGGACCACGTATACGCCCTGGAAGGCGTCCACCATTAATGCGTTTGCTTCATCCAAACTGGCCTCGATCGCCTGGCAGCACGGGCACCAGGTGGCATCGAACTCCACATAGGCGTCCTGCCCCAACGCTTTTGCCTTCGCTACTTCCGCGGCGAGTTGTTCGTTCAGATCCCCGTCCGAGGGATACACACGGACGATGGTGAACCCGGTTGCGACGGTTGCGGTTGCTTCCAATGATGGCGTGAGCGTGATGGTCGGGGTAACCGTCACGGTGGAGGAAGGAGTCTCGGTCGGTTGGACGTATTCCGTCGGTTGGACTACCGCGTTTGTCAGGCAACTGCAGGCCGACATCATGACGGCGGAAAAATAGAAAATCGATTTACGCATTCAGCCGCTCCTTATGAGAATTTATTTCCCGGAACACGGATCGGCATCCTCTTCCCCTCCACGGGAAATTTGCAAACGCCGCCGGAACAGGCCATATAGGTGACCGAGACCTGGTCCTCGAACCAGCTCTCCTCCGGAAGGCCGACCGGCAGGCGCAGGATCACCGGACCGGGCGGATACAGCAACAGGCCGGCCGGACCATCTCCCTGTTTGGATGCAACCGATTCGCTCAGCGATCCCATGGCCCGCAGGCGCGAGCCGGGGACAAGTTCCAGCAGCGTCGGCCGGCCCAACCCGTTCACACCCTCGCGCGGCAGGTCCTTGCTGTACAGAGAGAATTGGGATTCCGTGGGAACGAAGGCGGCCGAAAGCCAGGCCTGCCCGGCGGCATCCCGATCGAGGGAAATGGCGACGGTCACGAAGTTCTCGGTGGCGGTTGCGAGTGGATAGGATTTGCCGGTTGCAGGAGCTGGAGGCTTTGTGCAGGCGGCCGCCGTTAGAAGAGTCAGGATGAGTATCGTTGCCGGCTTATAGTTCGTCATATTTGATTGGCGAAGAGTGTCGTTTCTTGGAGTGACCCTTGGGTCTTCATCGAGTACAGCATTCCATTATCGATGACGAAGCGCCTGCCCGTCAAGACGGGCGGCCAATCTGCCCCCCGCAAAGAAGGAGTGAGATGGTTCATACGCTGTCTGCTCAAAGCAGAATTTCGTTCCCTTTTCGACCGCTTTGGAGGAGCGTCGCATTGGGAGCCGAATCGCGAACGTGCTTCCCAAGTCTTTTGCGCCGCTTTGGCCGGTGAGGGTTACCCCGCGCGTTTCCACAAGCGCCTTGACAATCGCCAGCCCCAGGCCCGTCCCGCCCCCGGCCGCGGCCGATCGATTCTTTCGTGCGGTAGAAGCGGCCGAAGATGCGGCCGAACTCTTCCGGCGCGGGGATCGCGCCGGAATCTGCAACGGAGATTTCAAGAACCTTTTCCTTCGCGATCCGCCTGGCCGACAGCGCCGCGTTTCCTCCAGGCGGCGTATGGCGCAACGCGTTCGCGGGCAGGTTGTGCAGGATCTGCCTGACCGTTTGGAAAAACGGAGGGATCCACCGGCGGCAGGATCCTGCCGCCGGTGGATCCCTCCTACAGGGAAGGAACGCCCGTTTCGACGCGTTCCGAGCAGGTGGGCACACTCCGCGTCGCGCGCACCGTCCACCGTCGGGCGCATGCTGCGTCCGGTGCGAGGGCTTACGGAATCAGCACGATGCCTGTGCCGTAAGCCTCCAGATCATCGGAATGCGCGGCGCGAATACGGAAGGTGATCCGCCGGCCGTGGCCGGACATCGCGCCGACGTGCACGTTCGAGGAAGATCCCGAAGCCCCCCAATGATCGCCCCCGTAGATCCTTCTCGACGTCTCGGTTCCGTCCACCTGATAGATCTCCATCACAACGGCGTTGTCCGTGTCGAAATCGGATAGGGAATCCACCATATTGATCTGGCACCAGGCGTAGAAATCCCGCGTGCTACCCAGATCGATGGTGGAAGTTTCGCTGCCGCCGGTTATTCCGGAATAGACGTTGGTCACATAGGCTGGCATTTCGAGGCCTCTTTCTTTCCCCAAGGTTTTGTAACTTTCTTCAGCCGTTTGGCGCCGGTATCCACGGAATACCGGTATCCGTGTTCCCGCTCCGGCTCTTGCGCGAGGGTCAGGACGGCGGCATCCGCTTTTGGAGGCAACAGGCTCTTAAATTCCTTCAACAACTGTTCCGGATTTAATTCCACCGTTTTACCGGTATCCGCAATGAATTCCCGGTGGATGTGCAGGATTTCCCCTGATTTCTTATCATAGAAAAGGTATACGGGCATGTCGGTCTCCTTCTTTTCCAACACGAGCTAATCCAACACGAGGACGAGGGCGTATCCGGCCACTTCCAGATCGGACACGTGGCCGGCCGAGATGCGGAAGGTTATTCTCCTTCCATATCCCGTGCGGGCGCCGTTGAAAACGTTCGCCGGGCAGCCATTGGTTCCCCAGTGGTCGCCCCCGTAGACCCGTGTTCCGGTCCGAACCCCGTCCACTTCGAAGATGTCGATGCAGTACATGTTGTCGCGGTCGAAATCCGCCAGGCTATCCACCATGGTGATTGAACCCCATGCCAGGAATTGGCGCTCCGCTCCCAGGTCGATCGTGACGCTGTCGGTGCCGCTCATCTGGTTCAGCCCGTAGAGCATGACGGCGACGAACGGCCCGCTGTTGGAAACCGTCCGGGAGTACAGGCTTTTTATCCCGCGGACGTCCGTTTCGTGCAGCGAAGCCTGGCCGGAGTCGTACCAGGGATACATCGTCGCGTCCTCCACATTGGTGTGCATCAGCCCGAGCGCATGGCCGATCTCGTGGGTGGCGACGGCGATCAGACTGGTATCCCCCCAATCCTCGTGGTCGTCGAATTCCACCTGCCCGTTCAACGGGTAATGGGCGTGAGCCAGGATATTGCTGTGTTTGGATCCCTCTTCGTCGAAGGGATAATCGGCTTCGCCCGGGCGGCGGAAGTCGAATTCGAGATTCGAATCCGCGCTGGATGCGGTCTCGGTGAACGTCAGCGGGCTGTGATCCGCCCAGGTATCCATGGCATTGCGGATGATATCCCACTCGTTGGAGATGTCGCTCGTTCCGTCCTGCCGCAGATACCGCAGAGCGTTGCTATCCCAGTGGTGTTCCGAGAAGACGATGGGATCGCCTCTCTCCACACCCTGCGGACCGGATTCGGCATTCTGGAAGCCGGAGGGAAGGAAGTCCGGGACGGCGCAGCGCGGCTGGAGCCCGCGGAAGAACGATTCCAGCGTCAGCGTGCCGCGCGCTTCCAGGCGGAAGATCTTCTGGAAGCGTTGCAGGGCGGCCGACACGTGCGGGCACAATTCGTCGGCGGGGCAGCCGCAGGCATCCTTGCGCAGATACCCGAAGCGCACCAGGTACCGCCGCATGGATTCACCGAGGGGATGCCGTTCGCGCGGCCGCAGCAGATCGCGTTCCTGTTCGGGCGAATCCGCCCGAACCAGTGGAAACTGAAGCGCATGCGCGTCCGCTTTCCGCGTGTGGAGGATGATCTCGGCTTGGGGGCGGTAACCGGGGATCTGCACCGCGACGATGTATTCCCCGGCGGGCATTTTCTCAAAGGAGGCGGTGCCCGTCCGGGAGGAGAGGTTTTTTGTCTTCTCGAAGTACATCCAACCGGCGTCCCGCGGCCGGTGGACGGGAGCGATCCGGAGGGTCGCCGGAGGCTTCACCCGGGCTTCCTTGGGAAAGCCGAACCGAAGCGCGAGCGTCCCGGAGAACTGCCGGCGGGCCTTCCAATCCGCGGGGCGCTTCGGCGCGATCGTTTTCCCTTCCCGTTTTGGGATCGGCGGCGCCAGCAGTTCATCCTCCCGCCCCTTCTGACGGACGATGCCCAACGGGATTTTGATCGGTTTTGTGTTTCTCATTTTCGAATTTGGCTTTTTCTTTGGCATGTTCACTCCTTTCAGACACGGACGATCGGATTTCCTGTTGGGAAAAAAGATTCGTCTCACCTCCTCCGGCGGATCCGAAAGCGGCCGGCAAGGATTGGGATGGTACGCACCTGTGAATGCCGGACGCCCGGATTCAGCGGTTGTTCTCCCCTCCATGGGATAAACCGGGGATTGGCTTCTTGCCGCTCCGAGCCGGCGAAAACAGGCCGGCTGCCAGATAGGACGGCGAAACACATGCCGGGGAGTCGGAATCCCGGCCGAAAAAGACGGGAAAATTATTATTAAGGCTTTTTCTTATGCTCATCGGCAGTATACCTCAATCGCGCGAAGAGGAAAAACGTGTTTGAACAGCCGGACTCTGCCGGTTCCGGAAACGCTTCCCGGATATCTGCCGGTTGGATTCGAACCAGCCGGGAATGGGAAGGCTGTGCTTCCGGAATTCCCCCGGGATTATTCCGTGGGAGACCATGATCATTAATCCGGCGATCCCCAGCCGTGTATATTCCCAAGGTTATCCATCAATGCGCCACCATTGCGGCGAATATTCGGAGAACGATCCGGGGAACCATCCGGTGAAAACGCAAAGAGGGCTTTATAAGGACATTGTTGCTTTGCAAAGATGCGGAGCTGCCAAGAAGTGAATAAAAAAATCGTATTTACTCATCCTGATTTCTCTTTCTTGTACACCGAAACACCGAAAAGAGCCGAAAACACCGAATTATATTTTTTAAGAATCCGTGTAATCCGTGTACGCTTTTCCCGGCCTGAGCAGATACAAAAAATCTTTATAACGGAGTGCCGAAGTGATAGAAAAGAGAAAATGGAAGGCAAGATGGAATATGCATTGGACGGTTATTGCGGCTTGTACTGCGGGGCGTGCCCGATGCTGCTGGGTACCAAAGCCGGAACGGAAAAGAACGCCTGCCTGGGATGCAACAGCGATAAAAATCCGGAATGGTGTGTGACCTGTGAACGGAAAGCCTGCGCCAGAGAACGGAGCCTGGAATTTTGTTCCGTGTGCGCGGATTATCCCTGTGAAATACTTGAAAATTTCAAAACCAGCGCGGAATACCCGTATCACAGCGAGGTTTACGAGTATTTACCGCTCATCCGGCAGGAAGGCAAACCGGCCTGGCCGGAAAAAATGAAAGTCCGCTGGTCCTGCCCGGAGTGCCAGCAGGAAGCGTCGTGGTGGGATGTGTCGTGCACGCATTGCGGCGCAAAGTTGAGCGGTTATCAAAAACCGGAAGTGGGATAGCCTCGAATAACAAATAGCCAGGCTGTAATCCCTGCGGCGCCGATCCGGCGCCGCAGGGATTTTCCGGCGCGGGGAAACCCTCCACGCCCGTGGTATCATCCCATTCCATGATCGCTGCCCTGTTCGATATCGAAGGCACTCTCTTCACCAACCCGATGGGTTGGGGATTCATGAAATACGCCTCCGCCAACGGGCGCAGGGCGCGGGCCGCCGCCTACTTTGCATCCTTCTTTCCCCAATATTGCCTCGCCAAGGTAAATCTATTATCCCGGGAGACGGTCAACAGCGCCGCCATCGCGCGGATGCCCTGGTTCATCCAGGGCTACGACCGTCCTCAGGCGGAGCAACTGTTCGATTGGGTCGTGGACGACTTCATCCTCCCATCGGGCCGGAGGAGCGTCCTCGAACGCTGGGAGGACCATCAGCGGCGAGGCCACCTGCTGCTGATCGCCTCGGGAGGCTTGGCGCCGTGTGTGCGGCGCATCGGCGAGCGCCTGCAGGCGGCGGGGACGGCCGGGACGGAGGCGGAAGTTAAGGATGGACGGTACACCGGCCGGGCCGGATCGCCGGTCGTGATCGGCCGCGAGAAGGCGGCGCGCGCGCTGCAGCTCGTATCCCAACTGGGGGCGGACGTGGATTGGCCGGCCAGCTTCGCCTACGCGGATTCGATTCACGATTTGCCGTTTATGGAACTCACCGGCCACCCGGTGGCCGTGCATCCGGATCCGCAATTGAGGCGCGCCGCCCGGGAACGGGGCTGGCCGATCATGGACGGCGAGTAGGGAACCCGCGATGCCGCAGGTGGCGAGAATAGACGACAAACAGTACCTGTCGGACCAATACCGCGACGCGGCGAATTTAAACGCGCGCATTGTGCTGCATAAGCGCTTCAGCATAAACCCCTACGGATGGCTGCGGTGGGTTTTCGACCGGATCAGCCTGCCGCCGGTGAACCGGATCTTGGAGCTGGGCTGTGGCCCCGGCGGCCTGTGGGGCGAGAACGCCGATCGCATCCCGCGCGGGTGGGAGATCACACTTTCGGACGCCTCGCCTGGAATGTTGGAGCAGGCACGCGCCAGCCTGGAGGCGGCCGGTCGGCCGTTTCGCTTCGAGGTCATCGATGCACAATCCATCCCGTTTCCCGACGGCACGTTCGACGCGGTGATCGCCAATCACATGCTCTACCACGTGCCGGACCGGAAAAAGGCGCTGCGGGAGATCCGCCGCGTCCTGCGCCCCGGCGGGCGGTTTTTTGCTTCGACGATCGGTAACGGGCATCTACGGGAGTTGGCGGATCTGGCAATCCAGTTTGATCCAGCATTGGTTTCCTGGGGCGGGCCGTCCCTCGCCAAGGATACATTCACACTGGAAAACGGCGCCGCCCAGATAGCGCCGCTTTTTAATGACGTTTCGCTTCACAGATATGAAGATGCGCTCGTCATTACCGAACCGGCGCCGCTCGTCGATTACGTGCTATCGGGACGGATCAAGCTGGACGGCGAGGAGCGGGCCAAATTCGTCCGGTATGTGGAGCAGGAAATGGAACGCCGCGGGGGAGTATTCCGCGTGACCAAAGAATCCGGCCTCTTCGAGGCGGTGCGCGGCTGACCGGGAACCGATTTATCGGATGGAAGCCCGGTCCGCCTGGCGGCCAAAAACAAAAACCATGCATGACCCCGGGCTGGAAGCCGGGTAAATCGCAACGGGAGGGCATAGCGTGAAGGATCGGAAACAGCTCGCCATATTCGCACTAATTGTGGCGACGGTCGTAATCATCGACCACGCCGCCAAACTGGTTCTGACGGCCTACCTGGCGGACGGAGCGCGGTACTCCTACCTCGCGGATTTTCTCCGCCTGGAAGCGGTCTTTAACACCGGCGCCATCCTTAGCCTGGGATCGCAGCTGCCGGACGCGCTGCGGATGTGGGTGATTCCCGCGCTTACGGCGGCGGTTTTGGCATGGGTGAGCTGGATGCTGATCCGGGAAAAAGAATCCGGTCCGGCGTTCATCGGATTGAGCCTGGTCTGGGCCGGAGGATTCTCAAACCTTGTGGACCGGCTGGTGTACGGGCAGGTGTTCGATTTTTTCAATCTGGGCTTCGGAGCGGTCCGCACCGGCACATCGAACCTGGCGGATGTGGCGATCCTGGCCGGCATCCCGTTGATCGCGATCGGCTGGTGGCGCTCGAATAAGTCGCAGGCGGAGGAGACAAAACCGGCGGTGTGATCGCCGGTTTTTCGTTTACGGGGGATCGAAATAATTTTACGGCGTGATGGCAGGGACCCTCTAAAAAGTGCGATGGAATATCCATGTGATCGTCATGCCCGCGTGTACTTGGCGGGCATCCACTCCCGCAAACCCCTGGATTCCCGCTAAGAACACGCGGGAATGACGATCGATCGAGTGCAAGGTGTCATTTGTGGAAAATCCATTCTTTCCCTTTGCAGACAGCACTGCCTTCTTTTTATCGCGCTTCTCCGCGCAGGATCGCGCCCTTGACCTCGGCGATCGCCTGGGTGATCCGGATCTCGCGCGGGCAGGCGGTGGTGCACTGAAAGATCGTCCGGCAGCGCCAGATGCCCTGCGCATCCGCCAGCTCCGCGGTGTGTTCGGCTGCGCCGTGGTCGCGCGAGTCGAACAGGAAGCGGTGCGCCGCGACGATCGCCGCCGGGCCGACATACTCCCCGTCCGCCCAAAAGACCGGGCAGGCGCTGGTGCAGGCGGCGCACAGGATGCATTTGGTCGTGTCGTCGAAGCGCATTCGCTCGGCCGGGCTCTGCAGGCGTTCGCGCCCTCCCTCGGGCGGCGGAGCGCCGTTGATCAGAAACGGTTTTACCTTGCGGTAGGCGGCAAAGAACGGGTCCATATCCACCACCAGGTCCTTTTCCACACGCAACCCGAGCAGCGGCTCGAGCGTGATCTGGGAACCCAATTCGCGGACCAGCGTTTTGCAGGCCAGGCGGTTGGCGCCGTTGACACGCACCGCGCACGAGCCGCAGATCCCATGGGCGCAGGAACGGCGGAAGGTCAGGCTGCCGTCATGTTCGTCCTTGGCGCGCACCAGCAGATCGAGGACCCGGTCCGACTCTTCCGCTTCCAGCGTGTAGCTCGACCACCAGGCGGAAGGGTTGCGTTCCGGATCAAAGCGTTTGACTTTAAGGGTAATGAGCATTATTCATCCTTCCTCACTCCCATCCCCCGTCCCCTTCCCCCTCTCCTGCGATTACTGCAGGAGAGGGGGAAGGGGTGCAGGGGTAGGGGGTGAGGCTAATACTCCCTCGCCTCCGGCGCGAAGCGGGTGATGACCACCGGCCGCCGCTCAAACAGTATTCCGTCGGGCACCAGGCCCGCGCCCGTTCCCTCTTTGCGCCGGGCGAGCGTGTGATGCAGCCAGTTGGAATCGTCGCGGCGGGGATGATCCTCGCGGAAATGCGCGCCCCGGCTTTCGGTGCGGTGCAGCGCGCTGGCCGCGGTCACCTCGGCCAGGTCCAGCAAACCGCCGAGCTCGTAGGCTTCGAGGACCTCGGTGTTCCACTTCCGTCCCAAGTCGCCCAGGCCGATTTTCTGATAGCGCGTTTTCAATTCGCGCAGGGTCTGCAGCGCCCTTTCCAATCCGCGGGCGATCCGTTGGACGCCCACGTGCTCGGTCATGCAGCGCTGCATGGCGGCGCGCAGCGCGCCGACGCGTTCCGGTCCGCGGCTTTCCCGCAGGCGGATCAGTTCGCCGACCGCCTCCCGGCCGGCTTCCGCGGGAAGCGTCTCGAGCGCGCTCCCCATGCAGAATTCGGCCATCGTGCGCCCGCTGCGCCGGCCGAAGACGAGCAAGTCCACCAGCGAGTTGGTCCCCAGGCGGTTGGCCCCGTGGACGGAGACGCAGGCACATTCGCCGGCGGCGAACAATCCGTGCACGGTTTCCATCGCATCCGCTTTCCCGGACTCGGACCGCAGCACCCGCCCGTTGCAGTCGGTGGGGATCCCGCCCATCGCGTAATGCGCGGTCGGCTGGACCGGGACCGGCGCCTTCATCGGGTCGATCCCCTGGTAGATGCGCATCATCTCGATGATGTCGGGCAGCTTGGCTTCGAGGTCGGCCGCGGTCACCGGCCGGCCGCCGGGCGCGGTCCCCAGGCGGCTGATCGTCTCCGGGCGGATATCGAGGTGGAGATAGTCCTTGCCCTCCACGCCGCGCCCGTCGCGGATTTCCAGAAACATGTACCGCGAAACCATGTCCCGCGGCGCGAGGTCCTTGAGGGTCGGGGCGCAGCGTTCCATGAAGCGTTCGCCCGCGCCGTTGAGCAGGATGCCGCCCTCGGAGCGCGCCGCTTCCGAAAGCAGGATTCCCATTTTATAGATTCCGGTTGGATGGAACTGGAAGAACTCCATATCCTCGAGCGGCAATCCGCGGCGGTAGGCCGCGGCGAGCGCGTCGCCGGTCAGCGAATGCGCGTTGGAGGTGACGGCGTACATCCGGCCGAACCCGCCGCAGGCCAGCAGCACGGCCTTGGCGCGGAAGATGTGCAGCTCGCCGGTTTTGATCTCCACCGCCGCGACGCCGCGCGCCGCGCCGCCCTCGAGGATCAGGTCCAGGACGAAGAATTCGTTGAAGAAGCGCACGTCACGGCGGATGCAGTTCTGGAACAGGGTCTGCAGGATCATGTGCCCGGTGCGGTCGGCGCTCTTGCACGCGCGCATCACCGGGGATTTTCCGAATTCGCGGGTGTGGCCGCCGAAGCGCCGCTGCTCGATCCGGCCGTCGGGGGTGCGGTCGAAGGGTAGGCCCAGGTGTTCGAGCTCGAGGACCGTCTCGACCGATTCGCGCGCGAGAATTTCCGCCGCATCCTGATCCACCAGGTAATCTCCGCCTTTGACCGTGTCGTACATGTACCAATCCCAGCGGTCTTCCTCCATGTTCCCGAGCGGCGCGGCCACGCCGCCCTGGGCCGTGCCGGTGTGCGAACGGGTGGGGTACATCTTGGAGATCACCGCCACCCTGGCTCCCTGCGAAGCGTGCAGCGCGGCCATCAGGCCGGCGCCGCCGGCCCCGACGATCACCGCGTCGAAAGTGTGCTCAACGGTCATTTACCAACTCCTCCGATCACGGCGGCGGCTCCGAGGGCGGTGATGCCCAGCCAGAAGCCAAAAAGCAGAACGCGCAACACGCGCCGCGTCCGCCGGCCGTGGATATAGTCCTCCAAAACCTGGCGCAGGCCGTTCGTGCCGTGCGCGAAAGCGAAGCACAGCAGCCCGGCGTCGTAGACGCGCCAGCCCAAAGACGCCCAGCGCATCGCGACATAATCGAGATTGATCTTGTGCACGCCGACCAGCATGTCCTGGATCACCACGTGGGTCCATACCAGCGGCACGAGCAGGATCGCGCTCAGCCGCATCAGAGTCCAGGCGACGGTCATCCAGGCGGGGCGGGTGGAAACGGGGGAAGCGGTGTCTGCGGTCATTCCAGATTCCCTACCAGCCCAGGAATGTGTAGCCGATGAAATTGCCGCCCATGATCACCCCGGCCGGCAACCAGAGGATGAAGGACAGGAGAATCGTCAGGCGGACCGAAAACCGTTCGCGGTCGATCGTCCAGGCCGAGGGCAGGACCAGGTCAAAGAGCGCGATCCGGAACCCGTTCAGCCCGTGGTAGATCACGCCCGCCACCAGCGCGATCTCGGCCAGCATGAAATAGGGGGAACGGTACACGGCCAGGAAGTCCTCGTATCCGCTCGGATGGAAATACACCATGGCGGTGTCGATAATGTGAATCGACAGAAAGAAAAGCACCGCCAACCCGCTGATGCGATGCAAGAGGAAGGCGATCATCCCCTCCCGCGGGCGGTAGTGGGTGGAGGCGTAAGTGAATTTGGCGAACGATTGCATGAATCCACTCCATGCCGGGCGGGCGCAATATAGTAACACCCGAACCCGGGGTTTAGTCACGCTCAGGTTTTTGGGGCGGCTGGGGGGATTATAGACGATGATTCGCGGGGAAGCCATCGGCGCGAAATACGCACAGGATGTCATCCCTCGGGGCTTTCAGGCAGAGCCTGCCCCGAGCGAAGCGAGGGGAGGGATTGGTCTCGTGTGGGCAAAGATAAGGTTTGCTCTATGGAACGAGTCGCCTTGCTCCACCCTAATCTCCCACCCTGGCCTTCCCTCCTTCCCGTATCACGGGAAGGAGGGAGGGGAATGCGAACAAACAATAAATGTGGGACGCGTGGGGAGGGAGGATGGGATGGCAAGCTGCGAGTATAAGCAGGGTTACTTAGCCTGC
>JBAVFZ010000255.1:0-15065 GCA_049684495.1 Anaerolineales bacterium | reverse complement strand
TTGGATCGGTCCCTCGGGGTGCACATTGGTGGAGGCTTCGTTTGTGCCGCCTCCGGTTTCGGAGATCAGGAGATTGCTTGATGATTTCGAACACTATATTCATGAATCAGGGTCATATCCGCCGCTAATCCGGCTTGCCATTCTGCACTATCAATTCGAAGCCATCCATCCGTTTGCCGATGGAAACGGGCGGATCGGGCGCCTGCTGCTATCATTGCTCCTTGTTCATTGGAATCTTCTTCCCATGCCGCTGTTGTATTTAAGCGCATTCTTTGAAAAGCGCAGGCGGGAATATTACGACCTTCTACTTGGAGTGAGCGAACAGGGGGAATGGCGCCCGTGGATCATGTTCTTTCTGACCGGCGTGGCGGAACAATCCTGTGATGCCATTAAACGGGCGAAAAGATTGCAGAACTTGCAGGAAGAATGGCGAAACCGGCTGCAAAAGGCGCGAATGACAGGGCTTGCGCTAGGCATTGCAGATCGATTATTCGAGCGCCCATCGGTAACAGCCAACGATGTCGTCGCCGGATTCCGCGTTTCACATCAAACCGCAATGAAGGCTCTACGTCGTCTCGTCCAATTGAAAATTTTATTCGAGATCAGCGGAAGGCAGCGGAATCAGCTGTTTTTGGCGAAGAAAATCATCCGGATCGTCGAATGACAGGAAAGTTACATATCCTTTTTGTTATGTAAGCGAAACGCCGGATACCATCATAACGGATACCACATGATTAAAATTCTTCGAAAATCGCGCTTTTTCCCCAGTATATTGCACATGAATGGCTATACCCGCCAAGTACATCCATCCGTCATAGTAGAATAAAATCGGATCAATTAGAGGAGTTCGCCCCCATGGCCAAAATCGAATTCACCCAAAACTACTCCGATCTCTCAACCGACACGGGATTCCAGTTTGAGTTCAACTGCGACCGTTGCGGCACGGGTTTCCGCACCGAGTTCGAAGCCTTCGGGCTCGGGGCGGTCGCCGGCGCGCTGGATACCGCGAGCTCCCTGTTCGGCGGCGTATTCGGCCAGGCGGCGGATGTCGGCGAACGGGTGCGCTCGGCCGGGTGGCAAAAGGCGCACGACGCGGCGTTCGAGAAGGCGATGCGGGAACTCAAGCCGGATTTCGTCCAGTGCCCGCGCTGCTCGGCGTGGGTCTGCCGCCGCAGCTGCTGGAACACGTCCAAAGGATTGTGCAAGGAATGCGCGCCCGACCTGGGCGTGGAGATGGCCGCCGCGCAGGCCAGCCGCACAACCGAGGAAGTCTGGGCGCACTCCAAAATGGCCGAGGAAGACCGCGAGATGCTGAAGGAGAAAAGCTGGCGCGAGGGCGTGCGCGCCACCTGCCCGAAGTGCAACGCGCCGCTGGCGAAGAACGCCAAGTTCTGCCCGGAATGCGGCGCGAAGATCAAGGACGAGGCGCACTGCACGCAATGCGGCGCCAAACTTAAAGCCGGCGCCAAGTTCTGCGCGGATTGCGGTGCAAAGGTCGAAGCCGGTTAAGCTCGCAGAATTTCGTCGGCCGCGCGCGGTCACCCAATAAGGCCGTCATACCGGCGTGTCCTCAGCCGGTATCCAGAAATTGACCTTCGTGTAAATTCCGGATCCCGGCCCTTGCTGCGCAACCATCCCCACTCATGGCCCAGGATCGAGTGGGGATGCTCCCCCGCTCGCGAATTCTTCGCACCGGGATATCGCCGGCGCTCATCGCTCGGGGGGCAGGCGCGAGGGCAGGCCAAGATCACCTCCGCTTCGCAAGCATCCCGGCTCTTGAATCCAATGCGAGCCGGGATGCTCCGTGGGGGCAGGCGCCGGGATGCCCGGACGGGTTTCCGGGGCGAAGGCCGGGAGGGGTAAACTTTCGCGTGCAGGAGTGCCTAAATCCGTGATATCTACCACCGATGTGCTTCCCGTCACCCCCGAACCCTCCCCCGAAGCCATGGAGCTCCTTCATTATTTATATGCAATCTCCGGCAAACGCACGCTCACCGGCCAGCATTGCGCCCCGCTGCTCGGTTCCACCCGCCTGGCGGGTGTGCAGAAAATCACCGGTCATTATCCGGCCGTCTTCGGGCAGGATTTCGGCTTCAGCGCGGCGGGCACCTGGGATGGGATCAACTTCCGCCAGCAGACCGTCGACGAAGCCATCCGCCGGCACGCGGAAGGCTTCATCATCACGCTCATGTGGCACGCGGTCTGCCCGACCGACGAGGAGCCGGTCGACTTCGACGAGTCCATTAAAAGGAAGCTCGCCGACCGGGATTGGCGGGAGCTCTTGACCCCGGGAACCGAAATCCACGAGCGCTGGAAATCCCAGGTGGATGTGATCGCCTGGTTTCTCAAACAGCTGCGGGAAGCCGGCGTTCCGGTGCTCTGGCGGCCGTATCACGAAATGAACGGCGGCTGGTTCTGGTGGGGGAAGAAAACCGGCGAGCCGGGATACGCCGCGCTGTACCGGATGCTGTTCGAGCGGCTGACCACCGTTCACAAATTGAACAACCTGATCTGGGTCTTCAACGCCAACGAAGTCCGGGAGAACGTGGACCCCTATGAGCGGTATTACCCCGGCGCCGACGTGGTCGACGTGCTCGCCACGGACGTGTACAAGGGCGGGTTCGCCCGGCATGATTACGATCAACTCGACGCGCTGGCCGCGGGGAAACCGGTCGCCCTGGGCGAAGTGGGAGCGATGCCGCCCGTGGAAATTCTCCGCGCACAGCCGCGCTGGGTGTGGTTCATGCACTGGGGCGAGCCGATGGCTTTGTGGATGGAGCGCGATAATGTCCGCGGCCTTTTCGATGCACCAGAAACGCTCGCACTGGAGGATCTCCCCTGGGTGAAGGTCGCCAAGCCGCGAGTCCATCATCCGATACTAAAATAATTCCCAATTCCTTTACAGCTTGCGTTATCAAGATATAAAACCAATGGTGTTAGAATTTACCCCCGGATTGGGAGATTCTTATGTCCGCCGACATGACCGACCTCGGCAAACGCGCCCGCGCCGCATCGCGGATCATGGCCAAGGCGACGACCGATCAAAAGAACCGTGCTCTCTCGGAGCTTGCCGTTCTCCTCGGCAAGGACCGTCAGCCGATCCTGGACGCCAACGCGAAGGATGTGGCGGCGGCCGGAACCGCCGGGCTTGCCCCGGAGCTGATCGACCGGCTGACGCTCACGCCCGCGCGCCTGGACGGGATCGCCGCCGATCTGCGCAAGGTGATCGACCTACCGGATCCGGTCGGCGAGCGCTACGACGAATCCACCCGCCCGAGCGGCCTGCACCTCTGGCGCCAGCGCGTTCCGCTCGGCGTGCTGGGTGTTATTTACGAATCCCGCCCGAACGTGACCGTCGACGTAGCCGGGCTGGCGGTAAAAACCGGCAACGCGGCCATCCTGCGCGGCGGCAGCGAAACGATCCATTCCAACCGGGCTCTCGCCGCCGCCGTCCACCAGGCGCTGCGCACGGCCGGCCTTCCGGAGGATGCCATCCTCTTCGTCGACGACCCGGACCGCGCGCGGGTGACCGAGTTGCTTGCGCTTGACGGTTTTGTGGATATGATCATCCCCCGCGGCGGGAACAGCCTGCACCGCTTCTGCCGCGAACACAGCCGCATTCCGGTGATCACCGGCGGGATGGGAATCTGCCACCTGTACGTCGAGCAAAGCGCCGACACGGCGCGCTCGCTCGAGGTGATCCACAACGCCAAGACCAAGCGGCCCTCGGTCTGCAACGCGCTGGATACGGTCCTGGTGGAGCGCGCGATCGCGGCCAAGTTCCTGCCGATGATCATCGCCCGCCTGGAAAAAGACGGCGTCACCTTCCGCGCCCACGAAAGCGCCGCCTCCTTCCTCGGCCACCCCCTGCCCGCGTCGGTCCAGCCGGCGGGGCCGGAGGATTTCGACACGGAATGGATGGCGCTGATCCTCGGGCTCAAGGTGGTGGATACGCTCGACGAAGCAATGGAGCATATCGCGCTGCATTCGCAGAACCACTCGGACGGCATCCTCACCGCCAACCGCGAACACGCGGCGCGCTTCATGGCGGAAGTGGATTCGGCCGCCGTGTACGTCAACGCCAGCACGCACTTCACCGACGGCGCGCAGTTCGGGTTGGGCGCGGAAGTGGCGATCTCCACCCAGCGCCTGCACGCCCGCGGCCCGATGGGGCTGCGCGAATTGACCACCTACAAGTGGGTGGCCGAGGGGGATTACCTCATCCGATCCTAGGCCCCGCGGGGGATTTTGGTAGAATGTCCGAAAGGCGGCCGACCGGCCGCCGCTTGTTTGGAGTATAGGAAAAAATAATCATGTCGACTGAAAATGCACCCACTCTGCAAAAAGCCAAATCCGGGCGCTTCGCCCCGCGCTATCAGGCGATTCTCGTATTCACGATGGTGGTATGCAGCGGGATGAGTATTCTGCTATGGGTCATCCGCGCGGTGAAATCGGGCACGACCGTATATGCCTCGCTGAATTTCAATCTTATCCTGGCCTGGATCCCGGCCGTGTTTGCGCTGATCGCCTACAATGCCTACCGCAAGGGATCCTGCTTCGGCGCGGGCGTCGCGCTGGGATGCGCCGTCGTCTGGCTGCTGTTCTTCCCGAACGCTCCGTACCTGATCACCGATCTCGTGCATCTGCGCCCGCGGGCGGAGGAGATGCCGTATTGGTTCGACCAGATCCTCTATATGGCCTTCGCCTTCACCGGCTGCTATCTGGGGATGATTTCGTTAATCCTTATGCAATCTCTGGTCCGTCGTTCGCTGGGGACGATCGTCAGCTGGCTGTTCGCCCTGGCTTCGCTGGTCGCCGCCGGATTCGGGATCTACATCGGCCGCTTCCTGCGCTTCAACAGCTGGGACATACTGCTCAATCCCATTCCGCTGATCAAGGAAATCTTCAGCTGGTTCCGCCATCCCAAATCCAACTCCGAAGCCTTTATCTTTGCGCTGACGTTCTCGCTCTTTTTCGCGGCGATCTATTTTGTGGTGGTGGCCATTCTCAACCTGCGGCGCGTGGAAAGCAAAGAGTAGAAACTCCCATTCGTCATGCCCGCGCCCGCCCTCGCGCTTGCCCTCGGAGCGATGAGCGCCGGTGATCTTCCGGTGCGATGAATTCGCGAAAAGGGGAGCATTCCGGCTCGCGTTTGGTTCGTGAGCCGGAATGCTTGCGTAGCGAGAGTGATTTAAGCGGGTATCCAGGAATGCCCAATAATAATCCGGGGAAGAATGACACGGATCCCTGCCAAGTTCACGAGGGGGGACGAACGTATATGTGTCATCCCGGCGCACACTTGGCCGGTATCCATTGCACTTATTCATGGATCCCGGCCAAATACACGCCGGGATGACATTTCAAATAAGCTTCCGAAACAAAAAAGAGACCTGACGGGGCTCTTTTTTTATTCCCGGCTTCGGCTTCAGGATCCAACTGCTTACTCGTCGCCGTCTTCCAATTCCTTCTCAAAATGATCATTAATGGCTAATCCTTCGCTGACGGCCTTCAGCCCCGGTTGGGGCGCCGCCCACAGCGGGACCAGCAGCAATCCCGCACCCGCCAGGAGGAACAATCCCGGAAAGCTCCATTTGATCACCGCGCCGGAAACGGCCTGAGAGATGGGACTCACGCCGGTGTTGGTGAGCATCAGCATGCTCATCATCCGTCCGAGCATCGCCCGCGGCGTGCGCGACTGGATCCAGGTCAGGACGAGGATGGTGATGTATCCGTTCCCCAGCCCGAGCAGGAAGATGATGACGAATAGCACGGCCGTCATCCGGATGAACCCTAAAGACATTATGGCGAGGCCGAAGGCGGCCAGCGCCACGAGCAGGAAGGTCCGGATGAACTTCCCTCCCGGGCGGGGCAGCTGCGCCGCCAGGATGTAGCCGATCAGGTTGCCGCCCGCCACGCCGGAAACCAGCAGCCCGAACGCCACCGCCCCTTCCGGCAGATAATGATTGGCAAGCACCGGTATTCCGATCAACACCGGTCCGATGAAAAGAAAATTGACGGCCGTGACGACCACCAACATCAGCCGCATGGCTTGATCGTCCCATAGGAATTTCATACCGGCCTGAATGGACCTCAGGATGCCGTCCGTCTTTTCGGCGGCAAGCGCCAATGCGCCGCTCCTCCCCGTATTCATCAAAAGCAAAGCGGCGGCGGACACGGCGAAACTCAGCGAATCGACTCCGTACGCCAGTGCGACGCCCGTCTCGGATTTTGAGAGTCCGCCGATCAGCAGGCCGGCCAGGGTGGGCCCGACGAATCCGGCCAGCTGGGTCGACCCTAAAATGACCGAATTGCCCGCCTGCAAATCCCGCTCCTCGACCAGGAGCGGCACGATGCTGTTGCCGGCCGGGATGGCGAATCCCGCCACCAGCCCGAAGCCCAGCGAGACCATATAGACCATCCACATCTGGACGGTTCCGGTGAACACCACCAGTGCCAAGAAAGCGGTAATCATCAAGCGCAGGACGTCCGAAGCGATCAGGATCGCGCGCGGCGAAAATCTGTCGGTCAAGGCTCCGCCGATCAGCATGAAAACCGCGCGTGGAATCCCGCCCAGCGCGATGACGAGCCCCAGCACCAGCGGATCGTTCGTCATTTGCAGAACCAGCCAGGGGGTGGCGATCAGATAGAACTGGTCGCCCAGGTTCGACGTGGCTGTGCCTCCGACCAGGAGCCGGAAATCCCGCAGCGCGAAGACACGCCGGACCGGGTTCTTGGAGGCCGTATCAGTGGATTTGGACATAATAGAATTTGTCATAAAGTCCCACCCATTATACTTATTCACCTAATTGGATAAAACCCTTTCACCGAAAAGCCTGCCCCGGTTGTGCCAGGCCGGGGCCGCTAGGACCGCAAAGAATTCCTGATATTTTATTAAACCTTAGCGCCCTTTGCGGCTTTGCGGTTAAGGGTTACCTCGGTACACTTATATTCTCTGTGGTCCTCCGGTTAAGGATATAATCCTTCCACACCTGAAGAACTGCGCAGGATTTTAAGTAAACACAGAGGATCCATGATCGAAAAATTGGCGGGGATCGAAGCCCGCTATGAGGAATTACACCGCCTGATGGCCGAGAACGCGGGGAATTACACGCGCGTGGCCGAACTGTCGCGCGAGCGGTCCGAGATCGAACCGGTCGTTCTGAAATTCCGCGCGTACAAGCAGGCGCAGGATTCCCTCGCCCAGGCGAAATCGATGCTGGCCGAGTCCGACCCGGATCTGCGGGCCATGGCGGAGAGCGAAGCGGCCGCGCTTGAGCCGCGGATCACGACGCTGGAAAAAGAAATGAAATCGATGCTCATTCCCAAAGATCCCCGCGACGAGCGCAACGTGATTGTGGAAATCCGCGCCGGGACAGGCGGGGATGAAGCGGGGCTGTTCGCCGCCAACCTCTTCCGGATGTACAGCCGCTACGCCGAGAAGCACGGCTGGAAAAGCGAGATCCTCTCCCAATCCGACACCGGGATCGGCGGGTTCAAGGAGATCATTTTCGAGGTCAAGGGCAAGGGCGCGTATTCGCGACTGAAATTCGAATCCGGCGTACACCGCGTTCAGCGCGTTCCGGTGACCGAATCCTCGGGCCGGATCCACACCTCCACCGCCACCGTCGCCGTGCTGGCCGAGGTGGACGAGGTGGAGATCGGCATCCCCGATAAAGACGTCAAAATGGAAGTTTTCCGCTCCTCGGGCGCGGGCGGGCAGAACGTGCAGAAGAACGCCACCGCGGTCCGCCTGACGCACATCCCCAGCGGGATGGTGGTGCAGTGCCAGGATGAACGGTCCCAGCTGCAGAACCGCGTGCGCGCGATGTCGATTCTGCGCGCGCGGCTGTTCGAGATCGAGGAGGAAAAGCGCCGCTCCGAGATCGAGCAGGACCGGCGCTCGCAGGTGGGCAGCGGCGAACGCTCGGAGAAGATCCGCACCTACAACTTTCCCCAATCGCGCATCACCGATCACCGGGTGGGGATTTCTCTTCATAATATGGCGGCGGTGCTGGACGGCGATATCGATCCCTTCATCGACGAACTCGCGTCGCAGGATGAATCCGAACGTCTGAAGGCCGCCGGCGACGCGTGAACGATCGGGAACCCCCTCTTCCCACCGTCGGCGCGGCGCTGACCTGGGCGCTGCGCGAACTGCAGCAGGCCGAATCCGGCCCCCTCCTCGCCCAAGTACTGCTGGCCCGCCTCCTGGAACAATCCCGCAGTTGGATCATCGCCCATCCGGAAGAAACCCTCCCGTCAAACCTCTCCTCCGCATACAAATCCCTCATCGCCCGCGCGGCCGGCGGGGAGCCCCTTTCCTATCTAACCGGCGTCCAGGAATTCTTCGGCTTGGAATTTGAGGTCACCCCGGACGTGCTCATCCCGCGGCCCGAAACGGAGATGCTGGTATCCACGGCGTTGGAATGGATTGCGAAAACCATGCGCGGGACCGGGCGGGCCGCATCTTCGATCCGCGCGGCGGATTTGGGGACCGGGTCCGGCTGCATCGCCGCCACGGTTGCCGTTCACACTCCCGGCCTGTGCGTGATCGCCGTGGATATTTCCTCCGCCGCGCTGGCGGTGGCGGCGCGCAATTTCTCCCGCCACGGAGTCCGCAATCGCATCCGCCTGATCCGGGGCGACCTGCTCACCCCGCTGCGCGGCCCGATCGATCTCCTATGCGCCAACCTGCCGTATGCCCTGTCCGGTTCGCTCGAAGGATCTCCCGTCGTCCGATTCGAGCCGCGCCAGGCGATCGACGGCGGCCCGGACGGATTGCGGCTCGTGGCGCGCGCAATCGAACAATCCGCGGACAGAATGGCCGCCGGCGGGTTGGCCCTTTTCGAACTCGATGCCGCGCATGCGGATGAGGCGCGCAAACTTGCCAAACGGTTGTTCCCGCAGGCAACCGTAAAAGTGAAAAAGGATCTCGCCGGATGGGAACGGCTGTTAATCGTCCGGACCTGACCTAACCCTCCTCACCCCTGCTCCCTTTCTCTCCGACCTCGCAAATTGCGTTCCACAGCCCCATTTCGTATCATCCGCATCTGTCCCAACCCCCCACCCCTGGCCCCTTCCCCCTTCCCCTAACGGGGAAGGGGGAAGGGGAAACGAATATCCACAAAATAATAATTTCCTGGGGGTAGGAGGTTAGGACAGAATACAGATAAAATATGCCCATGGCATTTATCCTCTCCCGGATGCATCACCCACGAAAGGAATAGTCACCCAATGTCCGCTACTCCAACCTTCTCTTTGGAACAACAATTGCGTTCGGCCTTTCCCGCGCCGGACGAGGTGCCGGCCGGGGTGCGTCCGGATCCTTCCGGATATGAAAGACTGTATCTGCTGGACGGCAAGGTGCACACATGGGAAGGCGAGGTCAGCGAGGTACGGTCGCCGATCTGCCTGCGCAAAGAGAACGTGCTCGAGCGCACGCTGATCGGGCACGCGCCGGTGATGGACGACGCGACCGTGATGGCCGCGGTGGACGCGGCCGCGCGGGCCTGGGATGGCGGGCACGGGGTGTGGCCGACGATGAGCGTGGCGGGCCGAATCGAAGCCGTGGAAAAATTTCTCGCGCTCATGACCCCGGCCCGGGACGAGGTCGTGCGGCTCCTGATGTGGGAAATCGGCAAGAATCTGGAAGACAGCCAAAAGGAATTCGACCGCACGGTCGAGTATATCCGCCGGACGATCGACGCGTTGAAGGAGCTCGACCGCAACAGTTCGCGCTTCGCCCTCGACGCCGGCATCATCGCCCAGGTGCGCCGCTCCCCGCTCGGCGTGTGCCTTTCGATGGGCCCGTTCAATTATCCACTGAACGAAACCTACACCACCCTGCTCCCGGCGCTGATCATGGGGAATACCGTGGTGGTCAAGCCGCCCAAGTTCGGGACGCTTGTGCACCAGCCGCTGCTGCGCGCCTTCGCGGAATCCTTCCCGCCGGGCGTGGTTAATTTCATCTACGGTTCCGGGGGGCGGATCATCGAGCCGATCCTGCGCAGCGGGAGGATCGACGTACTGGCCTTTATCGGCACGAGCAAGGTGGCCGACCTGCTGAAGCTGGAGCACCCGCGCCCGCACCGGATGCGCGCCGTGCTCGGGTTGGACGCCAAGAATCCCGCGCTGATCATGCCGGATGCGGATTTGGAGAACGCGGTCAAGGAATCGGTTTTGGGAGCGTTGAGTTTCAACGGACAGCGCTGCACCGCGCTCAAGATCTTCTTCGTCCACGAATCGATCGCCGATACTTTTCTGGCGCGCTTCAGCGAGGCCGTTAACGCGCTGCCGTTCGGGATGCCCTGGCTGCCGAAGGTCCGCATCACCCCGCTCCCGGAACCCGACAAGGCGGCGAAGATGAAGGCCTACGTGGATGAGGCGGCGGCCAAGGGGGCGAAGGTGATCAATCCCGGCGGAGGAACATCCTGCGATTCGCTTTTCTTCCCGGCCGTGGTCTACCCGCTTTCGGCGGATACGGAGCTGTATCACGAGGAGCAGTTCGGTCCGGTCATCCCGGTGTGTTCCTACCGCGAGGAGCGGGAGTTTTTCGATTTCGTCACCCAATCGAATTACGGCCAGCAGGTGAGCCTGTTCGGGAACGACCCGGCCAAGATCGGCGCGCTGATCGACAAGCTCGCCAACCAGGTGTGCCGGATCAACCTCAACAGCCAGTGCCAGCGCGGACCGGATTCGCTGCCCTTCACCGGAAGAAAGGATTCGGCCGAAATGACGCTTTCGATCACCGACGCCCTGCGCGCCTTCTCGATCCGCACCCTGGTCGCGGCCGGCTCCAACCCCGCCAGCCGCGACCTCATTCAAAACATCGTTAATGGGAGAAAATCGAGCTTTCTGAATACCGATTTCATCCTTTGAATCCACGAAGAGCACGAAAATAACTGAAGGACGCGAAGAATTTTTGTATTTTTAATCTCTTCGTGTCCTTCAGTTTTTTTCCCCGGCCCATCCCAACCGGGGCGGGCGTCGTGTTCTTCGTGGATTCACAACTCCTTTACCGGATATCGATGGAATGATCGTACAATACATCCATTCCATAATCAGGAGGAACGATGCAGCCGCCGATCGCCTACCCGCTTACTTTTTCTTTTAAAATTCTCTCGTTCGCTTCGCAGTTTTCCGTCCGTGATTCCGGGGAAAATCTTATCGCCTACGCACGGCAGAAAATCCTCGCGCTCAAGGAAGCCGTTACGGTCTTCGCCGACGAGGAGAAAACCCGTCCGCTGTTCACCATCAATGCTGATCGGATCATCGACTTTTCCGCCCGCTACAATTTCACCTCGACGCAGGGCCAAAAACTCGGCGCGGTCAAACGCCGCGGGATGCGGTCGCTCTGGAAAGCCACTTACGATATTCTGGAGGGCGATAATCCCGTAATGACCATCCAGGAGGAAAATCCCTGGGTCAAGATGGCGGATGGGTTGCTGTCGGAGATCCCAATTCTGGGAATTTTCTCCGGCTACTTATTTCACCCGGTCTACCTGGTGACCCGCGGGGACAATACCCCGGTGATGCGTATGACCAAACAGCCCGCCTTCTTCGAAGGGAGATTCCTCGTTGAAAAACTGGGCACCCTGACCGATATCGAAGAGCAGCGCGTATTGCTCAGCCTGATGATGGCGATCCTGCTGGAACGCTCGCGGGGGTAAAACAATCCACGAAGAGCACGAAGAGTAAACCTGAAGGGCACGAAGGAATTAAAAATAATTCTTCGTGTTCTTCAGGTTTTTCCCTGGCCTCGCCCGGCGAAGCCGGGACGTGGCTTCGTGTGATTTCGTGGATTCATTTTTTCCTTACCGGGTGGCGTATTACCGTTTTGAGCTTTTCGGGCGCGCAGCGTCGCGGGTCGCCCAGGTAAATCTCGTGATGCAGGCCGCGCAACGCCAATCCATTCTCCGCCGTGAAGGAATTCAGGCGCTCAATCGTCGCCGGTTCGGCGGCGTACGGGCCGATGTGCATCGTTTGGACGCTCAGCCCCTCATGGAACCGCTCCAGGCGCAGTTTTTCCACCGCAGGGGACGGCCGTTTCTGGCGGATCTTCTCGAGCGCTTCAGAAAACATTTCAGGGGTGATGTGATCCGGCAGCATCATCATCGCGCGATAGCGCCAGTTGTCGGGCTTGCGGATATCGAACGTCCCTCCCTCCACCCACCACAAACCCTCCAGCGCCATCACCGGATAGTCTATCGCATTCTTTTTCCGCAGCTTGGACATGAACTTGAGTGTGTAGGCCGCGCCGTACAGCGCCTGCATCGCCTCCTGAAAGGAGGGGGATTCTCCCGGCGATTTCCCTTTCTCCATCCGTCCGTCGATCATCACAAAGAGGAAATCCGGCACGTCGACTACGGCCACTTTCTTCGCCGATGGGATGTACAGGTCTTTGTACTTCTTGCGCAGGTCGAGTTTTTTCATCATGATCTCCTTCCGGTACCCTCCTAATCGGATATCCTCGATTATAGGATGAAGATAAATAAGCTGGTGTCGGGGAAAAATCCGTCAGCAGCTTAATTCTCGCACCCGGTGCGCGGATGCGGATCGTTGGCGTGGCACTGACACTCCGGATCCGGGCTTTTTCACCAATCGATGCGGATTATTTTATCGAGGGCGTTTAGGATCGGCATGGCTACAAAGTACATGGCCAGCGGCGTCAACCCGAACACCAAAACCCATCCGGGTCGAAGCTTGTCCTTCCATAACCGGTTAAGTTTCCAATACGCCGGCACCAGGCAGGCCAGCGAGATTCCAAGCGATACAAGCGGCGGCGCCCAAAACACGGGTTCTGATAGGAATAAAGCCGAGTAGGTTTTTTGCAATGTGGCGGTATCGAGCGCAGCCAATTCAGGATGGCAGAACTTCAGCGCGTACCACAGGCTCCAGTGGACCTCGTCCTCGAAGTGGAGTTTCCCGGCGAGCGCGGAAATTAAAAAGAAGACCATGGGAAAAGCCCGGATCAAACCATTGGCGACCGCCGCAGCCCCCACCGCCATGGTGCCGGCCGATACAGTCCGCCGGAGCAGGAGCCAAAGGGTAAAGCCGATCGCCAGAATCCACGTGGTGAACGGACCGAACAGGCCTGCCCAGAATCCGTCGGGCATGCCGGTTCGAAAATCCGGATCCTGCGGTGATTTTCCAGCCGCCCCGACCTTATTGAATCCGGTACTGACGTGGATCCCGTCGATGCGCGCGCCGATGCCGTGGCCGTCCTCGTGCAGGAAGATGGAAACCAGATTTGCGGCCAGCAGCATTGCCGCCCAGAGCAGCAGCAGGCCCACGATCCCGCGCCGGGAGATGCGTTCTTGTGTAGGCATGACAACTCCTTACGCTGAAGGAATTTTCTATTGCGCGTTCCGCGCGCCGAACAGAAGCACTCCGCCCCACAGCAATAGGAATGCCGGCAGGACAACCCGGCCCAATTGCAGCGACGGGGACAGGACGCTCAGCAGCCCGAGCACCCCCAGAAGCACCAGCACCGAACCCCAGAAAACCGCCCTGCGGGTCGAAAACGCTGCGCAGCAAATCCCGGAATTATTTTCCCTGTTCGGAATGGAATTGTGGCTGTTCATGACCGGCTCCTTTTGGGTGTTTCGCGGGGCGATCCCGCGCTTCTTCTCCCAAAGTACTACTGGTGTAGTATTTTTGGGTAAAAAAACACTTCGCAGTTATATTACTACTGTTGTAGTATTATGTCAAGAGGGCGCTAATTATGGAATAACAGGACCGCCAGCAGGACGACCCAGACGGTCCAGACCAGCCACACCGGTGGCTTCCGGCCGACTTGCCCGGCGCCGGATCCGACCAAATGCTCCACCCGTTCGGTCAGGAGCGGCTTATAGCCGATTAAGCGCGGCATCGCCTCCATCCATGCGCCCATCCGTGGAGGGATTTCTCCACGGGCGAAACGGTAGCACTTGGTCAGCATGCCGGAATAGCAATCCGGCCGGCCGACGATCGAAACCGCCAGATCATCGCAGGCGGTTTCCTCCTGGCGGCGGAGCGATTCCCCCACGATAAATGCCGTCGGGATCATCCAAGCCATTTTTAAAAGCGTCCCGGCCGAGCACCAGGAGGGCCGGCGCATCACAAAATGCGCCAGCTCGTGCGCCAGAGCGCCCTCCAGCTCCGCGTCGGTCAAGCGGGAAACGAGCGCCTTCGGAAAAATCACGGCGGCTTCCCCTTCCCCCGTCAGCGCCATGGGTGAACGGATGCGCTCAGACACCATCAACCGCGGTGTTGACTTGATATTCGTGATCGAACAGAAATCATCCTTCGATTCCCGGCAGGCATCGTTCCGAAAGGATTCCAGAACGCGGTCAAAGATCGGCGCCAAGCGCTCCCCGGCTTCGGCCGCCGGACGCGCATCCGCCAATGCCGTATGGATCGCGTTCCGGCCGGAAAAATAGAAGATGAGGTACACCCCTCCCGACCAGATCAGGAAATACGGCAATACCTGCGCGGGCGGGACCGCCAATGCGTATACAGTACCGAACCAATCCGCCGGCCAGGGAAAAACCAAACCTATACCCATCAGGAGCAGGAGGGATTTGAAAACCGCCAGACCCAAAAAGCAAAAACTCAGCGCACTTGAGCGGATCTTCAATGCATGGACGGCCGCCCGGACGATCACCCAAACCAACAACCCTCCGGCTAGGCTGATCAGATAATTGTAAAGAAGAAAACGCAGGAACACATTCACGATCGGCGTTTTCCCCGCTTGGAACGGATTATCTTTTCCAGGCGTTCCAGTTCGGAATCGTCCACCTTGGAATCGGTTTGAAGCAGATGGGCGATGGCCCGTCCGGTCGCTCCGTCGTACAGCCGGTTCACCATTGACCGGAGGAGGGATCCGGCGACTTTTTCCTGCGACGCGACCGGCCGGTAATAATATGCCCGGCCTTCTTTTTCCCGTTCCAGCACGCCCTTCTCCGCCAGCCGCGACATGACCGTCATGACCGTCGTGTAGGCCAGTGTCCGGCCGGGCGCGAGCGCGTCCTTCACGTCCTGGACGGACGCCCGCCCCATTTCCCAGATCACGCTCATCACATCCG
>JBAVFZ010000254.1:0-25370 GCA_049684495.1 Anaerolineales bacterium | reverse complement strand
CATCTCGCCTGGGGGTATTGGTCTTCTCGGGGTGAAATCGGGCAAATTGTAGCATAAGAATGCCCGCCGGTTATGAAGCCGCGGTTTTCCTCAGAAAAACCTAATAATTTGGGTGATTATATTGTTTTTCCAGACCCGGGTCTCGATCCGCCCGGGACCGGTTCACAGTCCCGGGCTACCCCGGAAGTCCGCTGGGACATGCTCGACCAACGGTTTTTTAAAATGAGGTCAATTCGGCGGTGACGACGATCCGCTGGTTGTCGATCATATACGGGTAACAGGAAACGAGCGTGAGAGTCGGGCGCCCGGTGGGGGCCATCACGGAGACGTCGGTGGGTTCGACGATGCGGATGCGGATAATGCGGTAGACGAATTTCTGCGATGCGGTATAGACGACCGCATCGTCCCCGGGCTGCAGGCGGTCCAGGTCGCGAAACAGCTCGCCAAAAATATCGTCATGGGCCGAGAGCACGACATTGCCGGTCGTTCCCGGGTTGGCGCTCCCGATGTGATGCCCGACCCCCTGCCTCAGCTGCTCCCAGCCGTCCCCTTCCACGACCGGCAGGTTGGTTTTCCCGATGCTGGGCAGATCCAGGCGCACCGGCTGTTCCGGCCCGCGGGTGGGGATGGCGAGGGACAGGTAGGATTGCATCTGCGGGCGCAAGCCGGCGGGGATCTCTTCCTCGTTGAGCGCTGGTCCGCCAGGCGAGGTCGGCGGCGTGTGCCCGGAGGGGAGGACGACGGCGGTGATCAGCGGGGTGGCGGAAGGGGTTCCGGAGAGGATGCCGGCCAGCGACTCGCGGTTCAACTCCTGCAGGCGGAACACGAATTGCAATACGACCAACCCGAGGATAATCACCGCGCCTATCTCCACGGCGAGGAGAGCCCGGTCGAGGATGTTCTTGCGCGCGGGGGCGGCGGTTGCGGCGGGTGCCGCGGCGTGAGCGGCGAGGGGAGGCTCGCTGAATACAGCGCGCCCGGAACGGCCGAACCGGCGGATGCGTTCCCGCCGGGCGGCTTGCCGTTTGGCGGAGAGCAGGCGTTCCAGCTCTTCGACCGAGAGATCGTTCGGATTGCGCGGGGTCATGGTTTTCCGATCAACCCGGATTATACCGGAGCCGACTCGAGCACGCGCCGGATCGGCGCATAGGACCGGCGGTGTTCCGGGCAGGCGCCCAGGCGGGCGAGTCCCTCGGCGTGACAGCCGGTTCCATAACCCTTGTGGCGGGCAAATCCATAGCCCGGGTAGAGGTCTTCCATGGCGGTCATGCGTTCGTCGCGCCAGGTTTTGGCCAGCACCGAAGCCGCGGCGATGGAAAGCGAGAGCGCATCTCCATGGGTGATCGCGGTTTGGGGCAGGGAAATGCCGGGCAGCCGCAAATAGTCGATCAACAGGTGGTCCGGAACGGGTGAAAGCCCCGCAACCGCGCGCAGCATCGCCAATTGGGTCGCCCGCAGCGGGCCGATCCGGTCAACCTCCGCGGCGGTGGCCGAGCCGACCGACCAGGCGACCGCGACGGAGCGGATCACCGCGGCGGCGAGCCTCCGCTGGCGGGGGGTCATCTGTTTGGAATCACGAACGTCGGAGAGGACGGCGCGCAGGGAGGGAAGGCGGAGGGGAAGGATCACCGCGCCGGCCGACAGCGGACCGGCCCAGGCGCCGCGGCCGGCTTCGTCGAGGCCCGCCACCATGACGCAGCCCCGGCGCAGGAGGCACCGCTCGCGGTTAAGAGTCGGGCAGGGCGTGCGGATTAGGCCGGGCATACATCCCGCGCAGATCGAACCAGCGGATGAGGAGGAGATCGGCGAACATATTCAGGGAATCGCTGGCCAGCCGGATCCGGCTGTCCGCTTGATAGTACCAGGAGACGGGGACTTCCCGGACGCGGTACCCGCGCCGGCGGGCGAGGTAGAGCACTTCCACGTCGAAGGACCACCCGTTGAAGCGCTGGCGCGAGAAGAGATCCTCGGCGGCGGCGGCGCGAAAGCATTTGAAGCCGCACTGCGTATCCTCCAACCCGTGCATCACCAGGAGCTTGACCGCGAGGGAAAACAACCGGCCGGTGAGGTGCCGGTAGCCGGGCTCGCCGAAGCGCCGGGCGCCGGGCGCTTCGCGCGAAGCGATCGCGATGTCGGCGCCCTCCAGGCCGGGCGGATAGAAGCGCTCGAATTCCTCGACCGGCATGGACAGATCGGCGTCGCACAGGAAGCGGAAGGCGCCTTTGGCGCGCAGCATGCCGGTGCGGACGGCCACTCCCTTGCCGCGCACGGCGATCTGTTCCAGGCGCAGAGCCGGATACCGGCCCGCGTACTCCCGGACCACTTCGGCGGTGCGGTCGGTCGAGCCGTTATCGACCACCCACACGTCATGCGAGAAGGGACGGCCCGAAAGGTAGGCCAGCAGTTTATCCAGCGTGGCGGGCAGGCGCCGCTCTTCGTTATAGGCGGGGATGATGACGGACAACCAGGGAGCGGAATCGGATTTGGTCATGGAAGCAGTCCGGCGGAGAGGCCGGAACGCGGCTCAACGCATGCTGTTCAACGCCACAAAAACAAACCCCACGCAGATCACCAGTAAATCCAACAACGCAAAGGCGCCCAGGATGGTGATCTGGCTGGCGGACATATGCGATTTGGCAAGCAGGGCGGACACCGAAAACCCGATGCCCGGAGCCTGTTCCACCGCCTCCTCGATCACCGGAGGGATCGGGATATCGACGGGTTCCACGTGCTGTTCGACGAACGCGTTGCGCATCACGTCTTCGGTGATGAAATCCGCTTCCTGGACCGGGTCGGCGGCCGGCGGTTCCCCGGAGGGCATGATCACCGGCTGGGGGGTGATCTCCTCCCCGGAGGAGGAGATTTCTTCCGCGATGGTGAGCTTTCCCTCCGGATTGGAGAGCCAGCGCACGACCGCGACCTGTTCCTCCATGGTAAAGGTGGAGTTCAGCAGGCGCAGACTCTCGCTGTAGCTTTCCATGCCGTCGCACATGACCATGCGAATCGGGGCCTTGATATTTTCCACGAACGCTTCCGGCTCGGTGAAAAGCAACACCGCTTCGATCTCGGCATTCGGGAACCCGTTCTGGGCCAGAAATTTGCGGATCGCCTCGGCGTAAAGGCGGGTGCGGTTGGGGAGGTTCGGGTTCGAGTTGCGCATGTTCCCGGAACTGTCCAGCTTCAACCAGGCGTCGCCGCGCGCCCGGAAGGTACCCTTCACCGGGCTGGCGTAGAGCACGAAAACGCCGGGCGGACCGACCAATGCCATGGGTATCGAGGTGCCAAGGCCGGGGATCTTGATGTCGCGGATCAGGGTGAAATCATCCCCCAACGCCAGCTGGATGTGGTTGATCACCTCGTTCTGGGCATCCAGTTCCGTTTGCTTCTGCTTTCCTTCGGGGAAGAGCTTATTAATGAAGGAGAAGACCGAGGGTTTCCCTTCGTTGGTGGGCTGTGCGGAGAGATCGATGGTCTTCATTCCAGATTCCTTCGGGTCCCGGAAGGATTATACGTTTGGCGAATTGATTAAGCCAGTGTCCGGAGGTACGGGGAAAGGGGGATTACGCGGCCAGGAGATGCGAAAGCAGAATCCGCAACCCGATGGTCAGGAGCACCGCGCCCCCCGCCAGTTCCATCCGTTTTCCGAAGCGCAGGCTGAGCCGGCCGCCGAGCCGGGTGGCCGCGAGGGACAGGCAGAAGGTGACGAGGCCGATCACCAGGGACGGCAGCAGGATCGGCGCCGCGAGAAGCGCCAGGGAGAAGCCGATCGCCATCGCGTCAATGCTGGTGGCGATGGAAAGCATGATCAGGGTCGACCCGCGGGTTGGATCGCACGACGGGTCCGGGGCTTCGTCCGAGAGGCCGGAGCGGAACATCCGGACCGCGACGAACGCCAGAAGCAAAAACGCCAGCCAGTGATCGAACCCGGAGATAAAGGGGGCGATGGTTCCGCCGGCAAGCCATCCCAGGAGCGGCATGGCGGCCTGGAAGAATCCAAAAAAAAGGGAGATCCGCAGGGCGGGGTGAATCTTGTGGGCGAAGCCCGAGGCCCCGGCGCACAAGGAGACTGCGACGGCGTCCATGGAGAGCCCAACGGCGATGGAGAGGATCTCGATCAGCGACATTCCGGGTCCGTCCGAATTGCCCGAGTCTACCAGAAAGGCGGACGGTGGACGATGGACCGCGGACGATTGCCGAGAATTGTTTGAGTGGTTATGCGTGCGCAGAGCAAAGAAACGACCTTCCCATTTCCTCCCCCGTTAGCTGTTCCTCGGTCTATGGCTAACGGGGGAGGACAGAGGAGGGGGCGGATTTATGGACCATGGCCGGAGAAGAGCGACCATCGATCTTCGACCATAGCAAAACCGACCATGGACGATGGACTATGGACGATGGACGAAGATTTTTTATAGAGGGATTTGCGCGGGCGATGGATGATATGGAGGAAGCCGGGATGGACCTTATCTACTCTTTAATGGAATAGATACCCGTCCGCAATCCGGCGATGGTCGATGGTCCATCGTCTATCGTCGGATCACTGCGCGAGCGGCAGCCGTCTTTCCATCGGACGGATGACCATCACCACCTTGCCGCGGATTTCCAGGTTCTCATCCGGGTTGTCGATCAGGATGGGTTGCATCGTCGGGTTGGCGGGCTGCAGCCGGACCCTCCCGTTTTCGGAGAAGAAATATTTCAGGGTCGTTTCTTCCCGGTTCTTCAGCCAGATGGCCACCATCTCGCCGTTACGGGCTTCGTGCTGGGGTTTGAGGATGACATAATCCCCGTCGTGGACCATGGCGTCGATCATCGAATCCCCGCGGACGACGAGGGCGAACAGGTCCGCATCCCGCGGAAGGAGATCCTGGGAGATGGAGAGGGCTTCGTCTTCGCCGAAGACCGGTTCGGAAACACCCGGGACCGGGGTGGGTTCGCCGGCTTGGATGTAGCCCCAGACGCGGATGGATTGCTGCTCGGGGGCGCGCCGCGGGCGGATCCCGCGTGCGACGCGCGGATCGCGCTCCAGGAGGCCCTCGCGCTGCAGGCGTTCGAGGTTATAACGAACAACCGAAAGAGACGGAATCCCGACGTGTTTCATGATCTCCCGGTAGGACGGGGCGTAGCCGTGCTCGGAGAAATACTCTTCAATGAAGGCTTTCATTTTTGTTTGACGCTCGGTTATTCCGCCTTCACGCATGGAAACCTCCCTGCCCAAATTGGCTGATTCTCATTGAAAATATGGTACACGAACAATCGTTCTGTGTCAAGAAATGGTAATGAGAGTAAATATATCTAAATTATAGGCTATGCGGATCGATAGAATCTGACCATAGACGATGGACCATAGACGATAGACCATAGACGATAGCCGAGAATTGGTTAGGCGATTATGCGTGCGTAGAGAAGAGAAACGACCATCAAGACATCCTTCCCCGTTGGCTGTTCCTCGATCCATGGCTAACGGGGGAGGACAGAGGAGAGGGCGTGGACGATGGTCGCGGATCGTTCTTGGAGTGTCCTATGCGTCCAGATGGGGATCCGATTGTGAAGTTTCTTGATATTCTACGGTTGACCTAAAACCACTTCCTCATCTCATTAATGCGATAGGTTCTCAAACACTCCACGGCCATGGTCTATCGTCCACGGACCATGGTCTGAATTCACTCCTTCGGCACCGGCAGGACGACGGTAAACTTTGTCTCATTTCCGGCGGCGGAATCCACCCAGACCCGGCCGCCGTGGATCTCGGCGATGGATTTGACGATCGAGAGCCCGAGCCCGGTCCCGGCGGTGTTTTGGACGTTCGTCGCCCGGTAAAATTTATTGAACACATAGGGGAGTTCCTGCGGGGGGATGCCGATCCCGGTATCGGAGACCCACAGAAACGCCTGGTCCGCTTCGAGCCGGGTGGCGAAGCCGATCGAACCGCCTTCAGGGGTGTACTTGACCGCGTTATCCAGCAGATTGGCGATCATCTGGCGCAACCGGACCGGATTCCCATTGAGGGCGGGAATCGAGTCGTCGAGGGATACGTCGAGGCGGATCTGTTTGGCCTCCGCCCGGCCGCGCATGCTCTCGAGCGCGTTGCGCGCCAGCGCATTGAGCTGGACCGGTTCCTTTTGGCTGTCGATCCCGGATTCGATCTTGCCCAAGTCCAGCAGGTCCGAGATGAGGGTGGTGATGGATCCGACGCTGTTCTGAATGCGGCGGATGAAAGTCTTCTGCTGGTCGGTGACCGGACCGGCGCGTTCGATCAGATCCACGTAGCCGAGGATGGTGGTCAGCGGCGACCGCAGATCGTGCGAGACGGTCGAGACGAACTCGCTCTTGAGCCGGTCCAGCTCCTTGAGCTGGGTGATGTCGTTGAGCACGATCGCGTAGCCCACGCCCTCGATCGGGGTGAGGTGGGCGTTGAAGATCCGGTCGTCGGAGAGGGTGATCTCGGTCCGGCGCTGCTTGGCGAGCTCCGACTGGCGCCGCGCGAAGAGGTAGTGCAATTCCAGGTTGGGGAACACTTCCTTCAGCGGCCGCCCCTCGAGCGGGGACTCGCCGAGGTGGAACAAGCCGCGGATCGTCCGGTTGGCGATGAGCATCCGCCCCTCTAGATCGGTGATGATGACGCCGTCCTCGACCTGCTCGATGACGGTTTCGAGCTGGCGCATATGGGTTTGGGTGGCTTCGTGCAGGCGGGCGTTCTCCAGCGCGATGACGGCATGCTCGGCCAGGGCCTCCATCAACGCGAGGTCGCTTTCGTGGAGCGGCCGGCGGGCGGCGCGGTTATCCACCCCCAGCAGGCCGATGGTTTTTTCCCGGTGGAGCAGGGGGACGAAGATCAGCGAGTGGACCAGGAACGAGGTTTTGATTTTCCTCGGGCTTTCGCCGTCGAGCAGAATCGGCTTGCCCTTGCTGATCACCTCGCCGGCCAGCGAATCCTCGACCTTCACCCGGAACGTGCGGACGAACTCCTCGTCGAAATTTTTCGAAGCGCGCATATACAGTTCACCGGTGGCCGGATCCACCAGCATCAGGCTGCCTTCCTCGGCGCCGGTCAGGCGAACGGCGGCATCCACGATGCTGGAGAGCGCCTGATCCAGATCCAGGCGGCTGTTGATGTTCTTCGCCAGCTGGACGAGCGTTTCCAGTTCGCGGACCCGGACGTGGATCGGGGATGTGGTGCCGAGGACGGAATGGCGGTTGAGGGCAACCAGCACGTCGGCCGGGTTCACCGGTTCGAAAAACATTTCATCCGCCCGGACGCGGAGCACATCGGAAAAACTCTTCGCGACGGTTTTGGGCAGAAGCAGGATGATCGGCAGACCGGGGCGGAACGTGCGGATGCGGGTGGCCGCGTCCAACGCTTCGGCGCCGCCGGGCATGGCCAGAATCGCCGCGCGGGGATTGACGTTTTCCAATTCCTTCAGCGCATCGGAGATCGAGGCCGGAGTCAAAATACGGTAGCGGTGTTCCCGCGCAAGGGTTTCTTCGAGCGCGGGAAGAAAAGCTCGGGCGGGATCGACAAAGAGGACCGGAGAATCGGGCATCGGATTATCCCGCCGCCTGTTTCTTCGCGGCGGCGCGGTTTTCGAGCTCCCGGAAGAGCCGGGCGTTAATCATGGCGATCGACGCGTAATCGGCGACGGCTTCCAGCGTGGCCTGCTCGCGGGCGGAAAACTCCCGGGCTTCCTTGTGGCCGACGGAGATCACCCCGAGAGATTCCGATTTGGCCTTGATCGGCACGACCATGACGGATTTGCAGAGCTGGGCGATTTTAAAACGCCGCAAGCCTTCGCCCGCCAGCCGCAGCCCTTCGCCGGAGGCGATCACGAGCGGCGCGACCCCGTCATCCCACGGCTGGTTGAGCTTGGCGGCGAGTGTCTGCGGCAGGCCGTGCTGGCTGCGCAGGAGCAGGTCGCGGCCGGCATCGTCGCGCTGCAGCAACCAGCCCATCTCGGTGCCGGTGGCATAGCGCGCGCCTTCCATCAGGCGGTCGTAGAGGCGGTCCAGATTACTGAGGGAGACGATCGCCTTGCCGATCCCGTAGAGCAGGGTGAGTTCCTTGACGCGGTGTTCGAGCTGTTCGTTGGCTTCGGAGAGGCGGAGGGCGAGCGCTTCGCGTTCCTTGCGCAGGCGGACTTCCGACAGCGCCCGTTCGACGGAAGAGACCACTTCCGCCTCGCGCAGCGGTTTGGACAGATAATCCTTGGCGCCGAGACGGAACGCCTGCAGCGCCATTTTCTCCCCGCCTTCGGGCGCGGTCACGATCACCAGCGATTCCAATCCCCGGGCGCGCAGCGCCACCAGAATTTCCTTGGCCGATATCCCGAGCAGGGTGAGACTGGCGATGACGATATCCGGATGGAATTCCATGATGCGTTGAATGGCCGCCGGCCCGTCGGAGGCGGTGGCCATCGAATACCCGAGCGGACCCAGGGCCTGGCGCGCGACCAGGTCGATGACGTCCGGATCTTCGTCCGCGATGAGGATTTTTTCCGAAGGTTTCGGCATAGTTATCGGTTTCTGCCCGTTCCGAATTCCGCAAAACCGATCCCATCCATGAAAAACCGGGCAGGGCAATGATACTATAGCACAGCGTTCCCGGAACGGGCAGCCGGCATGACAAATAGGATGGCATCCCCGTGCGGCAGAGTGACCGTCTTCCCGGCGCGGTTTTAGGCGGGACCCGGGAATTCTGTCCCCAATTGAGCTGTTAGAACCTCTGGATGCCCGTCGAAAGCACGCGGGCATGACGAACAAGGGCGGGCACTCAAACCGCCGGCGCAACAATTTTATAACCGATCCGCATGCCAGCGCATCGCCAAACATTCCGATAAGCGGATAAATCTCCCGCTTGCGCGGGATGAGAGATTCCCTGCCGCTCGCTGCGCGGCGGATCAATGTTAGAGAATCGTAAGAAGGCGTGCGCGAATATTGACGCTCCCATATCCCGGGCATAGAATGAGGGAACGCTATCCGGAATCCGTCCGGAGAACGCCCGCGATCCAACAACCTTATGGAATATCGAGACTACTATCAAACCCTCGGAGTCGCCCGAACCGCCAGCGAAGCCGAAATTAAAAAAGCCTACCGCAAGCTGGCGATGAAATACCATCCGGACCGCAACCGTGGCAAGAAGGAAGCCGAGGAAAAATTTAAAGAGATCAACGAAGCCTACGAGGTGCTCAGCGATCCGCAAAAGCGCGCGCGTTACGACAAACTCGGAAACGCCTACCAGGATTGGCAAAGTACCGGAACGCCCGGCGGATTCGACTGGTCGCAGTGGGCGGGCGGGGCGCCGCGCGGCGGAACGCGCGTCGAATACGGGGATCTGGGGGAAATGTTCGGCAACTTCTCGGATTTCTTTCAATCGATCTTCGGCGACATTCCGGTTCAGCAGGCGGATGTCTTTACCCGCGGCGGACGGGTGCGATCGGGATCCGCCCGCGCGCCGGTGCGGGAACTCCCGGATGTGGACGTAACCATCACGCTGGAGGAGGCGTTCCACGGGGCGACTCGAATCGTCCAGAAAGGAAACCGGCGGCTGGAAGTGAAGATTCCCGCGGGAGCCCAGACCGGCACCCGGATCCGCCTGGCGGGCGAAGGCGCCTCCGGAGGCGGGCGGGCGGGGGATTTGTACCTGGCGGTGGTCGTGACCGCGGATCCGCGCTGGGAGCGGAAGGGGGACGACCTTTACGCGGAGATCCCGGTTGACGTGTATACGCTTCTTCTGGGCGGGGAAAACCGGGTAACGACGATCGATTCGAAATCCGTGATGCTTAGCATTCCTCCGGAAACCCGATCCGGACAGTCGTTCCGTCTGGCGGGTTTGGGGATGCCGCATCTTGGGAACCCCTCCATGCGCGGAGATTTGTTCGTTAAAGTTCAGCCGGATCTGCCCGCCGGGCTGAGCCACGAAGAGAAAAAATTATTGAACGAACTGGCCCGGTTGCGGAAGCAGCGGGGGTAAGATGAAGCCGGCGATCATTTATCCCGATTTCGCGGGATGAAGAATACCCCGCCGCTTGCTGCGAATGATCTTGGGTGTTGTGCTCCTTGATGCCGCGCAGCTCGCTGCGCGTTATTCATCGTTGGATTACCGAAGAAACGCAACCATAGTCGGACCTGGACGGAGCAACAAAGCTCCCATTCGGATCAAACACAAGCACAATGTGAAGGCGACTTAAAGGCCAATCCGAACCTCTTTCAATTATGAGGTCTCGATACGCCCGGGGTGACAATCATGCCCCGGGCGACTCGACCTCCTTTCCTTTGGAGAGTGTGAAATGAAAAAAGTCTTGATCGGAATAACGGCGCTGGGATTTCTGGCGCTGGCCTGCACGACATTCGGAATACCCGCGGCACTGCCCGCGGCAAATCCCGCCTTGTCCGAAATCCTCACTCCGACCGGCTTCACGCCGGAAACGGACGCGCCGGGCGGCAGCTTTACGGGGAGCGACGGCTCGCTGGCGGCGATCTACGAGCGGGTCAACCCGGGCGTGGTCGCCATCTTTGCCTACGGCACGGGCACCGAGGGAGACGCGCTCGGATCCGGATTCGTCGTGGACATGGAAGGGCACATCGTCACCAACATGCATGTGGTGAGCGGGGCGGCGACGATCGAGGTGGATTTTCCCTCGGGGGTGATGACGGAGGCCGAGGTCATCGCCGAGGATCCGGATTCCGATCTGGCCGTGCTGCGGGTGGATGCCGCGGCGGAGGAACTGCATCCGCTCACCCTCGGCGATTCCGCGCTGCTGCGGATCGGAGATCCGGTGATCGCGATCGGCAATCCGTACGGGCTGTACAACACGCTGACGACGGGAATCGTCTCGGCCAAGGGGCGGACCGGCGAATCCATGCGCGAGTCGGGCGAGAGCGGTTTCTACCTGCTTGGGGACATGATCCAAACCGACGCGGCGATCAACCCGGGCAATTCCGGCGGCCCGCTCCTGAACTTGAAGGGGGAAGTGGTGGGGGTCAACCGGTCGATCCTCACGGATTCCGTGACCCAAAGCGGGAACGTGGTGAATTCCGGACTGGGGTTCGCCATCTCGAGCAACATCGTCCGCCGCGTGCTGCCGTCGCTGATCGCCCAGGGCAAGTACGACTACCCCTACCTCGGGCTGGGCGGGCTTGGCGAACTGCATTTGCAGACTGTGCGGGCGCTCGATCTGCCTTACCGTTACGGGGTCTACGTCACCTCGATCGCGGCGAACGGCCCGGCGGCGGAAGCCGGCTTGCGGGCCGGGACGGAGGAAATCCCCGGGATGGAGGGCTTGCTCGGAGGCGGAGACCTGATCCTGGCGATCAACGGCCGGATGATCCGCAACTTCGCCGAGCTGATCTCTTACATCGTCCTGAACGCGGCTCCGGGAGACAGCGTGCATTTCACCGTTTCCCGCGACGGAGGGACCGAGGACATTCCGGTGGTGCTGGGAAGCCGGGCATAGGGTCGCCGGCGCGAAATCCAAACCCCGGAATTCGCTTGATTTCCCGATAAAATTCGGGGAATGGCGAATCCTGCAAGGAAAGCGGTATCATTGACCCCGCTTGTCGCATTCGGCGGTTGACGGAAGCGGATGGCGATCGAGAATGGAACTCCGGCGGATCTTATGACGAAAATATTTTTTTCACAGAAACAAATTACTAACAGGAAGGCCGCTTGGATTCTGGCGCCGGTCCTGCTGATTGCCGCGCTGGCCGGAACCACGGTTCGTTCGCGCGCGGAGACAGTCCCAACCGAAGGCGAGCTGTGCACCGTGGAAATGCAGATGGAGAATCCGGACCTGTGCGCGGCGGACGGCCCGGCGTTGCAGCGCGTGGAATACTGGCGGCAGGGACTGCTGCCGTACCAGGGACTGCCCGCCCTGCCGCACGATCCGCTGCTCGGGCAGTGGGACCGGGGGTACGGCCGGGTAGGGAAAGACACCGAACTGGGGCTCTACGCGACCGTTGAGGACGCCATCACCGGCAACCGGCACCATTCGCTGATCAAGGGATTTGTATACGTTTCGATCGTTCAGACCATCGTGCGCGACGACGCCACTTTTTACCGGACCGGCGACGGGTGGATCGTCCGGGGCGACGAGGTGGCGCCGATCTATAACAAAGACATGTTCAGCGGCCTCACACTTACCGAAACCCCCGTCCGCCCATTCGGATGGGTGATCCCCTACGAAGGGGTATATCCGTCGCGCACCCCGGGCGGGCCGGAGGACCAGACCGCGCCGTATTACCGGCGCTACACGCTGCTGCAGGTCTTCGATACGTTCAAAACCGAAAAGGAAACCTGGTACATGGTGGGGATCAACCAATGGGTGCTCCAGACCAAGCTGGGCGTTGTCTTCCCGGACGCGGCGCGGCCGCCGGAGATCCCCGCGGGCGTGAAATGGATCAGCGTCAACCTGTTCGAGCAGACGCTGGCGGCGTACGAGGGGGACCGGATGGTGCTGGCTACCCTAACGGCGTCCGGAACGCCGGGGTTCTGGACCCGCCCGGGCGTGTTCCACATCAAGAAGAAATATATAATTCAGACCATGAGCGGGTCGTTCGAACCCGATAAATCGGATTACTACTACGTCGGAGACGTGCCCTGGGTGATGTATTTCGACCGGGACCGCGCGATCCACGGCGAATACTGGCACAACAATCTGGGCGCCCGGCACTCGCATGGCTGCGTGAACGTTCCGGTCGCGGACGGACACTGGCTGTTCGACTGGGCGCCGGAAGGCACCTGGGTGCACGTGTTCGATCCGTCGGGAAAAACCCCGACCGACGAGGCATCCTACAAGAACGATTCGGGGCAGGGGAATTGAAGGCCCCTCCCCAGAATGGGCAACTGACCTAACCCCCTCCCCCCTTCCCTTGAGGGAAGGGGGACACGCGTTGCTTAAACCTCAGCGGCTTGACAGTTGCGGAGATTCCGCACTCGTGATATATTCCGCTGCACCAAATCCGGGCCAAGGCCCGAAAAAACTCAAGGGGGATATATGCCAGCACTGAACCGTATTCAATTGATCGGCAATCTGGGGAAGGATCCGGAATTGCGTACGCTTCCCTCCGGGAACAAGGTTTGCTCTTTCTCCATGGCGGTTAACCGCCGGTGGAAGAACGGAGCCGGAGAACCGAAAGAGGAAACCGAGTGGTTCACCGTCGAATCCTGGGGGAAGCTGGGAGAGATCTGCCACCAGTACCTCTCCAAGGGCAAGCTGGTGTACGTGGAAGGCCGCATGCGGACCGACCGCTGGCAGGACGACAAAGGCGAACACACGCGTCCGAAAGTGGTCGGCTTGGCGATGCAGATCCTCGACCGCAAGCCGGAGGAGCCGGACGTGGCCGCGGTGCCCGGCGAAGAAGCCGAGGGTTAAACGAAAAACGCCTCTCCTTTCGGAGAGGCGTTTTCAATCGCCGCGATTTACTGCGTCTGGCGCAGCTTGAGCTTCTCGGTGATCGCGCGGTACCGGTCCGGGTCGGTCTTACCCAGGTAAGCCAGGTGGCGGCGCCGCTGGCCGACCAGGCGCAGCAATCCGCGCCGCGAGGATTCGTCGTGCTTATTCTTTTTAAGGTGCTCGGTGAGCTGGGTGATGCGCGCGGTGATCAGCGCGATCTGCACCTCGGGCGAGCCGGTGTCGCCTTCCTGGCGGCGATACTGGCTCATGACCTTCTGTTTCTCTTGCGCTGGGAGTGGCATGACTCTGCTTCCTTTTCTTCCTGCAGGTCGCCTTACCGGTAGCTTTTAGCCTCCGGAGGGTCTAGTCAGGTGGCGGGATTATACCAAAATGCAAAGGGGGTGCGAGCGAGGACAAGTCCCCGCTGCGCATTCGCGCAGGTTTATAGGGCAAGCCCAAACCTGCGCGCTCCCCCCGCTCGCGAAACCATCCCATCGGGAGCCCCCGCTGCGCAAGCATCACCGCTCAAAATTCAAAGTCGACCGGCGATGCTCCGCGAGGGTACCGCGAGGGCAGGTATAATCCGCCGCGTGACAAGCCGACACGCCGCATTTATCGCTGGATTTACGGGTATCCTCGTTATTGCCATCGCCCTGGCGGGACCTTTCCGCCCGCAATTGGCCCGGTTGCCCGCGGATTGGCAGGCGTTGCCGGGAATCGCCATTTCCGTGTACCCATCCGAGACCGCCTATGCGGGGGACTGGATCAGCGTGGCGGCGGCGACGCAGGCCGATCCGCGCGGACGAAAACTCCAGGTGCGATTGGACCGGACCGACGGCGCACCGCTTGCGGAATCCCCATTTTTTCAGAACGGCAACTCGCTCGATTGGAATGCCCGGCTTACCTGGGTGTGGGATTCTTCCGGCGGGGAAGGATGGCACACGCTGTACGTCACCCTGGCCGGGGACGCGGCGCTTGGAGCACCATCTCCGATTCGATACCCGGTGCGGGTGCTGCCGGCGAAGGAGCGCCCGGCGCTCCGGCAGGCAGCCGTGTGGCGGCAGGCGAAGGGGACCTGCTGCGATTATTTCTATCTTTCCGGAACCGAGGCGGAACGCGACATCACGGAACTCCAGGCAGAGGCGGAGCGAATCTTCGAATCCATTAATCCGAAGATGGAAGATAGGGTGCCGGCAAGGGGCGGGACAACCACACGGGTTGCCCCGGCGGATTCGAAATTGAATTTGGTTTTCCTGCCGCGGGTGTACGGTCAGGGCGGACTGGCGATGCAGGAAGGGTACATCTCCTACGCGGACCGGAATTACACCGGTACGGATTTCCGCGTGGTACTGGAACACGAGATGATCCACCTGCTGACAATCGCGCGGTACGGAGACGGGCCGCGCGCGCCGCTGTTTTTCCAGGAAGGCTGGGCGGTGTACCTGACCGGCGGGCACTACCGGGTACCGGAATCCCTCACGGAAAAGGCCGCGGCTCTGCTTGCCCTCGGAAAGCTTGCCCCGCTTGCCGAGATTGCGGACACGTTTTCAACCGCTCAGCACGAAGCCGCGTACATCGAAGCGGGAGCGTTCGTGGAATATCTCGCCGGCCGGTACGGGCGCGAGCGGGTAACGGCGATGCTCTTCGACCCGGCCGGCGGAGAGTCGCCGGCGGGCGCGATGGACGCGATGCTGCGGACTCATTTCGGATGCATGCTGGCCGCCTGCGAAGCCGATTGGCTGGCCGCGCTGCGTTCCAAAACGCCCGACCCGGATACGGTGCGCGACGTGGAGTTCACGATGGGCATGTTCGACCTGATCCGGGAATATCAACGGGAGTATGCGGCGGGCGTTTCGATCTACGATCTCTTCCTGCCGGACCCGGCGCGCGCGCGGGCGGAACAGATAACGGCGGATTATTCTCCGCCGCCGGCATCGGTTGATGCGACCGCGCTCGAGCTGATGTTCCTGGCGGCGCGCGATGCGGCCGACCGCGGCGAGTGGGCGCGGACGCGCGGGCTGCTCGCGGCGATCGGGGAGGTACTGGACGCGAAAGCCCGCCGGGCCCCGGACCCGGCCGGTGAATCCGCCCTCGCGGGCCGGTACCGGGATCTTGCGGCGGCGGTTCTGCGCGAAGGCGGAGAGCCGCTTTGGGCCGACCTCAACGGAGAGGAAGCATCGGTGCTCTCCAGGGATCCGGCGACACTGGAGAAGGAGGAACAGCATTGGAATTTCGTCCACGGAAGCTGGGCGCGCGGCGGGCTAACCCGCTGATGACCATTTCGGGATTGGCTTTCTTCGGGCTGCTGGCGGCGGGGGCGGTCGGCGGATACCTTGCCTACCGCTGGTGGAAGGGCGACGGGCGGCGTAATACGATGGTATGGGAATACCTGGGCGATCCCGAGGCGCATCCGGATTGGGTGACCCGCGCCAACTCCCGCTGCGCGGGGGCGCCGTTCGCCTTTCCGACCGACGGGTACGTCGGATATCTATATGGAGATTCCTTCCGGCCGCTGCAGCGGCACCAGGGGATCGACGTGTTCGGCAACCAGCCGATCGGGAAGACGCCGGTCGTCGCCGCGGCGGACGGATTTCTCACACGGCTTGCGGACTGGAAGAGCGCGGTCATCATCCGCGTGCCGGACGATCCGCTCTCACCCGGACGGGAGATTTGGCTGTATTACGCGCACATGGCGGACGCGCAGGGCAACTCGTTCATCGACGCCGCGTTCCCGCCCGGAACGATGGAAAAGAAGGTGGCGATGGGGCAGCCGCTGGGCTTTCAGGGAAATTATTCGGGCGACCCGGCGAACCCAACCGGGCTTCATCTGCACTTTTCGATCGTGCGGAGCGACGGGAAAGGGGGCTTCCGGAACGAAACCGAGATCGCCAATACGCTCGATCCTTCGCCGTATTTCGGGATGGAGCTGAACGCCGCAAGCGGCGGGTACGGGCCGCCGGCGTGTGAATCCACGAAGGACACGAAAAAGCTCTGATGGACGCGAAGCCCTCGCCTTTGTCCTCCTCCGTTTAGCGGAAAACCAAAAACGCTAAACGGGGGAGGATTTTAATTTCGTCATATAATTGCGACCAATCCATCATGTTTGCGAAAATTAAAGATGTCCTCCTCGGGCCGGCGCTGCCCACGCACACGAAGGAAGACCGGGCGCTGAACAAGATCCGGGCGCTGGCCGCCTTTTCCCCGGACGCGCTGGCTTCGATCGCCTACGCCAACCAGGAAATCTACCTCGGGCTGGTCATCGCCGGGAGCGTGGGGCTTTCCTACGCCTGGCCGATCGGGCTGGCGATCGCCGGATTGCTCGCGATCGTCGCGCTCTCGTATTTTCAGACCATCGCCGGGTATCCTTCCGGGGGCGGATCATACATTGTCGCCCGTTCGAACCTGGGCGACCTCCCCGGGCTGTTGGCCGCCGCGGCGCTGATCGTGGACTACATCTTAAATGCCGCCGTCAGCCTGACCTCCGGTGTGGCCGCGCTGACATCGGCCTTCCCGGCACTGGCGCCGTACCGCGTGACGATCGCGCTCGGGCTGCTGCTTATCATCACCTTGATCAACCTGCGCGGGATGCGCGAAGCCGGGACCACAATGGCGATCCCGGTGTACCTGTTCCTGGGTTCGTTCTTCTCCATGCTGGGCTACGGATTGATCCGGATTTTTATCGACGGACCGACGCCGCTCGCGGCGGTTGCGCCCGCGGCGGTGCAGCCTTTAACTTTGCTGCTGATCCTGCACACATTTTCCACCGGCTGCACCGCCCTGACCGGCGTCGAGGCGATCAGCAACGGAGTGCCGGCGTTCCAGCCGCCGCAGGCAAAGAACGCCGGACGGACGCTGATCGTGATGGCGGTCTTAATGGGAGCCCTCTTCGTGGGCAGCATCGGCCTGACCCAATTTCTGGGGATCGTCGCCGGCCCGCACGAGACGATCCTTTCGGCCCTGGCGCGACGGCTCTTCGACAACAATCCGCTGTACTTCCTTATCCAATTTTCGACGCTGGGGATCCTGACCGTGGCCGCCAACACCAGCTTTGCCGGATTCCCGCGCCTGGCGGCGATTTTGGCCCGGGACGGTTTCCTGCCGCGGCAGTTCGGGAGCCTGGGAGACAGGCTGGCTTTTTCGAACGGGATCCTGGTCCTCAGTTTTTCCGCCGCGGGATTGATCGTCCTCTTCGGCGGAGACACGCATGCGCTGATCCCGCTGTTTGCGGTCGGGGCGTTCCTGGCATTCACGCTCTCGCAAGCGGGGATGGTGATCCATTGGTGGCGGGAGAAGGGCCGGAATTGGCCGTGGAAATCATTGATCAACGGGATTGGCGCGATCGTCACCGGCGCAACGCTCGTGATCGTGTGTTTAAGCAAATTCATGGAAGGGGCGTGGATCACCGTTCTGGTAATTCCGCTCCTGGTTGTCTTGTTCCGGAAGGTCTCCGTCCATTACCAGGAGGTGCGCGAGGAGCTTTCCTTGCGCGGGCTGCCGCCCTCGCTCAAGCCGGCGGCGCCGAGCCGGGTGGTAATCCCGGTTTCGGGGGTGCACCGCGGGGTGGTTGGGGCGGTGGCGTTCGCGCAATCCATCTCGCGCGACATCACCGCGGTCTACGTCGAGATGGAGAGCGGGGCGGGGGACAAAATGCGCGAGGCATGGAACGCCTGGTGGCCGGAGATTCCCTTAGCGATCGTCCCCTCGCCGTACCGGTCGGTGATCGAGCCGCTGGTGCGGTTCCTGGAAGCAACCGATCGCGAACACAACGACGGGCAGCTGGCGACGGTGGTGCTGCCGGAGTTCATCCCCAACCACTGGTGGGAAAGCCTGCTGCACAACCAGACGGCGTGGCTACTCAAGGCGGCGCTCCTGTACGGGCGCAGGCACGGAAATTTGGAACGGGTGGTGATCGACGTGCCGTTCCATTTGAAGAAATGAAGCCAAGAAGAACACGAAGCCTGCCCCGGTTGGGGTGAGCCGGGGGAAAATCCGAAGGATTCGAAGAAATTCGGTTTAAATTTTCCACGAAGAGCACGAAGGGCACGAAGAACAATGTGAAGGGCGCGAACTGGAAAAGAGGCCGGCCCGTTCCGCGGCTACCCGTTCCGAAATTTCCTCGAGGAGACGTATGAAACACCTTGCCGGCCTTCTCATTTTCCTTTCCGTGATTTCCTGCGCGCCGGGCGCGCATGCCGGGAGCGGGGAGGTTGCCCCCGAAAACACCCTCGCCCTCATCACCCTGCCGCCGCAATGGACGGAAACATACACGAGGGAGCCCACCCTCCCGGAACCGACCGACACCGACACTCCCGTACCGACCGTGACCCCAACTCCGGCGCCAACCTTTACCAAAACTCCGACCGCCACGTATTACAGCGGGCCGATGGAATTCGAAAAAATACGCACGCTCAACGCCGGCGAACCGATCGTCGGAGTCGATTACCAGCCGATCCTGCAGCGGTTGATTTCGATAAGCGCGACGGGAAATGTTCGTTTGTACGACGCCGTGCAGGGAGACAGACTCCTCAATAAAAAAATCGATTCTTCCGGGTGGGCCGGCGTGGCGTTGGACCCGTACGGGGAATTTTTCATACTCGGTCTGCGGGACCGGATTGAGATCCGCAACGCGCAAACCACGGAAGTCGTTCATTCGATCCGGGAAGGCATCCGCAACGTCAAGGGAATATCATTCTTCGCCAGCAAAGGCATCCTGGCCGTCGCCGTTGAAAACGGCCTCCAGCTCTTTTCCAATCTTTCCGGCAGGGCTTCCGATATTCCCAGAAGATCCGCGGACAGTTTATTTATGGAGGCGACCACGCGGCCCGTTTTCAACCCGGATGGCACCGAATTGGGGTTCGGCGGGCTGTATAACGGAGAGCCCGCCCTTGAAATCGAATATCTCGATGCGTGTTCGGAAGGAATTTGTTTCAACGGCGGCGAAAGCGGCAACGTCTTCGGAGGGTATGGAACGATTGCGGATTTGCAGTTCTCAAAAGAGGGCGGACTGGCGGTGGTGAGCGGGGGTTCCATCGCGGTATTGGATGCCTCCCGGACCGATGTGCGGAATCACATCGAGGTAAGGAATCCCCTCCATATCGCCTTGGCCGGGGAAGATCACCTGCTCGTGGCCGGCACCGCCGACGGCAGGCTGATCCTGATGCGTTTTCCTTCGCTGGAAATCATTGTGAACATTCCGGCGCATCAGGGAAAAATAAACCAGCTGATTTACAGCGGCGTCGATGGGGTGATGGTTACCGCCGGAGAGGATGGGAAGATTAACCTGTGGACAATTGCGAGAAAATAGACTTCGGAACCTTCACGGCAGTAGTCGTCCTGCTGCTGGCGGGCTGTACGCCGGCGACCGCGACGAGTACGGCATCACCCGCGGCGAAAGTGGAAGAGTACCGGGCGACGCCGGAAGCGGAATTCCCCGCAGCGGGGATATGCGCTTCCTTTAAAGAAGCGACGGTCCGGGTTGCCATCCGGGCCTGGCCCGGCAACGTCCCCGATCCGCGCTGCATCCAAGTCCGGACGGACCAAAACCTGATCATCCTGAACTCCGCGCCGGAGGCGATCACATTCACGCTGGGGAAGTACCACGCGACGATCGAACCGGGGGCATCCTACCCGATCGAGCCGGCGTTCGGGGAATACCTGCTGCCGGGAGCCCACTCGCTGCACATCGAACCCTACGGCGGGCCGGAGATTTATTTCGAATCCACGAAGGGCACGAAGTAAAACCTGAAGGACACGAAGCCCTCTCCTTTTTCGACTCCACGAAGGACACGCAGGAAAACATGAAGGACACGAAACCCCCACCCATCCCCCTCGCTTAGCGACCAAAACTGCTCTATGTTCAAAGGCGAGCCGTTTTGCTCTGCGAGGGACGGCTCCCCCATTTATCAAAATGCAAGAGCGATAAATGGGGGAGGGTTCCACGAGAAACCGGCATTGGTTTTAGAATACAATTGAAGGATCAATCAGGAGGCGGCCGAGATCATGGATACGCTGAAACGGTTATACCGCGATTCGCTGGCACTGCTGACGGACCTGTATGAGATCACGATGGCCTACGGATACTGGAAGACCGGGATGGCGGACCGGGATTCGGTTTTCCACATGTCCTTCCGCCAGAATCCGTTCGGCGGGGGCTATACGATCGCCTGCGGGCTGGAGTATGTGGTCGAATACCTGGAGCATTTCGCTTTCGACAAATCCGATCTGGAGTATCTGGCCGCGGCCCGCGACCGGGCGGGCAAGCCGCTTCTGGAAAAGGAATTCCTCGAGTATCTGGGCGGGATGAGATTGCGGTGCGACATCGACGCGGTTCCGGAGGGCACGGTGGTGTTCCCGCAGGAGCCGATGCTGCGGATCCGCGGCCCGCTAATCCAATGCCAGCTGCTCGAGACGGCGCTGCTGAACATGCTGAATTTCCAATCCCTGATCGCGACCAAGGCGGCGCGGGTGGCGCTGGCGGCGGAGGGAGCCCCGGTTCTGGAATTCGGGCTGCGGCGGGCACAGGGGATCGACGGAGGGATTGCGGCGAGCCGGGCGGCCTACATCGGCGGATGCTCGGCGACCTCCAATGTGCTGGCCGGGAAGCTGTTCGGCATCCCAATCGCGGGGACGCATTCCCACAGTTGGGTGATGGCCTTCCCATCGGAACGGGAGGCTTTCGAGGAATATGCGCGGATCATGCCCGACAACTGCATCTTCCTGGTGGACACCTACCAGACTCTACAAGGTGTGCGGAACGCCGCGGAAACGGCCAAGGGGCTGCGGGCGCGCGGGTCGGAGATGACGGGCATCCGGCTGGATTCGGGCGACCTGGCCTCCCTGAGCATCGAGGCGCGGAAAATTCTCGATGCGGAGGGATTCCCGGACGCGAAGATCGTGGCCAGCAACGAGATGGACGAATACATCATCGAAAGCCTGAAGCATCAGGGGGCGAAGATCGACCTATGGGGGGTGGGGACGAAGCTGACGACCGCCTACGACCAGCCGGCGCTGGGCGGCGTGTACAAACTGTCCGCCCTCAAGGGGCAGGACGGGGAGTGGGAATACAAGATGAAGGTCTCCGACCACGGTGCGAAGACCTCCACCCCGGGGATCCTGCAGGTGCGGCGGTTCCGGCGCGACGGCAGGAACATCGCCGACGCGATTTTGGAGGACGGGGCGCGCCCGGCCGGCGATTGCATCATCGTCGACCCGGGCGACCCGGGGCACAAAGATACGATCACGGCGGACGCCGAGCACATCGACCTGCTTGTCCCGGTGATGCGGGCGGGCAAAGCGGTGTATACCTCGCCGCCGCTTTCGGAGATCCGGAAATCCGCCGCGGAAAACCTGGGCCACTTCCCGCCCGCGATCAAGCGCTTCATCTATCCGCACCTCTATACGGTGGGATTGGAGATCGGGCTGTATCGCAAGAAGATCACGCTGGCACTGAAAAACGCGAAGCGGAAGACGGAGGGGGAAGCGTAGGAACCGACCCCTCGCCATCCCTCCCCGGAGCGGGAAGTGAGAAACCCCTCACCCCCGTCCCCTCTCCCGGCTAATGCTGGGCGAGGGGGGATCGACCGTTTTGAAAAAGGAGTGCGCCCATGAAAGCGCTGATATTGGTGGATATCCAAAATGATTTTTGTCCGGGCGGATCGCTGGCGGTTCCGGACGGGGATGCCGTCGTGCCGGTGGCGAACCGGGTGCAGAGACAGTTCGGGTTGGTGGTTGCCACTCAGGATTGGCACCCGCGCGGGCACGGCAGCTTTGCGAGCACGCATGGAAAACCGGTGTATTCGATCCTCCCAATCCACGGCGCGCCGCAGACGCTTTGGCCGGACCATTGCGTGCAGGGGACGCACGGGGCGGAGCTGGTGAGCGCGCTCGACCGCGCGCGGATCGCGCGGATCTTTCCAAAGGGGACGGATCCGGAGATCGACAGCTACAGCGGATTCCTGGATGCGGATCACAAACACTCGACCGGGCTGGCGGACTATCTGCGGGGACGCGGAGTGGATGAGGTTTATATCGCGGGGCTGGCGACCGACTACTGCGTGAAGTACACCGCGCTGGACGCGGCCCAGCTCGGGTTCCGGACGCATGTGATCGAAGACGCGTGCCGGGGAGTGAATCTTAATCCGGGCGATTCGGAAGATGCGCTGAAGGCCATGAGAGCGGCGGGAGTGAGGATTATGACGAGCGAGGAAATCGTATCCGCGAAGGACACGAAGCCTGCCCCGGCCGGGGTAAGGCGGGGAAGGCCTGAGGGGCACGAATCCACAAAGGACACAAAGAAAACCTGAAGCGCACTAAGAAAAACAGCAAATCCACGAAGTGCACGAAGGTTCCCTCCTTTATCCTCGCCCATTTGTCGTAACCCAAGTGCGGTAAAAAGGGAAGGAGGGCGGAGCTATTGATCGAGGGGACTGCGGACAGCGAGTCCTCCTCGATTGAGGACGTGGGTATAGATCATGGTGGTTTTAACATCGGAGTGGCCGAGGAGTTCCTGAACGGTACGGATATCGTAACCGGCTTCGAGCAGGTGAGTGGCGAAGGAATGCCGGAGGGTATGACAGCCCACGGGTTTGGGGATGCCGGCTTCGTGGGCCGCCCGGCGGACCGCCTTTTGCAGGCCGGATTCATCAGCATGATGACGGCGTAAAATTCCCGAACGTGGATCAACAGAGCGTTGATCCGAAGGGAAGACATACTGCCAAACCCACTCGCGAGCGGCGCCGGGGTATTTACGCTCGAGGGCATACGGCAGGAAGACATCCGTGTTGCCCTGGGCGAGATCGGATTCATATATCCGCCGGACTCGTTCCAGATGGGTCCGGAGTGGAGTGCGCAGGCGATCGGGTAAAACCGTAATGCGGTCCTTGAATCCTTTTCCATCGCGGACGAGGATCTGGCGGAGACCGAAATCGATATCCTTGACGCGCAATCGCAGCACCTCCATGAGCCGCAGTCCGCCGCCGTAGAGCAGCTTTGCCATCAGCAGATGTTCTCCGGAGAGATGAGCCAACAGGGAGGAGACTTCCTCTTTGGAGAGCACGGCCGGCAGGCGCAAGGGCCGTTTGGCGCGCACGAGCTGGAAGGGAGAATCCAACTTCTTCTGAAGCACATGACGGAAAAAGAAGACCAGCGCGTTTAACGCCTGGTTCTGAGTGGAGGCGGCGACTATTTCCCGGACGGCGAGGAAGGTGAGGAAAGCCGAGATTTCCGGCTCGGCCAGAGCCTCAAGCGGAACCCCGGAGTGGAAGGCAAGGAAGCGGCGGGTCCAATCGACATACGTCTGCTCGGTGCGGATGGAATAGTGCCGGAGGCGGATGGAGGAGCGCAGGCGTTCGATCAGGGCGGGTGCGGAAGCAGATGCCGATGAGTTCATACTATCCCCCCTTGCAAATGGACGTGCTGGATGAACGGGATTATTATACAATACAACGGAAACCAGAATGAGGGGAGGGGGAGATGAAGACGCTACTTTTTCTGCAACCGGGGCAAAGAGGGACGCGGAAGCTGCTGGCGGAATACGGCAAGCGGATGATATGCGTGCGATACCGGTACGACGAGCGGCTAAGCGGCGATGGAAGACCGTGGAATTGATCGAAGGGGAGATGGCTTGGGAACCAAAGGCGCCGCGGCCCGGGAGAAAGGTGAACGTCCGGATCCGGTACGATGAAACGGCGCTACGCCGGAAAATCAAGGAAGCGGGCGGCCAATGGAACGGAAAAACGCAAGTTTGGCGGATACGGCATGACAGAGCCCTCGAACTTGGATTACAGGTGCGGATCGTGGGACGTAAAATGATCTAGCGCCAGATGCATCAAAAAAGCATATAGAGAAAGATGCAAGCATATGGGCCTATATGCCTTTTCCGCCTAATAACATGTTGGGCGCAAAATTCTTTATAATGGAATATATTCTACAAAGGAAATATTTCACTCATAAATGGAAAAAAATAGTATTTGGTTTTGGATGACCTTTACTTTCCTTACTTTAGTAGGACTTTGGTTATTAATAAAAATGGTCTGGGCGTATAAACTTAGTGGTTTTCGTTTTTATCTATATTCAGGAATAATATTTGGTCTACCTTTCATCATTTGGTCAATTATATTCTATTACTTTCCTAAGTTTGGAATAATTCCTTTCTTTTTTGTTCTTATAATTACTAGAATTGGACAAGAATGGGGAAAGGATCAAGAGGAAAAAGCGAGTGAGGCCGAGTCAATACAATGGAAAGAATATCAAAGAAAAGTTACTAAACAAAGTTGGATAAGTAGAATAATATTATGAATCGGTAATATTATATAAAGGAATATTTCATTAAGAGTACTGCGCCCAACCCGCGGTTGGAACCGACCCCCGCTAAGAACACGCAGGGGCAGGCTCTGGCCTTCGGCCAGGAGGAAAGGCGTATAGCGTCTTCGTTGGCGTGGGTTGTATACTGAACCTACATAAGCACAGCCGGCCAGGCGGCTCAATCGCAGACCGTTGGGCCGGAAAGATCTTAAAGAGAAAGTATTATTTTAAGTTGAATTTATTGATGGAACGAAGCGGCTCTCCTTTTTAGTTGACTACTTGCAGAGAAATGTTTTTAATAATTCGGGTATTTACTCAGCCTGATTTCTCTTTCTTGGACACCGAAACGCCGAAAAGAGCCGAAAACACCGATATATTATTTTTTAATAATCCGTGCAATCAGTTCTTCCCCGTGTAATCCGTGTACGCTTTTCCCGGTCTGAGCAGATCCTAATTTGGAAAGAATGTTGCAGAGGAGAGAGCACCGCTTCTAAAGTGAATGGTTTCGTGCATCCAAAGAAATGGTCTCGTTATCGCTTTTAGGAATTATTGGCGCTCATATGAGCCTGTTGCATGAGATCACAATGAAAAAAGCCAAAAAGAATTACCCATTGAGTCCTGGGAAATCCACCCCTGAGGGCAGTCTTTCCGGGCCGCCTTCCTCAATTCCATTTCGCATTCAGGCTT
>JBAVFZ010000253.1:0-12502 GCA_049684495.1 Anaerolineales bacterium | reverse complement strand
GGAGGGGTCAGGGGAGGTGGGATGGGATGGTAAACGGAACGCATCCATACCGGAGAGGAATGGGAAGAAGCAGAGGTAACGGGTGGGTGGCAAGAAAAGGTTCGACCGGCATGGAAGGGGGATGGAGCGGAGCATGAATGGTACCGGATCACAAATATGAAAAAGGCGGAAAAGGGGATCTTGCGGGCGCGAAATGCGGTGGTTCGATAAGAACCGGCAGGAGCGCACCTTCCAGGTGCGGCATTCTAAAGCCACCGCCTTTGGCGGCGGTAATTTACTCCAAATATAACTTTTTTTAATCGTAGCCGCCGCGCCGATGGTGCCAAACCGGTCGTGCATGTATGGTGGGTGAGTTAATTCGCCACAAAAGGCACCAATAGGTAATAAATTATTTTTTTGTGCTCTTTGTGCCTTTTGTGGCGAATTCTTAGCGCAATAACATACGATGACTACTCAATCGATCAATACCGTGGCACGCTCGGATCGGCGCGCAGGCTGTAGGCGTCCAATCCCCCGCGCAAATGCATCACCTTTTTAAAACCCCTCGCGGTCAGGTACATCACCGCATGCAGGCTGCGGATCCCGTGGTGGCAGTAAATCAGAATCTCATCCTCCGGGTTGAGCGTTTGGCTCCACTCGGCGATCTGGCCGCCGGGATGCAGTTCCGCGCCGGGCAGGCGGCAGAGCGCGAATTCCTCGGGATTGCGGACGTCGATCAGGCGCGGCACCCGGCCCTGCGCGATCCGATCGCGCAACTGCTCGGGGGTGAGGTCGCGGAAGAGTTCTTCAGGCACCGAAAACCTGCAGCGGGATGGGGGTGAAAATCAATACAAAGAGAATCAAACCGGTCCAGGCCAGGATTCGATGACGGAGATCGAGCGGCGTGACGGTATCCAGCGGCTCGGCGTGCGCCCGGCCGAGGAAAAAAATAATCACCACCCAGAGAAACCAGCCCGGCCAGAACAAGCCGAGCAGGATCATTCCGAAAATAATCCAGGGAAGGATCCGGCCGGCGCGATCCCCGAGTAGGACGTAGAGCAGATGCCCGCCGTCCAGCTGCCCGGCCGGGATAAGGTTCAACCCGGTGATCAACAATCCCGCCCAGGCGCCGAAGGCCAGCGGGTGGATGATGACGTCCATGCCTTCCATCGGGAACGGGAAACCGGAGAAGAATGAGCGCAGGTAAAAGAGGACGGGCAACGTGTCGAAATGGGCCGGCGCCGGAAGCATGCGCCCGAACACCGCCAGCTTGGCCAGCATGTAAATGATCGAGTTGCCTTCGAGGGAAAATCCTTCGCACGGGCCGAGGGTGGTGGGCAGCGCCTCGACCGTGGACATGGCCAGGCCGATCACCAGCAGCGGCAGGCCGACCAGGAAGCCGGCCAGCGGGCCGGCGATCCCGATCTCGGCCAGCACGTTCCGGTTGCGGGGCGGCTCCTGCATCGAGATCACCGCCCCGAGCGTGCCGAACGGGCTGATGAATGGCAGCGGGATGAAGAACGGCAGGGTGACGCGGGTTTTATTCTTCCGGCCCGCCAGGTAATGCCCGAATTCGTGGGTCCCGAGAACGGTCAGGAAACTCAGTGCGAAGGGCAGGCCGGTGGCGAGGTTGGCAAAACCCTGCTGGGCGACGATGACGATCAATTTCCATTGGTAGGCCAGGCTGTCGGCCAAGCCTGTCGGAGCTTCACAGGGGATGGCGGAGGCGGGCACCGCGTTCATCGCGGCGGCGAAAATTACGCTGGCGAGGGTGAGGAGTGCAAGCAGCAGGTTGACTCGCGGATTCCCGCTCCCCGGGCGGGAGAGTTCCTTCACCAGGAGGATTTCCTCGCGGCCGTTTTCACCGCGCAGAAGAGCCGTCAGGCCGAGCGGCTTCACGGCGTCGGTGAGCTGCGCGTACGCCTGCTCGCTTTCGAGGATAAGCCGCCCGCGCGCGCGGAATATGAAATTCTGCTTCGGCCCTCCCAGCATCGTTTCTTCCACCGCCATCACGCGGCCGACGATGCGGGCAAGGGCTTCCAAATCGAACGATGCGTTCATGGGCCGCAATTATCCATTCGGGGAGCGATCCCTTTCCGCCGTCTCCATATAGAGTCCGCGCATTCTATCACGCCGGGATGGGCATCACAATCCGCGCATCCTCCAGTTCGAGCGCCTGTTCCCGGTCGCGGGGCAGCACGCCGAAGCCGAATCCTTTTTCCGGGGAGGCGAAGGCGTACTGGTTATCGATCCACAGCACCAGCCCGAGCGGGGAATGCGGCGGGTGCGCCGAGCGCAGCACTTCCCTGCCGTCGACGGAGAACCGCGCCGCGGTGGATGTCCACTCGATCGCGTATGTATGCCAAAACGTTGGATCGATCCCGAGCAACCGTTCTTCAGCCGAATAAAATCGGCGGGCTAGGCGGAATGCCCAACGCCGCGTCGAGGGTAAGGCCGCCAGCAGCGCGCCGCCGGCCGCCATTGGCGCGAGCAGGAGCGCGGGGAGCCGCCGGAAGGCAAGCGTCTGCGCCTTCCAGCCCGATCCGGGCACCCCTTCCACAAGCGGAAGATCATGCGGCGGCGACCCGTAGAAGAACCAGGCGCACTGCGGCGCGGCGGGCAGTTTACGCGCGGCGCCGCCCATCCCGAGCGAGAGCGAGAACGGATCGTTCCAGAATCCGAAGCCGAAAGTGCCGGGCGGGCATGCCGGTGACGTGCGCGCGCGCACCGAAAAACGCAGCGGCGGTTTCCAGCGGAACCGTTCGCGCGCAAGCGTCTGCGTATCGTCCAGCTGCGCATCCGCATAATTTTGCCCCGGCGGAAGATGCAGGGTGGCGCGATCAATCAGCGGCGCGGTGTTGGCTGCGGGTGCGGAACGCGGCGGATTATCTTCCGCCGGGCGCGACACGCGCCCGGCGCCGATTTCCCAAGGGAGCAGTGCAACATCGACAGGCGTCAGGCAGGGTTGGGGTGGACGGGTCTGTGGCATTGGAGGTAGCCTTAATTTCCATCGGCCGCGGGACGCATTCCTATTCTCAACACCGGCGATGGTCCATGGTCCATCGTCCATGGTCCTTCCCATCGAGTATAATCCAGACTCTCGGAGGATGACCCATGGAGATCGTGTGGTACGGCCTTTCCTGTTTCCGGCTTATGGAGCGCGGCATGGCGTCGGTGGTGATCGATCCCTACGACGACAGCGTCGGATACGACGCCTTGCGTCTCAAGGCGGACATCGTCTGCATCTCGCACGACTCTCCGGGCCATAACTGCGTCGAAGCGGTCAAGGGTGAAAAACGCATAATCCGCGGACCGGGCGAATTCGAAATCGGCGGCGTGTTCATCACCGGCCTTTCCACCCGCCACGCGCCGGACGCCTCCGGGAAAAAGAAAAAAGCCGAAACGAAGGATTCGAACACGGTGTACCTGGTGGATTTCAACGGGTTGACGGTTGCGCACCTGGGCGACCTGGACTACGTCCCGACCCAGCAGCAGATCGAGAATCTCGGAGCGGTGGACGTCGCGCTGGTGCCGATCGGCGGCGGAGGCGGATTGAACGCCTCGCAGGCGGCGGAAGTGATCAGTTTGCTCGAGCCTTCGATCGTTGTGCCGATGCACTTCCGCACGCCCGAGCTCAGCCTGAAGCTCGATACGCTTCAAAAATTCGTGAAGGAGATGGGCCTTTCCGCGCCAAAGACCCAGGAATCGCTGAAGATCACGCGGGCGGATCTGCCGGAAGAAACCCATGTGGTGGTGCTGGATCACAAGCGAGGCGCATGAGTGCGGTAAAACTGCTGATGACCTGGGACATCCTTCCGGGGCAGGCGCAGGAGTATTTCGAGTTCATCGTGCGGGAATTTCTGCCGGGGATGCAGAAGCTGGGAGTGGAACCGACCGACGCCTGGTATACCGCCTACGGGGAAGGCCCGCAGATCATGGTGGGGGGCGTTGCGCCGGGAAAGGAAGCGATGGACGAGTTCCTCGCTTCACGCGAATGGCAGGAAATATCCGAAAAATTAATGAATTACGTGGAAAACTTTTCCTACAAGGTGATCCGCGCCCGCAACGGGTTCCAGATGTAGTAAAAAACAAGGTCGGATTAAGCCTTCATACATCGCAACGCGAAGTTATTTCCCATCCCATCCCCCCTCCCAACCTTCTCGAAATTATTAGAGAGCCCAGTTGTTTCCCTCCCCCCTTCCCGTGCAACGGGAAGGGGGGAGGGGTATCGAATCATTTGAAGGCGCAAAGAGATCCTAGGGAGGGGGGATGGGCCGGAGGTGAGCGAAAAACGTCATGCCAATAATTTGACGTCCGAAAATTGATACCGCCAATTACCGTCGATTATCGTAAACCTAAAAACCCCGATGATATTCTTAATGACTACTTCTTCGATTCGCTTGTGGCGGCGCCGGACTTGGATTCCGGCTTCTTCTTTTCAGGGGCGGGTGCGGCCGGAGTGCCGGAAGCCGGCTTTTCCGTCGAACCCTCGGATTTATCCTTCTTAATATTCACGCCGCCGGACGGCGAACGATTATCCGTAGCGTACCAGCCGGTACCCTTGAAGATGATCCCGGCCGGGGTAAAAACCTTGCGCAGCGACTTCTTCCCGCACTCCGGGCATTTGGTCAGCGGAGGATCCGAGAAATTCTGATGCTGCTCGAATTCGACGCCGCACTCCGTGCAGCGATAGGTATAGATCGGCATTGCGCTACCTTTTTCCGTTCCGCACCGGGCTACTCCGTCGGCTCCGGCTGTATCCCCCGCAACCGGTTCCAGATACTGACCATCTTATCCCACACCTCGTAGCGGTATTCCTTCCAGGCGTGGATCATCGCGGGGCTGGCCGAGACCAGGATCACCACGACCAGGATGAGCAGGAAATATTTATCCAGCACTTCGGGCGGGATCGACTGCCCGAGAAAAAATCCCGCGAGCGTAACGCCCACCGCCCAGATTAATCCGCCGAACAGGTTGAAAAACATGAACCGCTTGTATTCCATCTCCACCGCGCCGGCGACGATCGGCGCGAAGGTGCGGATGAACGGCATGAAGCGGGCGATCGTGATCGTCTTCCCGCCGTGTTTTTCGTAGAAGGCTTTCGCCGCCAGCAGGTTCTTGCGCCGGAAAAGAAGCGAATTGTCCCGGTTGAAGATCGCCGGGCCGGCTTTTTTCCCGAACCAGTATCCGACGTTGTCGCCCAGGATCGCCGCCGGTGGGAGAAAGAGCAGCAACCAAAGCAGGTTAAGCTCGCCGCGCGCGGCAAGCAGCCCGGCGGTCAACAAAAGACTGTCCCCCGGAAGGAAAAAGCCAAAAAACAGTCCGGATTCCGCGAAGATGATGGCGATGATGCCGACGTAACCGACGGTCCGGATCAGTTCGACGAGATCGAAACCCATGCGGTGCCTTTCCTGCAAATGAATTGCCCGGTACGGGGCTGGAGCATTATAACTCATCGACGCGCGGCATCCTGAAAATGAGGGATCGATGAAAAAATGCGGGGCTGCGGCAGGCGCGAAGCGGGGTGTCTTCAATATCAAGAATTGGGAAAACGCAGCCAATAATTAAACCGCCGGCCTTTTGATCGGCCGGCGGTTTTTACCGCAACTCGAAATCTGCTTATTTCACCCGCGGGATCGGGGTGCCGCTGCGTTTGGGCTGCGGCGCCGGGAAGACCCGGTTGAATTCGTCCTCGTCGATCGTCTCGATCTCGACCAGCCGCGAAGCGACCCGTTCCAGCACATCGCGGTGCTTGGTCAGGATGGCCTTGGCTTCCTCGTACGCCGCGTTGACGATCTTGCGCACCTCTTCGTCGATCTCGTTCGCCACCTGGTCCGAGTAATCCCGCTGTTCGGAAATTTCGCGGCCGAGGAAGATCAATTCCTCCTTCTGGCCGTAGACCATCGGGCCGAGCCTGTCGCTCATGCCCCAGCTGGTGACCATGTTGCGGGCGGTCTTGGTGGCGCGTTCCATGTCGGAGGCGGCGCCGGTGGTGATGTCGTTGAAGACGATCTCCTCCGCGGCGCGCCCGCCCAGCAGTCCGGCCAGCTCGGCCATGTATTCCCGCCGCCCGCGGACCGTGCGGTCTTCTTCCGGGAGGGCCATGGTGTAGCCGCCCATCATCCCGCGCGAAATGATCGAAACCTTGTGGACCGGATCGCATTCCGGGATGGCCTGCATCACCACCGCATGCCCCGCTTCGTGGTTGGCGATGATTTTCTTTTCGGCGTCGGTGATCAGGCGGCTCTTGCGTTCCGGGCCGGCGATCACGCGCTCGACGGATTCTTCGAATTCATCCTGGCCGATCGATTTCTTGTTGCGGCGGGCGGCCAGGATCGCCGCCTCGTTGACCAGGTTTTCAAGGTCCGCCCCGACGAAGCCAGGTGTGCCCTTGGCGACCTTCATCAGGTCGACGCCCGGCGCAAGCGGTTTGCCGCGCACGTGCACTTTCAGGATCGCCTCCCGGCCGCGCATATCCGGCCGGTCGAGGACCACCCGCCGGTCGAACCGTCCCGGCCGCAGGAGGGCCGGGTCGAGGATGTCGGGCCGGTTGGTCGCCGCCATGACGATCACATTCGTGTCGGTGTCGAACCCGTCCATTTCCACCAGGATCTGGTTGAGGGTCTGCTCGCGTTCGTCGTGGCTGCCGCCGAGGCCGGTCCCGCGCTGGCGCCCGACCGCGTCGATCTCGTCCACGAAGACGATGCACGGGGAATGGCGCTTGGCCTGTTCAAACAGGTCGCGCACCCGGCTGGCGCCGACGCCGACGAACATCTCCACGAATTCGGAACCCGAGATCGAGAAGAACGGGACGCCCGCCTCGCCCGAGACGGCCTTGGCAAGCAGCGTCTTCCCGGTTCCGGGCGACCCCACCAGCAGGACGCCCTTGGGAATCCGCGCGCCGAGGGAGATGAACTTCTCGGGTTCCTTGAGGAACTCCACCACCTCGCGCAATTCATCCTTGGCTTCCTCGACCCCGGCCACATCCTCGAAGGTCACCGTGGGCTGGTCTCCGGAAAGCATGCGCGCCTTGCTCTTGCCGAACATGATCGCCTGGTTGTTGGTGCCCTGCATCTGGCGGACCATGAAGTAGATGAACACGCCCAGGACCAGGACCGGCAGCAGGTAGGAGAGCAGATTGAACACCAGCCCCCAATCGTTGGGCGGGCGGATTTCGATTTGGACTTTATCCAACTCGGCGGGAGTCACCCCGAAACTTTCCAGTTGCTGCGAGAGGGGCGAGGTGGATTCCTTGCGGGCCTTGGCCTGCTTGTCGCCCGGATAATGGATTTCCAGGTCGTCTTCGATGACGATGATCTGGGTGATTTTTTCTTCCTGGATTTCCTGCGCCACCTGGCTGAGGGGAATGGTCGGAATACTCGCCTGCTGGTTGTTGTACCAGCTGACGAGGAGATATCCCATGAAGAACATCACAATAAGGATCGCAATAATGTTGCGCGTACGGTTGGAATTCACACATGCCTCCGATTTGAGTTACGCCCGCGGCAAGGCCTTCTTGCGGCAAAACCGCCTAGAAATACGATTATACCAATGCTTGGTTTGTATTTCGTTAACGTTAACCCGGCCGTAAGGATCGCGGGAAAACCCCGAAAACGAGGCCGCTGGATGGACCGCGGGGATCATCTGCCGGGCGGATTATACAGGAAGTACACATATACCCAGAGCGGAATTAGGCCCCCGACGGAGATCAGGCCCGCGAATCCCAGACCAACCGCCTTCCAATCGGTCCCCGGCTCTTCCTCTACCGCGGGAAAATCCGCTATCGGGGAAGCTTCGGGGAGCGGCGCCGTGTTTTCCAGAAGGAGGGCTTTGAGCACCCGGGCCATTTGATCCCCGTTCCGGTAGCGCTCGGCCGGCGATTTGGACATGGCGCGCAGGACGATCGCTTCCAGCTCCTCGGGAATCTCGGGATTGACCAGGCGGGGCGAGGGGGCGGGTTCATGTTGATGCTGGAGGATCAGCGTGCGCGGGTCCTTGCCGGGAAAGGGGAGCCGGCCGGTGAGCATTTCGAACAGCATCACGCCGGTGGAATAGATGTCGCTGGCGGGGGTCAGGGCTTCACCAGCCGCCTGTTCCGGCGAGACGTATTGGGGGCTGCCCCAGACCGTCTCCTCTTCCAGGGGCTGGGTTTGTGTCCGGTCGAGGGCGAGCCCCTTGGAGACCATCGCCCGCGCGATCCCGAAATCCGCGATCTTGGCCAGCAAATCGGGGGCGAGGAGGATGTTCTGGGGTTTGATGTCGCAGTGGACCAGGCCGGCCCGGTGCGCCAGCCCGAGCCCTTCGCAAACCTGGATCGCGATGTCGAGCCAGGTTTCCAGCGGCTGCGGACGGGCCCGGCGCAGGTAGGTCTTGAGGTCTTCGCCTTCGACGTATTCCATGATCATGAAATAGCGCCCGTCGTGAACCCCGAAATCGTAAACGGTGACGAGGTTGGGGTGCGAAAGCCGGGCGATCGCCTGAGCCTCGTGGCGGAACCGCTCCTGGAAATCCGGCTTGATGGTGTATTCCTCGCGCAGGATTTTTATCGCCACGGTGCGGTTGAGCAGTTCGTCGCGCCCCAGCCAGACGTGCGCCATCCCTCCGCTGGCCAGCGGCTTGACGAGCACGTAGCGGTTGTTCAGCAACGCGCCTTTTTCCATGGTAATTCTATTTTACCAACTTGTCCGAAAACCGTTCTGAGATTCCGAGTACACCGAGACACGCAAAAAGGCGGATGGCGCGGATTTTCTTTTTCAATTATTAGGTTTTTTAAACCACTGCTTTTGGCAGTGAGTGGAGTGAAAAGATTCTACCGGTGGAGTGGGTATTATGTGATCCATCCCATCCTACCTCCCCTTGTCCTTCGCTCCGCTCAGGACATTCCCCTCCTCCCTTCCCGTAAGACGGGCAGGGAGGAGGGGATAGCATGCCCTCAAGCGGAGCGAAAGGGGAGAGGTGGGATGGGATGGTGAACGGAACGCACCCGGGCGGTTGCGGGAACTCCGCCTTCGAACCCGATATTGTATAATCCCGTCGGTTTTCGTACTCCATCCCTGAATTCCGGACAATTGATCCCGTGAAAACCATCTCATTTCCAAAATTTAAAATCCGCTTTATCGACGCCTTGCTGATCGCCTCGCTCCTGGCGGCTGCGGCCTGGGCGCTCGGCGCGTCCCCGATCCTGATCTTCATCCTCGCCTGTATCGGGTTGATCCCGCTGGCCGGGCAGATGGGGACCGCCACGGAAGTCCTTGCCGCCCGCACCGGCCCCAAGGTGGGCGGGCTGCTCAACGCAACCCTGGGAAACGCGGCCGAACTGATCATCACCCTGGTTGCCATCCGGGAAGGCTACCTCGAACTGGCGAAGGCGTCGATCACGGGTTCGATCATCGGGAACCTGCTCCTGGTCCTCGGGGTCAGCCTGCTGGCGGGAGGGCTCAAGAACGGCACGCAGCGTTTCTCCAGCGACACGGCCAGCCGGTACGCCACCCTCCTGGCGCTGGCGGTGGTGGCCCTGAGCGTGCCGTCGCTGTTTGGCCAGAGCGCCGGTTCGCCGGACAGCACCCATGTGGAATATCTCAGCTTGGGCGTGGCGGGCGCGATGATGTTGATCTACATCCTCAGCCTGATCTATTCCCTCAGCGAGAAGAACGGAGTCATCCCGCCGCCGGTCGAAGAGCCGGCTCACTCCAAGGGCTCGTGGAAAAACGCGCTCATCCGGCTGGGGCTTGCCACGGCCGGGGTGGTCGTCTTGAGTGAGATTCTCGTCGGTGTGATCGAGCCGGTGATCGCCGCCAGCGGCGTATCGGAGTTTTTCCTGGGCATCATCCTGGTGCCGGTGATCGGCAACGTGGCCGAGCATTTCGTGGCGGTCAACGTCGCGATCCGTGACCACCTGGAACTCAGCCTGGAGGTCGCGCTCGGTTCCTGCCTGCAGATCGCGCTCCTGGTCGCGCCGCTGCTGGTGTTTGCCAGCCTGGCGATGGGACACCCGCTGACCCTGGTATTTAACACTTTCGAGGTGATTTCCGTGGTCGCCGGGGTGGCGGTCGTGGCGTTGATCGCCGCCGACGGGCGCAGCAACTGGCTGGAAGGAAGCGTCCTGCTCGCGGTTTACGCCATTTTGGCCTGGGCTTTCTTCCTTTTGCCGGTTTAACTGGCTGGTGTGATCGTCATGCCGGCGTGCACAAAGCCGGCATCCATCGTTTTTTCCGCGAAATCCTTGGATTCCGGCTAAGATCACCCCTGCTTCGCGACCATTCCCACTCCAAAACCAGATTCGAGTGGGAATGCTCCGCAAGGGCAGGCGCCGGAATGACTGTGTCATTGGGGACGGGGGTTTCTGATATAATCCCGCAGCCCCAATAAGGCATCACCGGCATATCGGAGGTCCTGTGAAGGATTATCTTAGCATTGCACAAATTATCCTGGGCGTCGTCCTGATCGTCGTCATCGTCCTGCAAAGCAAGGAAGCCGGCTTGGGCGGGCTTACCGGCGGCGACGCGGGCGGCGTGTTTCGGGCCCGGCGCGGAGTGGAGAAGGCTCTATTTAATGGAACCATCATCCTCAGCGTGCTCTTCTTCGCCCTCTCCTTCATCACCGTTCTCGCCTTCCGGTAAACCGGTTCCATCATCCCCCGGCCGCCGTATGGGTAAAACCCCCCGCGTGAAGATTCATCAGTCCGGACGGTTACAACCATGAAGCGCTTCCGCTGGCAGATCCTGATCGCCGTGGCGGGGGTGATCCTCGTCCTGTTGCTGATCCTGGCCCTGCGCGGGACGAACAGCCCGGTCCTGACGGTTGTCCCCGAGACGCGAGGCGGGGAATACTCGGAGGCGCTGATCGGCGGGATGCAGCGCCTCAACCCGGTCCTGGACGTCCGCAATCCGCCCGACCGGGATGTGGACCGGCTGGTTTTTTCCGGATTGCTGCGCTTTGATTCAACCGGGGTCCCCGTTCCCGACCTGGCCGAGGGCTGGGCAATTGAGAATGCGACGACTTACTATTTTAAAATCCGCAATGACGCCTTCTGGCACGACGGCGAGCCGGTCACGGCCCAGGATGTGGTTTATACCTTCGGGTTGATCCAGGATCAAAACTACCCGGGCCCGAAGGACCTGGCCGAGCTCTGGCGGTCGGTCAAGGTCGAAGCCCTCTCCGCAAAAGAAGTCCGCTTCACGCTTTCCGAACCCTATGCGCCGTTCCTGGATTACCTTGCCACCGGACTGCTCCCGTTCCACGTGCTGACCGGCGTGGGGGTGAAGGAACTGGATACCCTGTCCTTCAATCTTAAACCGATCGGTTCCGGCCCGTTCACGGTGGATACCGTGATCGTCGAGGGGGAAACCATCCGCGGCGTCACGCTGCGCCCTTTCGATAATTATTACGGGACGAAGCCGGCGATGGAAAAGATCGATTGGCTCTACTATCCCACGCAGGCGGCCGCGTTCGAAGCGCTCCAATCCGGCGAAGTGATGGGCTTGGGGGGCCTGACGTCCGACGAACTGCAGACGGCGCTGAAGGGATCCGCCTGGAACATCTACACGGCGCGCTTGCCGCAGGCGTCGGTGGTTTTCCTTAATTTAAAGAACGCCGACGTGGAATTCCTCGGCCAGCGGGATGTGCGCCGGGCGTTGCTGCTCGCGATCGACCGGCAGCAGATCATCGATAACGTCCTGGCCGGCCAGGCGGTGCAGGCCGCCGGGCCGCTCCTCCCCGGAACCTGGGCGGAGGACCCGAACCTGCTTCCGCTGGCGTACAATCCGGACGAGGCGGCGCGTCTGCTGGACGGAGCGGGATGGACCATCCCCGCGGGCGCGACTCCCGGCGCGGAGGCGTACGTCCGGACGAACGGGAAAGCCCCGCTTCAGTTCACACTCGTCTACGCAGAAGATCCGCGGCAGGAGGCGATCGCCACCGCTCTCCAGGCGCAGTGGGCGAAGGTCGGCGTGCAGGTCCTGCTGAAAGCGGCCAACATGCGTTCCCTGCTCGAGGATAACCTCGCCCCGCGGACGTATCAGGCCGCGCTGGTGGATCTGAACCTGGCCCCGTATCCCGACCCGGATCCATATCCGTTCTGGCATCAGACGCAATCCCCCGACGGACAGAATTATTCACAGCTGGACGACCGCGCGATCAGCGAATTGCTCGAGTCCGCCCGGACCGAGATGGACCTCGAGGAACGCGCGCGCCTGTACCGGACTTTCCAATACCGGTTCGTCTACCAGCTACCGGCCTTGTTCCTTTGGCATCCGGTTTACAACTATGCGGTGGATGCGCGCATCGCGGGCGTCACCTTCGGCCCCCTGTTCGATCCCTCCGACCGCCTGGCGTCGATCTGCGATTGGTTCGTTGAAAAGAAATAATCACTCCCCGTTCTTCTGCAAAACAATCACCGTGCAATAAAGCCCATATTGGAATTCTTTTTTTACGTCATCCCATCCCCCCTCCCTGATCATCATTCATTATTTTGATTGATTCAATTCTCCCTCCCCCCTTCCCGTATTACGGGAAGGGGGGAGGG
>JBAVFZ010000252.1:0-1791 GCA_049684495.1 Anaerolineales bacterium | reverse complement strand
ATTATACTACTCATGCATTGATCAAGAATCCCATTAAAAAGCCTAAAAACCGCCCGGCAGGTTTTCCTCCTCTGCCGGGCGGTTTTTCGTTTATGAATTTCGCGGTTTATTGTGAGGTGGAATGATGACGCAATAGTCTGCCGCCTTGTATTCCGCTTCAACCGTCCGGGTCGCTCCCAGTGGTTGGCTGTTCACGGCCGTTGGCTGGGAATCGCGTGAAGGTCATACGGCGTATTCTCATAAACGTGGTAGTTCAGCCAGTTCGCGAAGAACATCGACGCATGCCCCCTCCAGCGGACCACGGGAGGACGGGAAGGATCGTCGTCCGGAAAGTAATTGACCGGAACGCGGATCGGCAGTCCCTTGGCGACGTCGCGCTCGTACTCCTGCTTGAGGGTCAGCGCATCGTATTCCGAATGTCCGGTGACGAAGGTTTTCCGGCCGTCACGCGCAGCGAGGATGTGGATTCCCGCCGCGTCCGATTCCGCCAGGATGACCAACTCCGGCACCCGCTCGATGTCCGCCCGGCGGATTTCCGTAAGGCGGGAATGCGGCGCGAAGAACACGTCGTCGAAGCCGCGCATCAGCTCGTGGCGCGGCTCGAGAGTCCGGTGCGGAAAAACCCCGAACATTTTCTCGGGCAGCGGATACTTCGGGATGCCGTAAAAATGGTGCAACCCGGCCTGCGCTCCCCAGCAGATGTAAAGCGTCGTGTATACGTTCGATTCCGCCCAGTCCATGACCTGCACCAATTCCGGCCAGTAATCGACGTCCTCGAACGGGAGGTCCTCCACCGGCGCGCCGGTGATGATCAGGCCGTCGAACTTCTGGCGCCGCACCTGCGCGAAGGATTTGTAATGGTTGATCAGATGTTCCTCGGACACGTTTTTGGCGCGGTGCGAGGCCATGTGCAGCAGCGTCATCTCGACCTGCAGCGGGGAATTTCCCAGCAGCCGGAGGAATTGCGTTTCGGTGACGATCTTGGTCGGCATCAGGTTGAGCATCGCCACCCGCAGCGGGCGGATATCCTGGTGGCGGGCGCGCTCCTCCCCCATGACGAAAATATTCTCGCTCTCCAGGATGGCGCGGGCGGGAAGGGTTTCCGGAATGCGAACGGGCATCTTGCCTCCATCATGCGGGCATCCGCCGCCGGCGACCGGCCGTCGCCCGCGGGCGGATCTTTCCGATCACTCAAACCGGGCGGCGCAGGGATGACTGAACCCGGCTATCGTGCCGTGTAAGGGTTGCTTTATTTTCTTCCACAGGTGGCCGCGGGCCTGCGGGAATATCATCCGCGTTCCGACGGGAACAAAAACCCCTTCCGGTTGAGAAGGGGTGAATGGAAAAAATATCACTTAGCCTCTCATCTTCCAGAAAAATCTGCCGGAATTGGCACCTTGGTATCCACCAGGTTGCCGAGGCTTCATCGGGCCGGGCCCTCCACCTCTCTGGATAAGAGCATGCACGCTTTGGATTGTTAACAGCCGGTTTTATACTACCGCCAAATATCCATGTCAAGTGCCCGGCCGCATCCGGGCCGGGATTCCCAAGCATTTTTTAACCACAAAAGGCACAAAGAGCGCAGAAAGAAAAATTAATTTGTGTCTTTTGTGCTTTTTGTGGCAATTGATCTTCGGATGGAATACGAGCGTGGACGAAGAGAGTCTTTGGCCACACAGGTGCATAAAGAAATCAAAAGGGAAAAGAGCCTGTTGCATGAGATCACAATGAAAAAAGCCAAAAAGAATTACCCATTGAGTCCTGGGAAATCCACCCCTGAGGGCAGTCTTT
>JBAVFZ010000251.1:0-2571 GCA_049684495.1 Anaerolineales bacterium | reverse complement strand
GACTTGGATCGGCACGGATTCTTTTGGCGGAGTCTCTTCCGAATAAACCTCATGAGGAAAACCTTCCATGCCGGAACCTCCTCCTGCGCACCTGTATTGTACTCAAGAGATGATTGAGACACAAATGATCCGAATATTCTCCATAAATTTGACTTCGTATATCTTTATATGCTAAAATGAAAAAAGCCTTGATTTGATGCGATTTTCCCAAGTGCATACTCCATACCGCCCACTTCGACTGAACGTTGGTTTCCTCCTCAGCCAAACGGCAGGATACGGCCGGCAGTTCGACTTCCTCGAAGACAAAATAAATTTTGGCGGGGATCTCCAGGTCGATGCATTCTCCGGCCGCCTCCAACTTAACCGGACCCCGCAGGGGATCGTCGCCATGGGTGATTTTGCCGCGCGCCTTGCCTCCGAATGCGCCCGCTGCCTTAAGCCCTTCGCCGCACCGGTCTCCATCCACCTCGAAGACCTCTTCGTTTATCCGCCGCAAAACGCGACCGACCCGCTCCTGGCCGTGGGGGAAGACGCGCATTTGAACCTGGAGCCGCTCATGCGCGAATACGTCCTGATCAATCAACCCACCCGGCCGTTGTGCCGCGCGGATTGCAAAGGATTGTGCGCGGTATGCGGCGCCGATCTCAACGAAGAAAAGGGGCATCATCACGAAGAAGAACCCGCTCCCGAATTTCCCGGGCGGATCTTGCTGAAGGCGGAATCGAAAATAGTAGATCCTTCGATTGAAAAGTTAGTGAAGAAAATGGCGGCCCCGGCGACCTCCGGGGAACCCGGGAAAAAACCGCCGGCAAAAAAGAAAATCCCGGTGAAAAAAACCGCGGCCAAGCCGCCGCGCAAACAGACCAAGGGAGGGAAAAAGATCACCGCCGCAAAGGGGAAGCCCGCCGGCGGGAAGAAAAAAACCGCGACCAGAGCACCGCGCACAAAGAAATAGGCGGAAACGCAAATCGTGCCAAAACCCCGGCATGGGTATTGGCACCCGGGCATCTTCCTCCGGAGAGGTTCCCTCTCCCGGTGAAGCCCTGGAGACTGAACTCGTACTCGGGCGTGAAGGCATCGTTCCCATCATTCCAGCCAACCGGAGAAACGAAAGCCGTCCTGCCCCCATGCACGACCTTCCTTTCATGGAGAGAACCGCATGGAGCGTGAATGGCGAAACCGAGAACAAGTTGCAGATCTGCTGGAACAAGCGGAGTTCCAGGGGTACATCACCACCGACGACATCCTCACGGCGTTCCCCGGCGCGGCCAAGCGCGCGGGTGAATACCACCGCGTGCTGACATTTCTGCACAGCGCGGGTGTCGAAGTATGCGAGACCGGGCTTCATGGAGCGGCCCGCCCCGCTCCGCGGCGCGCCGCCGCCAGCAAGGAAAGCGACCTGGCGCGGATATCCATCGAAGATACGGTCGGATTGTATCTCAAGGAAATGTCGCGGGTTCCCCTGCTGACCGTTCAGGAGGAAGTCGCGCTGGCGCGCCGGATCGAGCAGGGCCGGGAAGCCACCCTCAAGCTGCGCGCGATGCGCAAGACCCGCGAAGCCTCCTCCCTGACCACTCCAAAACGCACCCAAATGGAAAGCCTCATCCTCGACGGCCTGGCCGCGCGCGAGCATCTGATCAAGGCCAATACCCGCCTGGTCGTCAGCGTCGCCAAGCGCTACATGAGCCGCGGCGTGCACTTCCTGGACCTGATCCAGGAAGGAAACCTCGGCTTGATGAAGGCGGTGGAAAAGTTCGATTATCACCGCGGCTTCCGCTTTTCCACCTACGCCACCTGGTGGATCCGGCAGACCATCTCGCGCGCGATCGCCGACCAAAGCCGGACGATCCGGGTTCCCGTGCACATGACCGACCGCATCCAGCGGCTCTACCGCACGGCACACGATATCGAACAGCGCACCGGGCGCAAAGCCACCTCGGAGGAGATCGGGCAGATCATGGGCCTCGACGAGCGTAAGGTGGATTGGATGCTGCAGGTTTCGTGGCGGCCGGTATCGCTGGAGAATCCGATCGGCGACGAAGACGAGGAAATGATCACCTTCGTCGAGGACACCTTCACCCCCTCGCCCACCGAAAGCGCGAGCGAGCAGCTCCTGCGCGAGAAGGTCGAAGAAGTCCTGGGGACGCTCTCCCCGCGCGAGGCGCGCGTCCTGCGGATGCGGTTCGGGCTGTGCGGCGAACGGCCGTACACGCTTGAAGAGGTGGGGCAGAAGTTCGGGCTGACGCGCGAGCGCATTCGACAGATTGAAGGCCGCGCTTTGCGGCGGCTGCGGCATCCCCGGAGGGCCCGGCAATTGCAGGAGTACGCGCAGTAAATACCGGCTCGACCCAACCCCTCCCCTCCCTTATCCTTCGCCTTGCTCAGGACAGGCCTTAAGGGAAGGGGAGGGTTTTTTTAATTCACTGAGAAAAGAATCCTGCAACGGGAGGGGTTGGGGCGGAGTTGGGAAGACGGAGAACCCGAAAGAAATGTAAAGGGGATTATTAATCCGGCTCGAGAAGAATCAATTTCAAAGGAAGGAGAAATTCGATTTTCAGCAGGGTTTGGGAG
>JBAVFZ010000250.1:0-3167 GCA_049684495.1 Anaerolineales bacterium | reverse complement strand
GATGAGTCTGTTAAGGTTCTCGTTGGCGGTAAATTTTTGTAGTCGCATACAATAATTATCCGCCATTGGGCGGATTTGGGTATACCCTTTTCCGCCCAACCCTTTTTTAGTCTAAACACCGGTTATTAAATTGTGGAAAAAAAAGAAAGCATGAGGACAGGTGGTTCCCGATGATTATACAGGATTTTTTTTCGTGAAAAAAAGTGACAAATGTAATTTTTTTGGTTTTTTCCATGTGCCGCTGAGGATGAATGGGGAACTAGGCAGATGGACCTGGTGAGCATGGCAAAATATTATCCGGTAGGACTTTAGTACTATCCGATGTCTACCCCTCCCCCAAGTGCACGCCCCGCCAATTGCCGCTATATCGAAACGCCTTAATGGTTGAACGTTAAGGAAAATGGGGGGACCACAGGGGGAAGGGCAGGAATGGGGGTTGCCGAAGGGTTGGTTGTTCTCTTTCAATGAAGATTATCCGTTTTTTTGATTGGGTTTTCACCGCACTCATGGACTTCCCCCTCATCTCCCCCTAAAATACATCTCACAGGAACACCGCTCGCATGACCCGCCTCGACCGTTTTCTCGCGCTCGCCGTTTTCGTCGCCGTGCTGACCGTCTACGCGCTGACGCTCACTCCCTCCCTCTCCTACCTCAGCCCCGACGGCAGCGAACTGGCGACCGTCCCCTACGTCCTCGGCCTGGCGCATTCACCGGGATACCCGCTCTATACCTGGCTGGGATTTCTTTTCAGCCATCTGATCCCGCTCGGCGACGTGGCTTACCGCATCAACCTGATGTCGGCCGTGATGGGCGCGCTCGCGGCCGCGGGCGTGTATTGGATCCTGATCCGCATTCTCCCGCAAAACATCCCTTCCTTGTGGCGCCGCGCGGCGGCCGCGCTCCCCGCGCTTCTCCTCGCGTTTTCCAGGACGCTCTGGGCCCAGAGCTTGATCGCCGAAGTCTATGCGCCGAACGCGGCGGGGATCGTAATCACGCTGATCGCGCTTCTGCGCTGGGAACGCACCCGCCGACGGCTGGATTTCTTCCTCTTCGCCCTGGTCTTCGGGCTTTCGCTCGGCCTGCACATTTCGGATCTGGGTTTCGCGCCCGCTTTCATCGTCTTCATTCTGCTTTGCCTCTTTGAACCCGTCGGCAGCCCGGCGGCTCCGGCTGCGCCACCGCAATCTCTGCAGACAGCGCCCGTCAAGCCGCATGGCAAGCTGCGGTCCTTGCTAACGGTCGCGGTTCTCGGGCTATTCGGCTTTGCGCTTGGCGCGGCGCAGTTCGCATGGCTACCGATCCAATCGAGCACACTGATCGACCGCGTCATGCTGCGCAGCGCGCCGACCACGCTCGCCGGAATCTACAACTACACCCTCGGCGCTTTCCCCAACTTCAAATTCGCGTTCCCCATCACCGCCCTGCCGGACAGGCTGGTGATCTACCTGGATCTCCTCCATCAGCAGTTCGGCCTGATCGGGATCGGGCTGGGGATCACCGGATTGTGCTCGCTGCTTGCGCGCCGCACGCGGTACTTCTTCCTGCTGACGGGGATGTACCTGGTCGAGATCTGGTTCTTCATCCAATACAGCGCCTTCGATCTGGATGTGTTCTTCATCCCCCCGTATATTCTATGGGCGATGTTTATCGGATTTGGGGTGTTTGAAATAATCCACGCGGTGCAATTTCTATTGTCAAGAATGAGGGCGACCGCCGGTCGCCCCTACAAAACCAAACCCATAACGGTCGTGGCGGGAATCCTTGTGATTCTGTTCGCGGCGGTGCCGTTGCGGAACAACTGGTCCGCGAACGATTTCTCCGGCGATACGGCGGTGAACGATTTCTACGCCGGCGTGTGGAGCGTGCTTCCCGAAAACGCGGCGTTGGTCACCCCTTCGGGCGTATTCGGGTACGACGCGTTCTACTGGCAGCTGGTCTACGATACGCGCGCGGACGTGCTTCTGCCGCTGCTGCCCGGTCCCAACCCCTCGGCCCAGGATCTCGCCGGGCGCGACCTCTTCACCACGACCCGCACGATATCCGGCAACCAAGGGCCCGGCGCGCTGCCTTCCGGCCTGCTCAACCGGGACTTTTGGGCGATCCCGGTTTTATTCGGGCAGCAGCCGGAGGAAAGTTTCGGCCGCCGTGAGACGCTGGCGCTCTATCACCTCGCGGCCGATCCTCCGCCGCTGCTCGAGGCCGACCCGCATCCGCTATTTTTGGTCGGGGAGGATCTCGGCCCGGTGCAGCTGCTGGGGTTCGATCTCTCCACGCAACGGATCGAAAGCGGGGATATCCTTTTCGTAAAATATTATTGGCGGTTGAAAACCGTCACATCCATCCGCGTCGAAACCCGGCTCGGGGACCTGACGCTCGAACAGCACGAGATCGGGCTCGGCCTGCTCGGGCGCTACGCGCAAACCGTCCCGCTTCCCCCCGGAAGCGTCCTCTCGGATTCCTTCGCGCTGGTCATCCCCTCCGGCATAGCGCCCGGCGCATACGCGTTCACCATCCGCCCGGCCGGCATCGGATCAACCCCCGGCGCCGCGATCACCCTCGGAACGGTGGACGTCATCAACGAAACAGGGACAATGGAACGATGGCTGCAAATCGCTGGAAGATAATTTCAATCTCCGTCGGCGGCGCGCTGCTTCTGCTGATGCTGCTCGCCTCCACTTTCTCGCTTGGGGTCTACGTCGGCGAACACGGTTGGACCCGCGACGGGTTGAGCTATTCCGGCCCGGGCGGAAAGGATAATGCGAACAACCGTCCTCCGCCGGGCGGCAATCCTCCCGGCGGGCCGGTGCTCCCGGGGGCGCAACAGACTCCGCAGCCGCCGATGGGCCTGCCGTCGGGGCGGCCGAACCTTACCGGGCGCATCCTCGGCCTCCAGCCGCAGAGCATCCAGGTGGCCTCGGCCACCGGCCCGCGCCGGATCGTGCTCACGGCCGAAACGCGGTTCCTCGAACAGGACGGCCGAGCGATTACCTTGAAGGATCTCCAGAAGGGTGATGTGATCGCCGTCTATGGATTCTTCACCGGCGGCGACGGCGGGGAATTGCGGGCGGATTTCATCGTCCGCCTGCCGCCGAAGGAGTAAAGAGCATTCACCGCAGAGACGCAGAGGACGCAGAGAAAAAAAATAAAATCTCTGCGCTCTCTGCGTC
>JBAVFZ010000249.1:0-16264 GCA_049684495.1 Anaerolineales bacterium | reverse complement strand
GATGAGTCTGTTAAGGTTCTCGTTGGCGGTAAATTTTTGTAGTCGCATACAATAATTATCCGCCATTGGGCGGATTTGGGTATACCCTTTTCCGCCCAACCCTTTTTTAGTCTAAACACCGGTTATTTAGGTACTGTCGAAAAGCAAGTGGCGGGGCGTCAATCCGGCGGCAGTTCTTCCTCGGCCTCTATGGAATCCTCTTCGGGCAGTTCCGCGATCGTGGGTTCCTCCTCGACCGGCGCGGCCGGAATCCAGCGGCTATGCTCGTATACGCGCAGTAAAAGCTCAACCGCGAGGAAGGCGGCAAAAAAGATCCATCCCAGGAAGGGAGTGAACATCCGTCCCGCCTGCAGCCAGATCAGGAACACGCCGAGCGAGGCCGTTTCGACCGCTTCCCGGACCAGCACGCCTTCGCCCGGGAAACGTTCCGCGGTGAAGCGCCGGTTGAGGTACCACACCGCGGGCAGCGCGGTGCCGGTCAACGCGATGAAGATCGAGAAGAAGAACAGCCAGCGCGGAAGCAGGAACGGCAGGGTGAGGGTGACCACCGCCGCCACGCCGCCCCAGCCGAGAAGCGCGAAGAGCCCCGCCATGAGGAACAGCCCGGCGGGGAAAGTGGGTTTGGGAGCGGAAATTGGTTTCAGGGGCATAGGCCATTATTATAGCCGCGATCGTCTGCCGCCGTCACCTTAAATTAATTCAGCCACGATCGCCAATCGCGGCGGCAGTCCATTGCCCAATCGCCGCTACATCCATCCCCTTTTCCGCAACCAGAAGATCATGCCAACCGGTATGCCGATCATGATGGCAAACGTCAATCCAAACGCGGCCAGCGTGGTCCAACTTTGCAGGGGTTGCGCGACGGGCGTGAAGAAATTCATGCCGAAGAAGCCGGTGAGAAAGGAAAGCGGCATGAACAGCGTGGTGATCACCGTGAGGGTCTTCATGATATCGTTCATCCGGTTGTTGATCACCGAAAGGTAGGTGTCCATCGCGCCGCCGACCAGGTCGCGCATGCTTTCGTTGATGTCGTGCAGGCGCACCAGGTGGTCGTAGATGTCGCGGAAGAAGATCCGGTCCTTGGCGTCGATCACGGGGTAGTCGTCGCGCGCAAGCTTGTTGAGCACTTCGCGCTGGGGGGCGATTATCCGCCGCAGCCGGAGTAGCGCGCGCTTGAGCTTCATCAGTTCGGCAAGGTTCTCGGGCGATGGCCGGTCGAAGATCTGGTCCTCCAGCGTTTCGATTGCTTCGTCGACCTCTTCGACCACCGGCATGTAGGCCGCCACGATATCGTCGATGATGCGGTAGAGAATATGATCGGTCCCCCGGCTGGGATACCGTTCGTCCCGCTGGCAGGCTTCCCAGATGTGCTGGACCGCCGGGATCGGTAGATCGTGGTGGGTGACGATGTAATTTTTCCCAAGGAACACATCCAGTTCGATCGTATCCAGTCTTCCGCCGTCGTCGCGGCCGTAGGCAATGGCGTGCAGGACGAGGTAGAGGTATTCATCCCAGTCGTCCACTTTGGGCACGTGGGATTCCTGCAGCGCGTCGTCCACCGCCAGCGGATGGAATCCGAAGGTGTGGATCAGGATGGGTTCGTCCTCCTGCGGCGGCGTGTCCTCGAAATCCACCCATAGCACGCCGCCCGGCTCCTTCAGCGCGGCGGGAAAATCCGCCGGCGCCAGATCGGTCCGCATTTTTCCCTCGGTCGTGCGGTACAGCGCTCGGATCATAGAGCCTCCCCGGCCGTTTGGCTTTTTTCGTTATCCGGTCCGTTCAGTCCGCCGGCGCCATACCCGGCGATGGCGGCGCACAGCAGAAAGACCACGGTCAACGCCGGCGCGTCGAAGGTGAGATGCGAAATGTCGATGGGATAAGGAACGGCCATCCACCCCCCGTTTTCCGCAGCCGCCAGCAGCCATCCAAAACCGGAGCAGATCAGCGCGGCGCCGATCCCGGCCCGCATGCCCAGGCCGCACGCGATCAGCAGGATCGGGATGAGGAAGGCCGCCGCCATCGAGGTATGCAGGCCGGATTCGGTCAAATCCGCGGCCACCAATATGAAGAGAAGTACCGCAAGGATGACCAGCGCCGCCCGCTCGCGCCCGCGCAAGGCCAGCAGAACCAGGCCGGCCAGGATCAGGAACAAAATCCCCGCCGCCGCGACCGTTTCCAGTTGCAGATCGCCGGAAACGATCCAGGTAAGAATGAGCGCCAAGGCGCCCAGCACGATCGCCGCGCAAGTGATGATCACCAGCATCGCGATCCGCCGTGCGGCAGGTTCGTTGGGAAGCGGGAAGATGCGCTGGAGTCTCGCCTTCATGGATCCTCAATAGGCAATTGCAGACACGCGGATGCAGGAAAATGTAGGCGCAATCGACGATCGCGCTTACATTATTTCCTTCGCTTATGACGCCGAAATGAACCAGCGGCTCGGGGGCGCATCCTCATTTACCGGCAGCACGTCGACGAGTTCGAATTTCCGGGATCCCAGCCCCAGCGCTTCCCCGTATTCCGTCACTTTATAGGGATCCTTCAGCGGGCCGTGCATCCGCGTGAACGGGTGGCCGTCCGGCCACAGGTGCTTCCGCAGCGAAGCGGTCATGTTCTCGTCGATCAGTTTGAGCTTGGCGACGTTATCCAGCACAGCCCGATCGATCGCGACGATGTCGTCCGATCCGAAGATCCCCGCATCCGGAAGGATCGACATGCCCGTGAATCCGAAGCAGTCGCAGACCGGGGTCATTTGCGTCGCCAGGCTGATGTGGGTTGCTTTGCCCGGCGCGAAGGTCGAGAGGGTGACGGCGGTGCTGATGGCGCAGGCCTCCTGGAACGCCTGGAAATTCACCGGATCGATCTTGAGCGACCCGGCCGGCGCGACCTTCAAGCAGCGGCCGCACTGGGTGCACGGCTCGGTGTGCAAATGCAGCTCGCGCGGATCCTTGCGGTCGATCACCAGCGCGCCGAACGGGCACGAGTCGATGATCTTCTTCCGCGTCGTCTCGTCCGGGCACTTGTCGGAGAACCAGTATTTGTCGAAATGCACCGTATCGTGCATTCCGCTTCGTGTTTCGCCGACCATGCACCCCAAGGCGATGTTCTTGAACGCGCCGCCAAACCCGCAGGAGGGATGGCCCTTGATGTGCGAGAAATTGATCAGGAAGGTCGCATCCTGGATCAATCCGGCCACCTTCCATTCCTTCATGCCCTTGAATTCGCGCGGATGGGCGTAGAAATATTTTTCCTCGGGACCGGATGCCGGATAGACCGGGCAGCCGATCGTCTCGGAGGAATACCCCCGCTCCTCCGCTCCGGCCGCATCCCAGTTGAGGTCCGTGACGAACGGTTTGCCCCCGCCCTCCTTGACCGCCTTTACCACCTTGCGCACGAATACGGGATGAATGGTCGAGGTGATGATGTTGTTGCCGGTGTGCATCTTGATCGCCACCGTCTCGCCCTTCACCCGGTCGCGCACGTTCAGCTTCTGCAGGATCAGATCCAATTTGGCGGGGAGGGTCTCCTCGGCTCCGATTACCGTCTGGCGGGGGGATCCCCAATACACAATGCTCGGCATAATCTGGCTCCTTCCTTCAGATAAAAGATTGCTCATGGAAACACCTTCTTCAACCGCCCGCGCCTTTGCCGCGCAGGTTTGCGTCCACTTCCGAGAAATCCGCGCGCGCGGTGAGATCCAGGCTGAACGGGGTCACTGAAACCTTGCCTTCGACATGCAGCGCATATACATCGGAACCCGGCTCCTCCTGCTGAGGATTAAACTCGATCCGGAAAGGGATCTGCGCCGGGGTGGAAAACGATTTTCGCCCGGTGCGAACCGGTTGGTAATAGCGGGTGCGGGAAAGCCGGGTTAGGGTCCATGGCGTATCCGGCGTGGCGCCGAGCGGAACGTCCACTTTCAAGGCCGCCACATCCGGTTGTGCCGGTAGTGCGATGATCTTTTCCGCGAACAGCCTGGTGAAGTATGCGGCGGCGGAAAAATCCACCTCGCAAGCGAGGTCTTCCTTCTGATCCGCGGGAGTCTCCTGGGAAACCGCCAGCGCCTGCAGCCCGTTGGCGGCGGCTTCCAGCACCGCGCCCACCGTACCGGAAATGGTTATCCCGTATCCCACGTTCTCCCCGAAATTGATCCCCGCCACAACGAGCGACGGAGGGGATGGCAGGATGTCGAATAATGCGAACAGCACGACCTGCGCCGGGGATCCGTCTACGGCAAATACGCGGTGATTTTCTCCGCCGAAGATTTTTTCGCGGACGTCGATTTTTCCGGATGTTGTTCGTGGGAAGCTGCGTCCGGCGCCCGACCACTGCCGGCTCGGCGCGACGACGGTCACGTCGCCGACACGGGCCAGCGCCTCTGCGGCGGCCCATAACCCGCGGCTTTCGATGCCGTCGTCATTGGTCAGCAGGATCGACGGACGGGTCACGGCTTCTTCCGCACGATCAGCCGCAGCCCTTCGACCCTGACTACTTCCACCCGTTCACCCGCCGCGAGCGTCGAACCGTCTTCGCTTTCGGCGCTCCATAACTCGCCCTCCGCCTGGACCATCCCCTTCGGATCGAGCGCTTCCCGCACCTCGCCCGGCTTCCCGATCAGGGTTGCAATGCCCATCGCCGGCGGCAGCCGCCGGGTGCGGAGTGCGACGCCGATGACAACCGAAAACACCGCCGCCAGCGCAACACCGGTTCCGATAACCAGCGGCACGGAGACCCGTTGAAATTCCGGCGTGACGGGGGAATTAAAGAGGATCAATGCGCCGGCGATGAACGACGCCGCGCCCGCGGCGGTTAATGCGCCGTGCGTGGGAGTTTGGAATTCCATAAAGAAGAGGATGAACGCCAGGACGACGAAAACCAGCCCCAGCCAGTTGACGGTTAGCAATCCCATCCCATAAAAAGCCAGCGCCAGGCACACCGCGCCGATGAAACCCGCCACCCAGCCGCCGGGCTGGGAGAGTTCGATCAGGATCGCCTGCACGCCGATCGCCAGCAGGATGAACACGATGTTGGGATTGGTGAGCACGCCCAGCAGGATCTCGATGATGTTGAGATCCAATTCGTCGACCGCGGCGAACCCGGTGTGGAGGGTCACTTCGCCGCCCGCCAGGCGGACGGTTCTTCTATCCAGCTGGCGGAGCAGGTCTTCCCGGCTGTCGGCGATGATGTCGATCAACCCCGCCGCCAGCGCTTCGCTGGAAGAAACGGCCTTGGCACTCTGGATCGTGCTTTCGGCGAGCGCGACCGCTTCCGCGGGGCGGTTTTCGGTGAGCGAGCGGACCAGCGCGCTGAGGATTTCCTTTTCCTTGGCGGCCAGCGTTTGGTTTAGATCCTCGCCCTGCGAGCCGACGGGGCTGGCTGCGCCGATCGCCGTTTCGGGGGCCATCGCCGCGAGGTGCCCGGCCAGCGTGATCAGCGTCCCGGCGCTTCCGGCCATCGCACCCCGCGGGGCCACATACACCACCACCGGGACGGTGCTTTCCCGCAGCGCGGTGACAATCCGTTCCATCAGGTCGATCTGCCCGCCCGGCGTGTTGAGTTGCAGAACGATCAGGGAGTACCCAGCCCGCCCGGCCAGGTCCACTCCGCGTTCGACGTATTCGGTCATCACGGTGGAAACCGCGCCTTCGGCGGTCAGCCACAGGACGCGCGGTGTGGCCGCGGCGCGGATATTCGCGGTGGGGATTAAGCATAGCAGGAGCAGGATCAGCAGGATTTTCTTCCGCATGGAGAGCTCGTTTGGAATTATAATCCCACCGAACCCTGGCCTCTCCGCGCACCTGCACGTTTGCACCGGCGGCTGGAATGGCTCCGGGAATGACCGGGGCGGCATTTTCCGCATTCCACCTCCGGGATAGGAGTTCGTGTGCCCGCTTCCCCGTACGATGTCCTCGTTATCGGCGCCGGCCCTGCCGGGTATGTCTGCGCCATCCGGGCCGCCCAGCTGGGTTTGAAAACGGCGGTGGCGGAGAAGGAGTTCCTCGGCGGCGTCTGTCTTAACGTCGGCTGCATCCCCTCGAAAGCGTTGCTGCGCAACGCGGAAGTCATCCGCATCCTGAAAACCGGCGGCAGGGAATTCGGTTTCGAAACCGGCGAAGTGCGCGCGGATTACGCCGCCGCCGTCAAACGCTCACGCCAGGTGTCGGGCCGGATGGTCAAGGGGGTGGAGTTCCTCCTCAAGAAAAACGCGGTCGATGTCCTGCGCGGAACCGCCCGCATTTCCGAACCGGGAGCCGTGATGCTCAGCACGGCGGACGGCGGAAGCGAGATACCGGTTAAGGCCAGGCACATCGTTGTCGCGACCGGTGCGCGGCCCGCCGTCCCGCCCGGTTTGGCGCCGGACGGCGCGCACATCCTCACCTACCGCGAAGCCATCCTGCAGGAAACCCCGCCCTCCTCGGCGGTCATCGTCGGCGGCGGCCCGATCGGTCTCGAATTCGCGACCCTTTGGAGCGCCTACGGCATTCCGGTGACCATCGTGGAAATGCTCCCGCGGATCGCGCCGCTGGAAGACGAGGAATCGAGCGCCGAACTGGCGAGAATGTTCGCCCGGCGTGGAATCGGAATTCGCACCGGCAGCATGGTGAAATCCGCTGAAATCTCAGGCGGCGGTGTGAAATTAATAATACGAACGGGAGCCGGCGAAGAATCGCTTAACGCCGGGCAGGTGTTGCTGGCCGTAGGCTTCCGGCCGAATTCCGAAAATCTCGGCCTGGAAACCCTGGGCGTATCCATTGAAAAAGGACGGATCCCCGTCGACGAACGCATGGCGACCAACGTTCCGGGTATTTGGGCGGTCGGCGACGTCACCGGCAAATTGATGCTGGCGCACGTCGGGTCCGCGATGGGCAAGGCTTGTGCCGAGAATATCGCCGGGAAGGACGGCGCCGTTCTGGAATACGAATTCCTTCCGCGGGCCGTATACTCGCAGCCGCAGGTGGCCTCCTTCGGACTTACCGAAGCCCAGGCGGCGGCGCGGGGGATCTCAGTTCGAATTGCGCGCTTCCCCTTCCAAGCCAACGGGAAGGCGTTGGGCCTCGGGGATTACGGCGGCTGGGTGAAACTGGTCGTCGACGAAACCAAGGGAACACTGCTCGGAGCGCATTTGATCGGCCCCGAAGTGACCGAGCTCATGCCCGAATTAACCCTGGCCCGCCAGGCCGGCCTCGGGATCGAAGCCATTGCGCGGAATGTGCATGCCCATCCGACGCTAAGCGAGGTGCTGATGGAAGCGGCGCATGGATTGGACGGGGGTTACATACATCTATAAAGCGGACCGGATATTTCGAAGCCCGGTATCCGTGAGCGATCGTCATGCCCGCGCTTGCCCCAGGGTTGCTTTAGGCGGGAATGACAGGTGATCGTCATGCCCGCGAGTTTTCAGCGGGCATCCAGGGATTTCCAGAGAAGAAACTTGTACGAGTACCTTATGGATTCCCGCTTAGATCACGCGGGAATGACGATCGCCCCGGCCGGCCGAATGGAACACGGCCGGCGGAAAGCCCATCCTGTAGCGAAAAGGAGTTCCCATGCTCCGCATCGAGCAAATCGACAGCAACAAGCGCTCCGACGTCATCCGCTTTTACAAAATCCCCTTTCCGCTGTACGCCGGTTCCAAACTCTGGGTGCCGCCGCTGTGGTCGGACCTGGCGATGCAGCTTAACCGGAAGAAGCACCCGTTCTACGAGCACTCCGACGCGGATTTTTTCATAGCTGTCAAGGACGGCCGGGACGCGGGCCGGATCGCGGTGCTGGAAAACAAACCGTACAACAAGTATCACAACCGCAAGATCGCCTCGTTCTTTTTGTTCGAATGCATCGACGATTCCGAAACCGCGAACGCCCTCTTCGAGAAGGCCTTCGAATGGGCGCGCCAACGCGGGTTAACCGGTATCCAGGGGCCGAAGGGGTTCGGTCCGCTCGACGGTTACGGTATGCTGGTCGAGGGATTCGACCGCCGGCAGACGATGATGATGTCGGCTTACAACCCTCCGTATTATGCCCGCTTCGTGGAAGCCCTGGGTTTCCGCAAGGAAGTCGATTTCATCACCTGCCTCATCCACCGCAACCAGTTCATCCTCCCCGCGCGGGTGCGTTCCATCGCGGAGCGGGTTATCCGGCGCGGCTCCTTCAAGGTGCTTTCGTTTAAAAATAAAAAAGAACTGCTGCGCTGGATCCCCAGTTTTATCAAGGCCTATAACGCCGCCTTCGTCAATAACTGGGAATACTACCCGCTTACCGATTGGGAAGTGAACTTCGTCGTGGACAATATTATGCAATTCCTGGACCAGGATCTGATAAAAATCATGACCCATAAGGACGAGGTCGTGGGCTTCATCCTCTCCTTTCCCGACATCTCCGCCGCCCTGCAGCGGACTCGCGGATACATTCCTCCCGTGGCGCTCATGGACAATATTCCGCCGCCCCTGGCCATCCCGGACATTCTCGGCGAGGTTTCCCGGACCGAATGGTTGGCGCTGAACGGCGGGGGAATCCTTCCGGAATTCAAAGGTGTCGGCGGGAATGCGCTGATGTATTTGGAGATGGAGAAAACGATCAACAGCCATTTCCGGCAGTTTAATTACGGCGAATTATGCCAGGTGGCGGAAACCGCCAAGGAAATGCGCTCCGACCTTGCCAACCTCGGCGGGGCTTTCCACAAGAACCACCGGGTATTCATCCGCGAGATTTAATTCGCCTCGCGCCCATCTCGAAACCAAGGAGAGGCCCTGTGATAAAGATCGACCGAATTGACTCCAACAAGCGGTCCGATGTCATCCGTTATTTCCGGGTGCCGTTTCCGATCTACACCGGGATCCAACAGTGGGTTCCGCCGATGTGGGGCGATCTGTCGATGCAGCTCAATCGGAAGAAGCACCCGTTTTACGAGCACTCCGACGCGGATTTCTTTATCGCCGTGAAAGACGGGGCCGATGCGGGGCGGATCGCCGTCCTGGAAAACAAACCGTACAACAAGTATCACGACCGCAAGGTGGCGTCGTTCTTCCTGTTCGAGACCGTGGACGACCCGCAAGTGGTGCAGGCGCTTTTCGACGCCGCCTTCTCCTGGGCCCGCGCGCGCGGATTAAACGGCATGCTGGGGCCGAAGGGGTTCGGCCCGCTGGACGGATACGGCATGCTGGTGGACGGCTTCGAACACCGCCAGACCATGATGATGATGGCTTACAACCATGCTTATTACCCGCGCCGGATGGAAGCCCTCGGTTTCCGCAAGGAAGTGGATTTCATCACCTGCGCCATTCCGCGCGAGAAGTTCACCTTTCCGGAGCGCGTCTACCGTTTAGCGGAAAAGGTGCAGAAGCGCGGCACGTTCCGCGTGCTGCAATTCAAATCCAACAAAGATATGATGACCTGGATCCCGAAATTCATCACCACCTACAACAATACTTTCGTAAAGAACTGGGAGTATTACCCGCTGTCGGATCACGAGGTGAATTTCGTCGTCGAGAATATCACGCAATTGATCAACTACGATTTCATGAAAATCATCGCCCATGAGGATGACGTGGTCGGTTTTGTGATCGCCTTTCCCGACGTGTCCGCCGCACTGCAGCGCATCCGGGGATACGTTCCTCCGTTTTCCTTTTTGGATCCCATCCCCTCTCCGCGGGCGCTAATCGACATTCTGCGCGAAGTAAACCGCACCGAATGGATGGCAGTCAACGGCGCGGGCATTCTCCCGGAATACCGGGGTCTCGGCGGCAACGTTCTGCTCTATACGGAACTGGAAAAAACCCTCAACCTCCATCACCAGCAATTCAAATACGGCGAGATGTGCCAGGTGGCGGAAACGACGAAAGAAATGCGCGCCGACCTGATCAATATGGGCGGGACGCCGTATAAAAACCATCGCGTGTATATCCGGGAAATTTAACCCGCGAAAATATCCGTATCGTTTTTTTAAAAGCCATCCCACGAATTGTGTGGATGGCTTTTCTCAAAACCAATTTGGCAAGAACTTTTCAGGTCAAGATACGCATCCAGCTTCCCGACCCGCCGGTCGGTAATTTTCGATGGGATACAAGATCGCAATAAGAATCCCGCAAGTCAACCTTGCTCTGGGTTGCGAAAGTAATAAAAATCGGGAGAAATTTTCGATTAAATCTCTATTCGAGTCATCCGCCAATCGAACTTGCGGTGCTTCAACCCCGATTCAAATTAACGATAGTTTAATCTTCAAACCTCTTGCGTGTGATAGAATTTTTATAGACAAGTCTTCGGGTGCCCCCCTCACCCGAGGACTTGTCTATTTATCGGGAAGTTCATTTTCCTCCGGCATTGCCTATTCCTCCCTCCCGGTGTAGACTTCTTCCGGTTCATCATGCGGATCCTGGTTGTCTCCGATATCCACGCGAATCTCACCGCCCTGGACGCAGTGCTCGAAGACGCCGGGATGTTTGATGCCGTGTGGTGCCTGGGGGACCTGGTCGGATACGGGCCGGATCCGAATGAATGCGTCCAGCGGATCCGTGATTTCCCCGAAGTACTGTGCATCGGCGGCAACCACGACAAGGCGGCCATAGGCGATCTTTCCCTGGATGCGTTCAACGGCGAAGCCCGCCGCGCGCTCGAGTGGACTCACCGTCAACTTTCCCCCGAAACAATCCAATTTCTTCACGAACTTCCGGAACGGCAGGTTCAGGAGCCGTATACCCTCGCCCACGGAAGCCCGCGCCGCCCGCTCTGGGAATACCTTTTGGATGCGCCCCGGGTCCAGACCAGCTTCGCCTTCTTCAAAACGCTGTATTGCCTCGTCGGTCACAGCCACGTCGCCATCGCGTTCCAGCTCAACGAGCGGAACCGGTGCGTGACGTATCTTCCCTCCCACGCCAGCACGTTCGTCCTCGGGTATCAGCGGATGATCATCAATCCCGGTTCCGTCGGTCAGCCGCGGGACCAGGACCCGCGCGCCGCGTATTCCCTCCTGGACACCGACACCATGGAATGGGAATGGCACCGGGTGGAATATTCCATCGAAACGGTCCAATCCCGGATGCGGCTCGCCGATCTTCCCTCCCGCCTGATCCTCCGCCTCGAAGAAGGCTGGTAAGCCGCCCGATCCTCCCGGAACCATCGGCGCCGCTGCGGCGTCGGGTAAGGTGTAATCCAATACACCGGAAAAAGAAAACGGAGGAGATATGAAAAAAGCGATCCTTTCCCTATCCTTCATTCTCATATTGCTGCTTAGCGCATGCGCGGCGGCCGCCATGGCACCCCAGGAAACCAACTTCGACCGCGTTTTAAGCGCCGGCGCCGCGCCGGAGAGCGCGGCTGGCGAAAAGGTGGACACCGCGTCGGATTCCACGGTTCCGGAGTCGGTGGTCAATCCGGCCGACCGGATCGTGTTGATGGACGCGTCGCTGACGCTGGTCGTGAACGATCCCGCCGACGCCGCTTCGAAAATCACCGATATGGCGTTTGCCAAGGGCGGCTGGGTGGTGGAATCCAACATCACCCAGAGTGTTTACGGCGAGGCGGGCGAGAAGTATTTCTCCGGCCAGATTTCCATCCGGGTTCCCGCCGATTCCGCCCACCAGCTGAAGGCCACCCTGGCGGAGATCGAAGCCCTGGCGGTTGAAGTGAAAAGCCGCTCGCTCACCGGGCGGGACGTCACCGCCGAATACACCGACGCGCAATCGCGGTTGCGCAATCTGCGCGCCTCGCAGGACCGCCTGTTAAAGATCATGGAGACCGCCGTGGACACGGAAGCCGTCCTCGCGGTGGAGACGCAACTGCGCCAGGTGATGAGCGAGATCGAGGTGCTCGAGGGCCAGATCAATTATTACGACACCGCCTCCAAATATTCCCTCATCACGATCACCCTCCAGCCGTTCGTCCCCTCGCAGCCGATCAGCATCGGCGGCTGGCATCCGGAGGGCGTCGCCAAGGAAGCCCTCGAAGACCTGGTCCACGGCCTGCAGAGCCTGGTGGATTTCCTGATCCGGCTGGGCATTTGCGGGATCCCCGCGCTGCTGGTGATCGCGTTGTTCATAACTCCGTTTGTCCTGGTCACGCGTTACTTCGTGCGCCGCTACAACAAACGGCACCCGCCGAAAACTTCCGCATGACGGATAAAGGCCCGGCTATCGCCGGGCCTTTTTATTCCGCTTGATTCCCGGCGGCAATCGGGTAGAATGCGCACATGGAATCCGCATCCTCCGCCGCTTCCCGCCGCCGCCTGCTCGACGAACGATTCGACTCCGTGCAGAACCAACTGCTGCATATGGGCAAGCAGGTCGCCCAGGCGATCGACCGCGCCGTGCAGGCCTGGAGCGAACGCGACCGCTCCCTCGCCGAACAGGTCGTCGCCGGCGACGCCGAGTTGAACCGGATGCGCTACGAAGTGGAAGAATCCTGCCTGGCGCTGATCGCAACCCAGCAGCCCGCCGCCGGCGACCTGCGCGCGATCCTGGCGATGGACTCCCTCGCCGTGGAACTCGAACGCATGGGGGATCACGCCGAGGGGATCGCCAAGATCGTCCTGCGCATGGGCGACGAACCGCCGATCCGGCCGCTGACGGAAATTCCCTCCATGGCGGAGTTGTGCCGCACGATGCTCGCGGAAAGCCTGCAGACCTTCGTCGCGCGCGATCCGAAAGCCGCGCACCGGGTGGGCGAACAGGATGACGAAATCGACCGCCTGTACCGGGAACTGTTCGACCGGGTCGTGGCCGCCATGGCCAAGGATCCCGCGATCGTCGAACGCGGAACGTACTTGTTGTGGATTGCGCACAATCTCGAACGGATCGGCGACCGGATCACCAATATCTGCGAACGCGTGATCTTCATGACCACCGGCCAGATCGGAATGGTCTACCCGTAATCCCCCGCCGGTAAACCGGCTGCGGCACGGTCCCGGTTGCGCCCCGGCGATCGTTTCCCGATTCTGCGCCCGCCACCGCCCGCCGGAGAGCCGAAGTGACCCTGCGTCACACTTTCCCGCCCGATTCCCAAAGCGTCCAGCGTGAACGCATGGTCCGCGACCAGGTGGAACGGCGCGGTGTTCGCGATCCGCGGGTTCTCGAAGCGATGCGCGCCGTGCCGCGGCACCTTTTCCTCGCCGGCCTCGAGCAATCTTCCGCTTATGACGACACCCCCCTGCCCATCGGCTGCCATCAGACCATCTCCCAGCCGTACATTGTCGGCTACATGACCGAAGCCCTGCAGGTCAGGGAGACGGAGACGGTCCTCGAGATCGGGACGGGCTCCGGTTATCAAACGGCGATTTTGGCCTGCCTGGCGCAAAGGGTCATCTCGATCGAGCGGATTTCCGATCTGGCGGACCGGGCCCGGGAAAACCTGCGCGCGCTCGGCATCGATAATGCCGAAGTCAGGATCGGCGACGGGACCGCCGGCTGCCCGGAGCGGGCGCCGTTCGATGCCATTCTGATCACCGCGGGCACGCCCGCGGTACCGCCTCCGCTTCTGGAACAGCTGGCTCCCGGAGGGCGCCTGATCGCACCCGTCGGCGGACATTCGCTTCAGGAATTGGAATTATGGACCCGGATCCAAACCGGTTTCGATCACCGCCGCATGATCGCCGTCGTATTTGTTCCCCTGATCGGAGACCACGGCTGGAAAGAGTAGCCCGCCCGTCCGCAGGATGACGCCCATGACACTCGCCGCAATTCATGTCCGCGACCTTCGAAAAATCTACACCGTCACCGAACGCGAATCCGGAATTAAAGCCTCGCTGCGAAGTCTGTGGCATCGCGAGACGGAAAAAATTCCCGCCGTCGACGGCATCTCCTTCGGCCTGGCGCCCGGCGAGGTAGTCGGCTTCCTGGGGCCCAACGGCGCCGGAAAAACCACCACGCTTAAAATGCTTTCCGGCCTGTTGCACCCCACCGCGGGCGAGATCGCCGTCCTGGGCCACACCCCCGACCGGCGCGAGAAGGAATTCCTGCGCCGAATCACCCTCGTCATGGGACAGCGCAATCAATTGGTATGGGATATTCCGGCGCTGGATTCGTTCGAGCTCAACCAGGCCGTCTACCGCATTCCCCCCGCCGACTTCCGCCGAACGCTGGCCGAGTTGACCGAACTGCTGGAGCTTGGCCCGCTGCTGCGCAAGCCGGTGCGCAACCTTTCGCTCGGAGAACGGATGAAGTGCGAGATCGCCGGAGCCCTCCTCCACCGGCCGCAGGTCGTTTTTCTCGACGAACCGACGATCGGACTGGATGTGACCATGCAGCGGCGCATCCGTGTCTTTCTGGCGGAATATAACCGGCGGTTCGGGGCGACGATCCTGCTGACCAGCCATTACATGGCCGACGTCGAGGCGCTATGCAAACGGGTGATCGTCATTCATCGCGGACGGCTGCTGTTCGACGGCGATCTGGCGGACCTGGTCCAACGCTTCACGTCGCACAAGACCATCGTTGTCCGGCTGGAGGATTGCCATGCGGAACTGAGCGCCTACGGCGATGTCGTCTCCTGTGAGGATGGAACCTTCACTCTGCGGGTTCCGAAAACCAAAACGGCCCGCGTAACCGGGCGAATCCTGGCGGATCTGCCGGTGATCGACCTGCTGGTGGAGGATTCGCCGATCGAAGAAGTGATCGAGCGGGTGTTTGCCGGGGAGGCGCCGTGAGCGGCCTGGTGCAGTTGTACGCGCAGCAATTTAAAACCACTTTTGCCGCAATGGTGCAGTACCGCGCTTCGCTGGTGATCTGGATGATCGGGCACGTGCTGGAACCGGTGGTCTACCTGATCGTCTGGTCGACCGTTTCCAGCACCGGCGGCGGCAGCGTCAGCGGGTATTCCACCGCGGATTTCGCCGCCTACTACATCATCCTGATGCTGGTTAACCACGTCACCTATACCTGGATCATGTACGAATACGAGTACCGCGTCCGGGAAGGCATGCTTTCGTCCGCCCTGCTCCGGCCCGTGCATCCGATCCATTCCGATATCGCCGACAACGTGTCCTCCAAACTGATCACCCTGCCGATCATGCTATTCGCCGCCGTCGTCCTCGGGTTCCTCTTTCATCCCACACTGTCCATTCAGCCTTGGATGATCGCGCTTTTCATCCCCGCCGTGTTTCTGGCTTTCCTGCTCCGGTTCCTTCTGGAATGGACTCTGGCGCTCAGCGCCTTTTGGACTACCCGTGTCGGCGCCATCAACCAGACGTATTTTGTTTTGATCTTATTCCTGTCGGGGCAAATCGCTCCGCTGTCGCTTTTCCCCGCTCCGGTGCGGATCGCCGCCGAGATCCTGCCCTTTCGCTGGATGATCGGCTTCCCGGTTGAGCTTCTCCTGGGGCGGTGGTCGCCCGAAGATGCCGTTGCGGGCATTCTCGCGCAGGCGGTGTGGATCGGGCTGGCGTTTCTGCTGCTGCGTGTGGTTTGGCGCGCGGGAGTGCGCATCTATTCGGCGGTCGGCGCATGAAGCCAACGCTCGCCTTTTTTATCCAGGCAAGTACTTCGTCGGTAATTCCACCGGATCGATAAAAGGAAAGCCGTGCCGGGCAATCGGATGGAAATTTCACAGCCGGATCTTGCTTCCCGCCTTCGCCGGATCGGCGGAAATGCGGCGGCCTATCTGCGACTGTTCCGGGCGTTCTTCCGGATCGGCGTGATCGGGGAAACGGCGTACCGCGTGAATTTTTTCCTTCAGTTGTTCCAATCGCTTCTCGAATTGGCCACCGCGCTGGCCGGTTTGGCGGTTATTTTCAGCTACACTGGCAATCTCGGCGGCTGGCGGCCGGATGAAGTGCTGGCCCTGGTCGGCGTGTATTTCCTGGTCGGCGGTTTGATCGGATTGGTGATTCAGCCGGCGATGGAGGAGTTTATCGAATCCGTCCGGGAAGGTACGCTCGATTTCACGCTCACCAAACCGGAGGATGCACAACTGCTGGTCAGCATCCGGGCGGTGGACATCTGGCGCTCGATCGACGTCGTGATGGGGGCGGGCGTTCTGATCGTTGCCCTCGCCCGGCTCGGGGAGCATGTCGGTCCGGCGCAGGCGATGGTATTCGGAATGATGCTGTTGGCGGGCGGCGTCATTATCTACAGCTTCTGGTTAATCCTGGCGACGCTCTCGTTCTGGTTCGTGCGGGTGGAAAACATCCTCCAGGTATTTCAGAGCATGTACGAGGCCGGGCGCTGGCCGATCAGTCTGTACCCGGGATGGCTGAGGTTCGCGCTCACCTTCCTCGTCCCGGTTGCTTTCGCCGTTACGGTGCCCGCCGAAGCGCTGACCGGACGGTTGGATACGGTCACCG
>JBAVFZ010000248.1:0-2467 GCA_049684495.1 Anaerolineales bacterium | reverse complement strand
GGCTGCAGGAGAGGGCGGAGAGGGAAAGCAAGAAGAGGAAGGCAATCGGCCGTTTGCGCATCGCGGCAATCTCCGACGAATAGGGATTGGAAAACCAATAGATTATGACATGCCTGTGGAGGCATCGCAAGCGGATCCTCAATCTACAAATCCGATGCTGGGCAGGATGCGGGCCTTTCCAGGGGTCCTCTGCATCGGGATCAGATCATGCGCGGATTATGCCGTAAGATCACTGATACAATTGGTATTATTTAATATTCATGGGGGGCGCTGCGGGCGACGATGGATCTTTACCACGACCTGGCGACGGAAACCGCCGGCCTCTTGAAGTATCCCTATCCTGCGAACGGGGAAGATAGAGCTCGGATTAGTGATGGCGTTGAATGGCGGACGAAAAAACTTTGACCGGTCTTGAATTCATCCGGTATGGTTTGGCGCTTCTCGTGTTGGCAAGCCATCTGCCTTCGCTTGGCTTATGGCTGGTCATCCATCCTTTCTCCGCTTTCTGGCGGAAGCTTGGAGGGGGATGGACGGTTTTTATCCTGGCCCTACCGGTCGCGGCTTGGATTGCCGGAGTTTGGCTTCTTCGCGAGCCATTATTAGGAACCAATGGGGGGACCCATGCCGTCGCCATCATGCTCTCCGGGTTGAGCCTGGCGGGTGCGGTGGGATTGCGCATAGCGCGGATCAAGAGTCTGGATTCAAAAAGAATAACGGGATTTCCGGAGCTATCACGGGAGAATTATCCAGGAACCCTACTGACCGACGGGATCTACGGCCGGATCCGGAATCCGCGCTATATGGAGATGCTGTTGATGGTATTGGGCTATTCCCTGTTCGCCAATTATTCCGGTCCCTTCCTGGCCTGGTTGATCAGCCTGCCGGTTTTATTCTTCGTTGTGGTGTTGGAAGAACGTGAATTGCGGGAGCGGTTTGGGACGGCCTATGACGAGTATTGCCGGCGGGTGCCGCGGTTCATTCCCCGCTTGAGAACTCGGAAGGAGTAACAGGAATGCCCATGGATTCACACCGGTGAAACGATACAATGGATCCTCATCCGGTGAAGAGAGAGCGGCGTAGGGAAAGCCGTTCATTCGGGCATCCGCATGGAAATACAATTTAGATCCCGGAATTATTAATCCAAAAGGATAACCTTTCATGGCAATCGACAAGGTTGAATTCGAGCGGTTGATGAACGACGCCTGGCAGTATGAATTTGCCGGGTGGGATTTCAATTTCATATCCGGAAGGTTCGTGGAAAATCCGCCATCCTGGGATTATCGCGCGATTGTCAGGAACCGTATCACGTCCGCCCACGCGCTCCTGGATTTGGATACCGGCGGCGGCGAATTTCTTGCGTCTCTGCAGCCGCTGCCGCCGGGAACCTGCGCAACCGAAGGCTATCCGCCGAACGTGGAGATCGCCACCGCCCGGCTGGAACCGCTGGGGGTGAAGGTGGCCAATACCCATGCCGCGATAAGCCTGCCGTTCGGGGATGGATCCTTCGACCTTGTGATCAACCGCCACGGGGGGATACTCGCGTCTGAAATCGCGCGCGTCCTGAAGCCCGGGGGCAGGTTTATCACGCAGCAGGTTGGGGACAGGAACTGTATCCACCTGAACGAAGCGCTGCAGAATATCCCCGACTTCACTTTTTCCGAGTGGTCCCTGGAGCGGGCGGTCAAGCAATTGGAAACCGGCGGACTGCGGATCCTCGAGCGGAAGGAGGAATTCCCGACGGCGGAGTTCAAGGATATCGGGGCGGTCGTGTATTATCTGAAAGCCATCTCCTGGCAGGTCAGCGATTTTTCGATCGAAAAGTATTACGACCGGCTGGCGGAAATCCAACAAATCATTCAGGAAAAAGGCGCCTTTGCGGTAAAGGAACACCGGTTTTTGATCGAAGCGCAGAAACCGTAAACGGGTGGTTTGAAGTCCATGGAGAAATTCGGAATTTTATACCGGATGTTTTTTTCCATACCGCTGTTTGGAATCCTCGCCTGCTCCTTGGTGGGCGGTCTGTTGCCGCGGAAGGTGGGAGTATCAACGTCCGCGCTCAGTCCGACGGCGGAACCGGCGATGACGGAAACGGCAACATTCACGCCGACGGTCACGCGGCGGCCGTCATCCACTCCGACGCCGCCGTGTGTCCCGCCGCTTGGATCGGATGCGATGCGGGTAGTGCAGGACGAGGCGGATACCCTCATCCCCGGCGGAACGGTGATCTGGTTCGACGATTTTCTGTGCAGCGACCTGAGTTACGGCTGGGGCATGGGCTATGATAATCCGAACACGAAAGCAACTGTTTCGGACGGCGTTTTGACCTTCAGCACACGCGCAGCGAATAATGTATGGGACGGCATCGGACGCACGGAGTGGACTATTCAAGATCGAACGGGAATACTGGTGCTATTCCGTTCCCGGGAAAATACCTCGGCCAACCTATTCATCCATACCGGCATCTGGC
>JBAVFZ010000247.1:0-17687 GCA_049684495.1 Anaerolineales bacterium | reverse complement strand
GTGTAATAGCGGTCCCCGTCGCGTTCTTCGAACGAGACGACTTCCACGCCGGTGCGCGGGGCCGCGAAACCCTGATCGGCCGAATCGGCCGAAGGGGCCGGCGCCGCGGTTTCGGCGGCGGCGGGCGCGGCGGGCGCGCTGGTCGGCACCTGCAATTTCCGGCCGACGAGCGTGACGATCTCATCCCGCACCGCCAGACCGGTTTCATCCTCGTCGCGGGTGTAGATCTTGCTGTCCTCGACGGCGTACGGCGGATCATCGCCGCGCGGGACCATCACCCGGATGACCTGCTTACCGCGCGTCTCCTGCACGTCGACCGCCACCGGCAGCGCCGGGGAGAGTTTGCGCCCGATCTCGCGTTCGAGGAAGGTCACCGCCTTGGCGGCTTCCGGAACCCCAACCGGCGGAGACTTCGGGTCCGGCCCGACGCCGATGAACACCGCGCCGCCGTTGGTATTGGCGAAGGCGCACACATCGGCGATGACGTCGTATAGTTTGCCGCCTTTTTCCGTCATGCTCTCGTGGAAGGCTTGGACGATGCTGGGGCCCTCCTCGCGCGCGCTCTGGATGAAGTCGAATGCTTCCACTTCCTCCTGTGTCACCCGGTGCGTGCGCGTCCGAGAAAAATCGTTCCCCTCGAACAGTTCGCGCAAGGCGGCGAAGGAGATTTCCGGAAGCAGCATTTCCGTGGCGCGGTCTCCCACGCCCAGATTCTTTCGGTTGGAGGGATCGGCCCGCAGGCGGTGGCAGTCCGACCCCTGGATGCAGTGCATCCGCCGCGGATACTCCGGTTTGACGCCGGTGAAGAAGGCCGCGGTGGTGTGCCGCCCGCGCTGGTCCAGATCGGTCACTTCGAGCGCGCGCAGGTGCGGGTCCTGGGTGTAGGCGATCTTGGTCTGGCCGCCGAAATCGAACCCGCGCAAGGCCACGCCGTTGGTGCTGTTGGCGTGCGCCGCGATCGCGAGTCCCCCCGCCTCGTCGATCTTGCGGTAGGCGCTGAGCACATCCGCGCTCGCGCCGACGATCGAGGATCCCTGATCGATCTGGCTGTCGGGAATGTTCAGGTCGAGCAGGATGTGTTCGATCTCGCGGACGCTTTTTTCCGGGGGAAAAATTCCGAGGATATGGAACCCCAGCGTCGCGGTGAATTCGAAACCCGGAAAGACCATCAGCTTCCCGAGCAGGCGCCGGTATTCCTCCAGCCGCGGGCGTTCCTCGCCGGCCAGCCGTCCGCCCTTTTCCAGCGCCTCCAAAAAGGCGATCTCCTCGCGCATGCGGCGGTATCCGCCGACGGTGTTATGGTCGGTGAAAGCGATCGCCGAAAGGCCGCGCGCCTCGGCGCGGCGCAGAATATCGAGCATCGTCACCCCCGTCTCCTGATAATCCGCGGAGGCGGGCGTATGGATGTGCAGGTCGAGAGAATACCACTGTCGGTTTTTTCGGCTCATGTCGGTTTACAGAAATTTCCGATAGGATGCGGAAGAGGCGGGTTTGGCGCCCTCTTCGCGGTGGATCTGGTCCGCCGGCGCGGCCAGAACAGCGGATAGCAGGTGCAACAGGTTCTCGGGCATGTACGGTTTGACGATGAAGGCGTTGGCGCCGGCCGCCAGGCATTCTTCGGTCAGGTTGATCCCGGAGGTCATGACGACGCGCACCCCCTCCAGCACCGGGTTGGCTTTCAAATCGCGCAGAATTTGGATTCCATCCTTGCCTCCAAGGTGCACGTCCAGGAAAACCAGATCCGGTTTATCCTCCTCCGCCTGCGCCGCGGCGGGCCGCTTGGAATCGTACGACCGGACCTGATACCCCTCGATCTCCAGGAGCGTCGTCAGCAGCATGGTCATGTCGCGGTCGTCTTCCAGGAGCAAAATCTTCGGCATTCCCATCCTCCCGTGCCTGTTCAGGGTCCATCCCCGTCCGCCGTGCGGCGGGGATCAATGCTTCCTTTTGTTTCGTTTCGCCGGCCTCGCATGCGCTTTCTTCCCGGATGGGGGCCTGAGCTTTCCGGACGCGGCCTTCCGGCCTTTGCCGGATTTCGGCGTAAGCGCCAGGTTCAATACCTCGTCCACCGTATCCACCAGGATGAATTTCAACTCATCGCGGACCTCCTGCGGGATATCCTTTAAATCCCGGTCGTTCCGCCGCGGCAGGATCACCGTCTTCAGGCCGGCGCGGTGCGCGGCGAGGACTTTTTCCTTTACCCCCCCGATCGGAAGCACCTTTCCGCGCAGGGTGATTTCGCCGGTCATCCCCACATCCGAACGGACCGGGCGGCCGGAAATGAGCGAGACCAGCGCGGTCGCCATCGTGATTCCCGCCGACGGACCGTCTTTCGGCTGGGCGCCGCCGGGTATGTGGAGATGGATGTCGTGGGTTTCGAAAAAGTTCGCCGGGAGGCGGAGCTCCTCGGTCTTCGAACGCACGTAGGAAAGCGCGGCGTGCGCGGATTCCTGCATCACCTGGCCGAGCGAGCCGGTGAGCTGGAATCCCCGATGGCCCGGCATCTGCGTCGCCTCGATGAATAAAATATCACCGCCGATCGGGGTCCAGGCCAGCGCCGTCGCCACGCCGGGGATCGAGGTGCGCTCCTGGACTTCCTCGGTATATAGAAATTTGATCGGCCCGAGGTACGCCACGACCTTTTCGGCCGTGATCTTTTCGCGCATCGCCTGGCCTTCGGCGACCCCGGTGGCCACTTTGCGGCAGATGGAGCCGATCTCCCGCTCGAGTTCCCGGACGCCCGCCTCGCGCGTGTAATTGCGGATCAGAGTCCGCAAGGCGTCCTCGCCGAACTCCACCTCTTCGGCGCGCAGGCTGTTCTCCCGCAGCTGGCGCGGGACCAGGTAGCCCTTGGCGATCTCGATCTTCTCGCGTTCGGTGTAGGAGGAGATGGGGATGACTTCCATCCGGTCCAGGAGCGGGCCGGGGATCGTTTCCAACTGGTTGGCGGTGGTGATGAAGAGCACCTGCGAGAGGTCGAACGCGACTTCCAGGTAGTTGTCGCGGAACTCGCGGTTCTGCTCTGGATCGAGCACTTCGAGCAGCGCCGAGGACGGGTCGCCGCGGAAATCCGATCCCAGCTTGTCGACCTCGTCCAGCATGAACACGGGGTTGCGGCTTTCCGCCCGCCGCAGGGCCTGCAGGATCCGGCCCGGCATCGATCCGATGTACGTCCGGCGGTGGCCGCGGATCTCGGCTTCGTCGTGCGTTCCACCCAGCGAAACGCGTATGAATTTGCGGCCCATGGCGCGCGCAATCGACCGGCCGAGCGAGGTTTTACCCACGCCCGGCGGCCCGATGAAGCACAGGATCGCTCCCTCGCGTTCGCGCCGGATCGAATCACCGGGTTTGGCTTCGGGCTTGGCATCCCCCTTGCGCTCCGCCCGCAGTTTGCGCACGGCGAGATATTCCAAAATCCGCTTCTTGACATCATCCAGCGCGTAGTGATCTTCGTTCAGCACGCGCCGCGCGTCGTTCACATCCAGATGATCCTCCGTGACCTTGCTCCACGGGAGGTCGATCAGCCAATCCAGGTACGCGCGGATGACGCCGTATTCGGCCATCGCCGAAGGGAGCTTGGCCAGGCGGTCGAGCTCGCGCTTGGCCTGTTCGGCCGCCTCTTCGGGCATCCCCGCGGCCTCGATCTTCTTGCGCAGTTCCTCGACTTCGGCCGCCTGTTCGTCGGTTTCCCCCAACTCCTTCTGGATCGCCTTCATCTGCTCGCGCAGGAAATATTGCCGTTGGACCTTCTCGATCTCGGAGCGGGCTTCCTCCTGGATCTTCGCCCCGAGCTGCAGGACGTCCAGTTCCTTGGCCAGCAGGCCGACGAGCTGTTTCAATTTGGCCGCGGCGGAATCCAACTCTAGGATTTTCTGCCCCTGCTCAAGATCCATGCGCTGGTAATTGGAAATGGTGTAGGCCACCTGGAGCGGATCCTCCAGGCTCACGATCGTCGTCACCAGTTCGCGCGGCACCGATGGGATCAATTCGGCGATCTTGGAGAACTGGTCGCGCACGTTGCGCGAGAGCGCTTCGACCTCGAGCCCCGTCTCGACCGTCTCCGGCGCGGCTTCCACCCGAGCCTTCAAATACGGCTCTTCGTCGGTGTACTCGAGGATTCGGATGCGCGAGAGTCCCTGGACCACGATCCGGATCGTCCCGTCCGGCGCGCGGAACAACCGGTGGACGATCGCCGCCGTCCCGATCGTAAACAGATCCGCCGGACCGGGCGTGGCCAGGTCCGGGTCTTTGGATGTGACCAGGCCGATGATGCGCTCCCCGACCGTGGCGTCGTCCACCAGGCGGATCGAGCGCGGCTGTCCGACCGTCAGCGGGACGACGGTCTGCGGGTAAACCACCACGCCCCGCAGGGGAAGGATCGGCAGGGTTTCCGGGATGCGGAATTCGGAATCCGCCGCTCCCGGTTTGGCCGCCTCCTCAGGGGCGGCCGCATCCTGGACCTGGGCGATGATCGACGACAGGGCGGCATCCACCGGCTCGTCCGACGGATCCCCGAAGGGAATGGAGTCGGCCAGCAAATCCACCAGTTCTTCCGCGGAATTTATCCAACGCGATGCCGGCATGAAATTTTTTTCCTGCGCCTTCCGAACGGTCAGGCGGAATTCGGGTTTTCCTGCATCTTGCGCAGATCCACAAGCAGGAAGCCGTCGTGATAATGGGCGTGAACGAAATCGGGCTCCACCGCCGCCGGCAGATCGACTTCGGTCAGGAACTCCCCGGTGTGGATTTCCATCTGGTGGTACACCCTGCGTTCCAGGTGGTCCTTGCGGATCCCGGTAATCCGCAACACCCTGCCCTCGAGTGTGACGGCAATATCCGCGTGCTCCATGCCCGCCACTTCCACCTGGACGCGGATGGTCTGCCCGGTTTCGTAGACGTCCGTCGGCGGACGCCATACGTGGGTGTGATGGATCCAGACGTATCGGGATGTGATGTATTCGTGCTTATGAAGCGGGCCGGTATTACGATCGCTGGATTCACACAGGTAATCCTGAAGGTCGACCGGGGAGGGATTATCCATAACCGCCGCCTTTCTCTGCTTGAAACCCCTTAAAAAGGCTGTCATGTGGTATTTTCAGGGGTTTCTATTCATAACTATTGTATCACGTGGATTTCGGCGGATATCCGTCCCCCCGGGCGGTGCTCTCCTGCATGGGCGCGGCTGGTTACCAGTCGATCTCCATTTTATCCTCGGCGAGCATGACTTCGCCATCGAAGACCGCCCGGGCTTCCGCAAGCAGCGCGTCGAAATCCGAGTATGGATTGGTATGGATCAGGAGCAGCCGGCGCACGCCGGCCGCGCGGGCTGCCGCCGCCGCTTGAGCCGCGCTCGAGTGGCCCGTTCCCGCGCCCGTCGCTTCATGGATCAGCAGATCCGCGTTCCGGGCCAGCGCCACCAGGTTGGCGGACGGCTCGGTGTCGGCCGAGTATACGAAGCTTTTTCCATGAGGCAGGATGTCCACCCGTAATCCCAATGCCGGCACCACATGCCGAACCGGCGTGGAGAACGCGCGGAACTCGGCGTTCTCCATGACGGGCGTGCGTTTGCCGCGTTTCACGGTCCGGTAGCTTACCGGGAACTGGCCCGGCATTTTCTTCCAACCGTACATCTGCATGCTCTTCCGGATCCGGCGGATGCTTTCGGCGCACGAATGCACGCGCATGGGTTCCGACCGGCCGCGCAGGCACAGTTCCATCAGGAACAGGGCCAGGCCGGCCGCGTGATCCGGATGAAAATGAGTGATGAACACATCCCCGATCCGTCCGGGGTTGACGCCGAGCGCCTCGAGCCGGCCGCGCGGGGAGACGCCGCAATCGATCAGCAGACCGTGCTCCTCCCCCAGGCAGGCGAGGTGGGTTGGCCGCCGCGCTTCGGTGGCAAGGAGGCAGGACGCGCCGAGGACGACCAGCTTTACCATCCAAGGACCCTGGCGGCCACGAGGGGCGTCACCCACGTTTCGAGAATCGCAGCCACGAGCAGCAGGGGAAGCACCACCCCCAGCAGCACGACCAGCCAATCGGCCAGCGCCTGGAGCCAGATCTGTCCCAGCGAGCGCCCCTCCGGTTTGGCCAGCAGGCAGTTGCCGACGCGCAGGATGGCCGCGCCGGAAATCAGCATGGCCGGTATCTCGACGATTCCATGCGGGAGGACAAACCCAAGGACGAACAGCCAGGCCGATGTTCCTGCGCGGGCCATGGTCACGGTGGCGAAGGAGATTACGCCGAGCGGAAGCATCAATACCACAAGCCCCATGATCCCGAGCGAGATCGACCCCAGGACGAAGGCCAGGAAGATCGCCTGCGCATTGTGGGAAAAGATCATCCAGGTGCCGCCCGGGGTGAAGAAACCGAGCGCCTCAAGCGATTTAAGGAATTCTTCCTTGTAATCCCGGGTCTGCAGCATCGATACGGGGAACGGAAAACGGTTGGCCAGCATGATCCCCAGCACCGCCCCGATTACGAACGCGATCGCCGTCCATGGGACGGCCGGCAGGATCCGGCGGAAGGCGGGCGCGACGGCCTGGCGGTACCAGGCCACGGGGTTGCGCGCGCCCCCGCTGAAGCAGCGTCCGAAGAATGCCCCCATCCGGTCAAAGCGCAATTCCTCGACCTCGCGCGAGAGCAGTTCTTCGCGCCGGAACTGGCGCAGCCCGATCCGGATGAAAATCACCGCCAGGAGGATCACGCCGCCGATGACCCACCACAGTTCGTTGTACATCCGGTAGAACATGATCATGCTTTCGCCCTGCATCAGGAGCGCAAAGGGGACGATCACGAACGACGCCAGCAGATTGGCGGCCCGCACCGAATTGGTCTGGGCGGAGATCACCACCGCGGCCGACACCATGCACACCGCGTGGGCGATGGTGAGAACGAGGATCTGCCCCAGGAGTGCGAGCGGCGGAAACCATCCGGCGGAAAAAAACATCCCGGCCAGGTAAGCCGAAATCCCCAGCGCGGCGGCGCACAGGGGCGTGATCACCGACGCGAGGACTTTACCCAGGAAGAGCTCGATATCGGATAGCGGCGTGGCCAGCAGCGGCTCCAGGCTATAGCGTTCCTTCTCGCCGACAAAACTTTCCAGCGCGATCACCAGCCCGACCGAGGTCGGGAAGAAGCCCACGATCATCAGGAGGAAGGGGAAGACCGCTTCAGCGATGACCTGGCCGCCGTACTGGTTCACGTAATTGATGACCAGCCGTGCCGCGAAGTTCATCAGGATCGGGAAGAACAGGGTCAGGATGGCCATCGGGATCACCACCCGCCAATCGCGGAGTTGATCCCGCATCTCGCGTTTGACCAGCGCGGCGAGGCGCGAGGCGCGGAAGCGCAGCGGAAGGGTTTTCGCGGCGGAGCTCATTTCACCTCCCCGGAGGGCGGCGGTGTGCCGTCTTCGGCGACCGCTTGAAGATAAACCGTTTCCAGCGAAGGGGTGACCTCGCGCAATTCCACCACCTTGCCGCCCCGCTCCATCACCCGGCGGAGGATCTCCGGATTCGCCGAAAGCGGATCGGCCGCGCGGTAGCGGATGCCCGCAGGAATCCGCCCCACCACTTCGGCCAATCCGGCCAGCGCCGCCGCCGGATCCCCGTTCTCCTCCGCCAGACGCAATTCGAAGACCGCCGGCCCCAGCATGCGCATCCGCAGTTCGGCGGCGGTTCCCCCGGCGATCAGGCGCCCGCGGCGGATGATGGCGATCCGGTCGGCCAGTTCCTCGGCCTCGGAGAGATTATGGGTGCACACCATGATCGTGCAGCCATCCTTCCGCATCGAGCGCAGCAGATCGCGCACCACGCGGGCGGATTCCGGATCCAGCGCGGAGGTCGGTTCGTCGAGGAGCAGGACCTTGGGCGAATGCATCAGCGCCCGGACAAGCGCCAGACGCTGGCGCATGCCCTTGGAGAATTCGGCCAGCCAGGCGTCGGAATCGACCTCCAGCCTCAGTTCGCGCAGCAATGTCCGGGCGCGGTCCCGGCGCCGGGCGGGAGTCAGCCCGTAGAGCGCGCCGAAAAAATCCAAATATTCGCCGCACCGCATCCGGGAATAGAGCCCGTGCTGTTCGGTCAGAACGCCGACCGCGGCGCGGACATTTTCCGTTTCGGTGAGGATGTCGAAGCCCGCGACGCGCGCACCGCCCGCATTCGGGCGCAGAATGCCCGCCAGCATGCGGGTGGTGGTGGTCTTGCCCGCGCCGTTGGGACCAAGCAGGGCGAGAATTTCCCCCTGCCCGACCCGCAGCGTCAGACCGTCCACGGCGGTCACCCGTTCGTAATGTTTTGTCAAACCGCTTGCTTCGATCATTCAGCCATCCTTCCTCACCCCCTACCCCCTCTCCTGGAATAATTCCAGGAGAGGGGGTAGGGGGTGAGGAAAAAAAAAAGGAGAGACGCATCCTTCCGTCTCTCCGTTTCCGCTCAAATTTCCGTGGGTTCTTTCGTCGGCCGGTGCGACCTGACCCAGTCTCCAAGGCCATGGCGCCAGATCAGCGCCAAGGCCGAGGCCACGACCGCAATGGCCGCGACCATCTGATTCACATTGAGGGTGGTGCCTGCCAGCGGCGAGGTATCCAGCCGTATGAATTCCAGGAAGAACCGAATCAGGCCGTAGTTTATAAAGTACGCCAGCATCAAATCGCCGTCCTTCAGCTTCAACTGCTGGCTGTACTTCTGGCCCAGGAGGATCAGGATGGCGAAGTTCACCAGGTTGAGCAGCGCTTCATACAGGAAGAGCGGATGGTAGCGGTCGACGTTGGCGTATTGCGTCAGGCGGTATTCGGGCGGGATGTAGATGCCCCACGGAAGATTGGTAGGGGCTCCGTAAACCTCATGGTTGACCCAGTTCCCCAGCCGGCCGAAGGCATGCCCGAGGGCGATGCCCGGGCCGGCGATATCGGCCCACACCAGGAACGAAAGCTTATTGCGGCGGACATAAAGCCACATCGCAAAAGCGCCGCCCATGATCCCGCCGGGCAGGCCGAGCCCGCCCTTGGTCAGGTTGACGGCGTCGAATGGATGGGTGAGGTAGTAGGCGGTATCCATTCCCACGGCGACCATACTGGCGGGCGGGGTGAGGATGTGCCAGATGCGCGCCCCGACGACCGCGCCGATGACCACCCACAGAAACATATCCCACACGATTTCCGGATCGAATTTGCGCCGGCGGGCAAGCACCTCGGCCGTCCAGGCGACAAGCAGCGCGGCGGACATGAGGATGATGCCGTAATAACGGATGTACAAGACGCCGATGTGGATTCCGAGTTCGTCAAAACTCATGGCTTACCTCTCCCAAAGAGAATTTTTTCCTTTAAGCGTCGCCGCGGGCTTGGCGGTACACATGCCCGATCCGCTGCAGCGCGGTAAAGTTCGCCAAAACTGCCACCGCCGCCGCCGCGAGGAACGGCAGGTTCAGGATCAGCAGCGGGCAAAGCACCATATAGCGTTCCACCCGGGTGAGCAACCCGACCTTGCACTCGAAGCCCAGCGCTTCGGCGCGCGCCTTGGCGTAGGAAACCATCACCGAGCCGATCGCCGCCGCGAAGGTGACCGCCACCCCGAGCACGTCGGAGCCGAACCCGAAATACACCGCCAGGCCGCCGAAGATGAACAGCTCCGAATAGCGGTCCATGCTCGAATCCAGAAACGCGCCGAAGCGCGTGGTCTTGCCCCGCAGGCGCGCCATCGTCCCATCCAGCGCGTCGGTCAGCCCGCTCGCGAGGACCACCCAGCCGCCCAGCGGAATGGCGCCGAGCGCCAGGAGGACCGCGCCCATCGTCGATCCCATCAGCCCGAGCAGGGTCATCGTATTGGGAGTAACCCCCGCCCGGTTGAAAAATCCGGCGACGGTTTCGACCACACCTTTGCTTCGCGCCCGCATCCGGTCCGTAAAAGTCACCGGGCCGGCCGCCGGGGGATTCTGGCTTTGCATTTCGTTCCCTTTCCGAGCTTTTTTTACCGCCGTGATGCTACCGGCGGGTGCGCGTTCTGTCAACCCCGCCGTCCCCCCAGCGGTCGAGTGTCATACCTCTTCTTTTAAAAGGCTTGGGCTACGACCACTCCACCGGTCCAAGACCGTATTGTACGCGGATTTCGTTGAGAAAACGGATTTCGCAGAATCATATACTAGATTCTTAAAAAAAGGTTGGCATGCTGAGCGCTAGCCCCCCGAGCGATGAGGGGTTGTCGAAAGAGGATCAATGGAACGTTTATTGATCGTCATGCCCGCGCGTACTTGGCGGGCATCCACTTCTGAAAAACCCTGGATTCCCGCTAAGAACACGCGGGAATGACTATTCATCCCCATTTTCCCCTTCGTCCTCATCCGCACCGCGGCGCAGCACCTCGCGCGTCCGGCCCCCCGCCTGTTCGCGGCCGATGATGCCGCGCTTATGCAGCTCGTCCATCAGCCGCGCCGCCTTGGGGTAGCCCAGGCGCATCTTGCGCTGCAGGAGCGACGCGCTCGCCCGGCCGTACTCCCGGATGACGCGGGTCGCTTCTTCGATCTCGGCGTCTTCGGCTTCATCATCCCCGTCGCCCAATCCCTTGACCATATCCTCCCAGGGAGATTGGACGGCTCCGCCGGCGGGGAGCGGTTCGACGCTCTTGGGAGCCGGTTTCGCGCCGCGTTTCTCTTCCGGTTCCGGCTCCTCCGCCTCTTCGGCGGGCGCCTGCTCCTTCCAATAATCGATCAGGCGGGTGATCTCGCGGTCGGTGACGAAACAGCCCTGCAGGCGGACCGGTGAGCCGGCCTCCGGCGAAAGGTAAAGCATATCCCCCCGCCCGAGCAGGCTTTCGGCCCCCGGCGTATCCAGGATGACGCGGCTTTCGATCGACGACGGCACGGCGAACGCGATCCGCGCCGGAAAATTCGCTTTGATCAACCCGGTCACCACGTCGGTGCTCGGCCGCTGGGTGGCCACCACCAGATGGATCCCGACGGCGCGCGCCATCTGCGCCAGCCGGATCACGTGGCGCTCGGTTTCGTCGGGGGCGGTCATCATCAGGTCGGCCATTTCGTCCAGCAGCACGACCATGCGCGGGAGAATTTCCCCGTCGCCCTTGGCGGCGGATTTTTTATTGTAGTCGTCGATGTGCCGCGCGTGCATTTCCTCGAGCAGTTTGTAGCGGCGGTCCATCTCGCGCGTGCACCAGCGCAACACGGTCACGATCCGCTCCAGTTCGGTTTCCACCCGGCCGAGGATGTGCGGCAGGCCGTTGAAGCGCACCAGCTCGACCATCTTCGGGTCGATCAGCACCAATCGCAGCCGTTCGGGCGGATTATTGGCCACCAGGCACGCGATGAGGGAGGTGATGCACACCGATTTTCCCGAGCCGGTGGTCCCGCCGATGAGCAGGTGCGGCATGGAGGCCATATCGGCGCAGGTCGGCGCCCCGGCCACGTCCAGCCCGAGCGCGACCGCCAGCGGCGAATGGATCTTCTGGAAGGCGGCGGATTGCATCACCATCCGCAGCCGGACGACCGACGTGCGCCGGTGGGGAACTTCGATCCCTACGTAGGATTGCCCCGGCACGGGCGCTTCGATGCGGAGGGTGGGCGCGGCCAGGGCGAGGGCTAGATCGTTGGAGAGCGAGGAGATTTGCGAGACGCGGACTTTCGCGCGGCGCATATCCCCGTCCGGGCCGGGCTTCTCCACAAATCCCGGCTCCACGCCGTATTGGGTGACGGTCGGGCCGGTGCGGAACGAAATCACCCGCGCGGGGATGCTGAACTCGGCGAGCGTTTTTTCGATCGTCCCGGCGATCTGGTTGATCTCGCGGATCGAAGGCGCGGTGAGCTCCCCGCCTTCGAAAATATCGATCGACGGCAATCCCTTCTCGCGCTTGGCACGGACGGGATGCTGTTTTTCCGCAAGCGCGGGACCGGGTTTTAAATTTTTTCGGAATGAATCCGGAAGAGTGACAGCCGGCTTCGGCGTGGACGCCGGTTCGGAGGGGGCCGCGGATTTCTGCTCAGCCGAAGGTTTCGTCCGCGGCCCGCGAATCGCTTCGGAGCCGGACGGCATGAGGTTCGGGGAAGGATTCCGGGATTGCGCCGCCGGGGACCGCAACGCTTCCCCCGCGCGATCCGTATCGGAAACACGCAGGAATTTTTCGAGCGTCAGGCCCAATCCATACCCGGTGAAGAGGAGAACGGCGCCCGCCAGGAGAACACCCTGGACGACGGGTGACATTATTTGGCTGAGGAGGAATTGGATGCCCCAGCCGATCAATCCGCCTCCGCGGCCGGATTCGGATTCGACCAGCGTGGCGGCGCCGATCCGGGAGGCAAACCCCAGCCCGGCCAATGCGGCGAGTTCCAGCGCGATCACCCGCGGCCAGGAAATATTCCGCTCCCACCCCAGGCGGGCAAGGAGCAGCCGGCCGGCAATCCACAGCAGCGCGAGCGGGAGCAGGATCGCCCCCCAACCCATCCAGCGCTTGAGCGTTCCGCCCAGCGCGTCGATCAGGGCGCCGTGCGCCAGGCCGAGCAGCGCGATCAGGCAAAGGACGGCGACCAAACTTAACAGGACAATCGAGACATCTTCCGCATACGGGCGGATAAGAACAAGGAACTTGCCGAACCGCTCCCATCCGGTGGGAAGCCGGGAGGATGGGCGGCCGGGAGGAACCGTTTTCATCCCTCTTCGACCGTCTCGGGCGCGGCGGGGGCGCCGGCGGCATTCTGCTCGGGATCATCCGCCGCGCCCGCCAAATCCGTGGCGCCGGATTCCGGCGGCCGGCGCAGGCTGAGGGCGAGGCGCCGGGAACCGCTCTCGACCGAGATGACGCGCGCGGTGATTTCCTCCCCCTCCGTGACGATGTTGCGCGGATGCGAGAAGGGCCCGTCCGCCAGTTCGGAAATGTGAATCAATCCTTCCACGCCTTCCTCCAGCGAAGCGAACGCGCCGAAATTGGTCACATGGGTGATCTTGCACGTCACCCATTTGCCGGGCACGTACCGTTCGGGCACGGTCACCCACGGATCGGATTGCAGCCGCTTAAGGCTGAGCGCGATGCGGCCCTGATCGCGGTCCACGCTGATGACTTCCACGTCGACCTTTTGGCCGATGGAAACGAAGTCCGCGGGATTATGGACGCGGCCCCAGGAAATCTCGGAAAGGTGGACGAGCCCTTCCATGCCGCCCAGATCGATGAACACGCCGAAATTGGTGATGTTGGTGACCTCGCCCTGGATCCGGTCCCCGACCTGGAGTTTGTTCAGGAGTTCGGCCCGCCGGCCCGGCGCGGCCTGTGCGGCGCGCTCGGAAAAAACCACCCGGCCTTTCTCGGGATCGAACTCGATGATCTTGGCGCGAATCGGCTGGCCGATCTTGCGGTACATCACCGTCTGGCGTTCCTCCTCGCTGGTGAGCGATGGGACTCCGATCAGGTGCGAAAGCGGGATGAACCCGCGGATGTGATCGCCTTCCACGAGCAGGCCGCCGCGGTTGACCCCGGTCACGCTCAAATCGGCGATCCCGTCGCTTTCGTACAGTTCGCGGGCGGCCGCCCAGTCATAGGAGGCCTGCGCGCGTTCCTGCGGCGCATGGTCGGAGGGCGGCCCGCGGCGTTCGCCGGCCTCTTCCCCGAGGACGGATGCCCACCAGGAATCGCTGGGCAGGTTGGGAGACGCAGGCTCACTCGCGAATTTCGATTCCTGAGTCCGCGCCGGCCGGGGAGCCGGTGGGGAAGCAGGCTGTTGCTGCGGCGGCTGCGCCGGAGACGATTGCGGCGGCGGAGTCGCCGGCGGCTGTGCCGGTAAATGCGTATTCCGCGTAATCGAGGAAAGTTGTTTCGGGGTAAGGGAGTACAGATTTTTCATCAGATAACCGTCCTTGAGAATTGGTTTTTTATTTGCGCTTATCCGACGACTTCATAATCGGTCGCCGGTTCATTCGACTGACGTTCCATTTCGGCGATCACGCGCGCCAGTTCTTCGATCGCCACTTTCTGTTTGCGGTACAGGTCCGCTTCCGAAACCGCCAGGCGCAGCGCGACGTCGCGGACCCGCTTTCCTTCCAGGAATTTCATATCCAGGATGTTGTACAGCAGCCACTCGCTGGTGAAGCGCCGTTCCCCCTCCGGGCGCACGCGCTCGACGGCCCGTCGCAGGACGGCGCGCAGCGCATTCACCGCGTTGCCGTCATGGCTGTCGAGCTCCTCGCGCACCACGCGCAGGGAAAGCAGCGGACTGCCGGTGAGTTTGGGCCCGCCCCAGTAGTGGTTCAGCGCTTCGCGCACCCAATCGGCGAGATCCGCTTCCTCCGATCCGCCGCTCGCGGGCGCGGCCAGGAGCGCCGCCTGCCCGTAGCGCGCCGCGGCGCTGAGGTGCTGGATCTTTTCCACATCCGGCATCAGCCGGTTGAGCGAGGCCAGCACATCGCGCTGCAGGCGTTCGTCCGCCAGCGCGCCCGCCGCCCGTTCCATCAACCGGCCGAAGGATTCGCGCTGATCCGGCGAGAGCTCCAACCGTTCGGCGATGGCCGCCAGCCCGAGCAGGCCGATCATCTCCTCGCGGTCCGCGCCGTGGAGCGGGATCAGCCAGTAGCCGCCCCAGCGGAACAGACTGCCCGCGCCGGGAATGTACTCGAGCACCTCCGGTTTCGGCAGCGTGGAAAGGTCCGCTTCGAGGGGCAGCATTGCCCGCGGCCCCACCCCGGCCAGAAAGGCCGTGCCCTCGTCATGCCACTCGATGACAAATGCGGCCGGGGAACGGGTGAGGTCGCACAGCGCGGCCAGGAGCGATTCCAGGAACTGGCGCAGGTCGGCGCCGGTAAGCAATCGCTCTTCCAGCCATTGCAGGCGGCGGATCTCTTCGCGTTCGGAGCGGTTTTCCAGGAACAACATCCGTTCCAGCGGCCGGCGGCCGATTGTGATCGCAAACTGCAGCAGGACGATTCCCATCACCACCGAGACGAGGATCAGGCGCGAGTCGGGCAGCCCGATCCGTTCGAAGATATAGGTGGACAGGACAAGGATCGCCAGCGCCACCGCGGCCACGAGCGGGCCGCGCAGCAACCATTGGAAGAGCCGGCCCTTGACCGCGCGATCCGAATAGGTCACGCCGAAATACGCCGTCGCATACGCCAGGACCACGAGCAGCCCGGCGACCAGCAGGTTGGATTGCATCAGGACGATCCGCACCAGAAGCGGATGCAATTCCGATACGCTTCCCAGCAGCAGCAGATAAGGGAAGGCCGCTATTCCCGGCGCCAGCGATCCGACCATCAGGTAGATCATGCGGCGGCGGCTGGTGGCCGTCTGGCAGCGCCGGTAGGCGCGCACCACGTTGATCCCCGTCCAGATCAGGATCGGGACGGCATAAGCGATGAAAATCCAAAAATAAGGGCCTGCCCGGAGGTGGGCCAGGTCGCCATCCTGGGTGATATCCGTAAGGAACAGGTTGGTAAGCACGATCGCCGCGGTCAGGCCGGCGGCCAGCAAATAATTGGCGCGGACGGCAAACCGCCTCCGGCCGCGGGACGGCCGGCCGGTGGAAGCCAGCAGCGCGTCGGAAAAGTGCAGGTAGGCCGCGGGCAAAAGCGCCGTTCCCACCCACTGGATCCGCAGCCAAATCTCGGCCTCGCTCAGGTCGCGCGCCGTGGATGCCAGTCCGTCGGCCACGGTGATGAGTACGATGCACCCGAGGATTAATGCAAAAACGCGCGTGACTCGTTCGCGCAAACTGAAAGTCAACGCGTGAAGCAACAACGAAAACGCTGTGATCGCGATGCCGGCTACCAGGATTCGGTTGAGGATCGGCAAAGCATTAAGGAAGAAATCTACCATTCAACCTGCTGTGATGATATTGGAATGACCGCAACTCCAACCCTCTCCCGGGGGTCTTCGTGCAACGCCATTCAATACTACATTGATCTAATTTTACCAGATATTCGTTTTAAAAACAAAAGAGTGAATTTCTCACCCCACCCTCCCGCCAAGTGCACGTCCCCGCATTTGCCCACAGGATTATTCCACCCATTTGAAATTGTTACACGCAAAATGGGGGGGGCCGAGGGGGGAAAATGGGTGAGGGGAAGGGAACGCGGTATCACGGTCCCGCGGAGAGCACCTGGACCGGCACCACGCACGGCGGCGGAAACGTAAGGTCCGCCTCCAAGACCGTCAATCGCAAATGATAAACTCCCGGCACGACCGTCGCGCTGTCCCAGGTCCAGGAGAACGGTTCTTTTTCCGGCGCGGGTTCATTGTTGTTGAAAAGCGTGACCCACAGATCCGGCTCATCCGGCGTGCCCAGCTCGATTTTATAAAATGCAAAGTTGGAAATCTCCGCGACGATCCGGAGCGTCACTTTCCCCCGCACCGCTTCGCCCGGCCGCGGTTCAAGGATCCGGGCCTTCGGATTGTTGCAGCCGCTTACGTCCACCCCGAACAGCACCAGCGGAGTCGGGGTCGGGGTGATGGTCGGCAGATTAATCGCATTAGCATTGATCCGGATTTGTTCGACCCGCTGCGCTTCCGGCAGACCGTACCGGACCGCAAGGTGAACCCCGACCGCCAGCCCGATGATCAGCGCGAACGTTCCGATCGCACCATTCCGGCGCCCGACGAACAGCTCGCGTTCGAGCCCGAATGCCGTTGTGGGAATGCGCACCTGCGCGGCGGCGAAAAGGTAGATATACCGCAGCGCAAGCAGCCCCGCGACGTAGTACACCACCATCTCGTAATCCTGCAGGAAGGTGAGAAAAGCGACCATACTCATGCCAGAGCACGCAGGATCGACTCGAGCAGGCGGGTCAGTTTGGGAACAGCCGTTTGCGTGGCCTTCAGGACTTCCTCATGATCCGCCGGATGAGAACCGTCCAGATCGGCGCGGTTGCTGATAACCGATATGCCCAGAACCCGCGTCCCTCCGTGCCGGGCGGCAATCACTTCGGAGACGGTAGACATCCCCACCGCATCCGCGCCGATCGTCCGCAGGAAGCGCAACTCGGCGGGGGTTTCGAACGACGGCCCCGCTAGGCCGGCGTACACTCCCTGCCGGAGGAACAATCCCGTTTCCGCGGCGGCCCGCCAAGCCGCTTCCTGAAGCTCGCGATCGTACGCCCGGCTCATATCCGGGAAGCGCGGGCCCAGGCGTTCGTCGTTCGGTCCGCGCAGCGGATTGGCGCCGCCCAACCCCAGCAGGTTGATGTGATCGGTGATCAGCATCAAATCCCCGGGTTGAAAATCCGGATGGATCGCGCCCGCGGCATTGACGATGACGAGCATCTTCACCCCCAGCTGCCGCAGGACCCGCACCGGGAATACCGATTGTTCGGCCGTGTATCCCTCGAAGAAATGCACCCTGCCCTGCATCACAGCCACGCTTTTCCCCGCCAGCAATCCAACCACCAGCCTGCCCGCGTGCCCCTTGACGGTGGACACAGGCCAGCCGGGGATGTTGGCGCAAGGGATAACCGTCGAGGTTTCGATCGAATCGGCCAGCGAACCCGATCCGGAACCGAGGATGACCGCGATGGCCGGCCGGGAGCGGATCTTCTTGCGGACAAACTCCGCCGCGCGTCGGATCCCGGCTAACGTTGTGGACGATTTCAATGGAAGGGTTTTGCTGTTGTGCGTGGCCATGTCTGGATTATACAATACAAGAAAAACGGGCTTGTTCATGAAAGGTCGAAAAATGCGTACACGGATTACACGGAAGAAAAC
>JBAVFZ010000246.1:0-8213 GCA_049684495.1 Anaerolineales bacterium | reverse complement strand
GTGTTGAAAAAGCCGGTCGAGTAGCCCGCGCTCTTTGCGGGCGTATCGAGACCGCGCCAAATTACCGGTGGTCTCGATACGCAAAAACCGCTACTCGACCACCTTCGATGCCTTTTTCAACAACCTGCTATTACTATATTATCCAAGCGCATAATTTTTTCCTATTTTTCTCATGGATCTCATTTATCCCGCTTTCGCGGGATGAAGAATCCCCCGCAGCTTGCCGCGAATGATCTTGGGTGTTGTGCTCCTTGATACCGCGCAGCAAGCTGCGCGGTTAATCACTGTAAATCACCGGTGCTTGCCGAATCCATGCATTTTCATTAATTTCTTTTATCATAAACATGGCTGCATCCGAGCGAGAGATTAACATCTTCGTGTCTTTGTTTACATAGCCTGCGCCTACCCGGCCGGTGGGCGGGGAATTGGTTGGGGTCATGCGCGCAACCGTCCAATCGACATCTGAGGATCGCACAACCTGGACCGAAGCGACGGTGTCCTGATAGGAGGCAGGCACCACAAGCCTTACGAAACCCCTAAGCACCTTGAACCGGAGGTCGGGCAAATCATCTGGCTGCGGGATGCCGGAAGACGAAATTATCAGCCGGCGCACTCCGGATTTTTTCATGGCGGCAAGAATATTCTGTGTTGCCCTTTTGAGCGGTTGTGTTTTCGCGATTATTGGCGAGGATGACGTGGCCAGCACGCTGATCACCGCATCCGTACCTTGAACCGCGCGCTCGACAGACGCCGGATCGGTTGCATCGCCCTGCACAACCGTTAAGCGTTCGTGGGTTGCGGCGAGTTTGGACGGTTGTCGGGCAAACGCCATGACCTCGTATCCGGCTTCCAGCGCCTGTTCGACAAGATGCCTGCCTGTTCGTCCCGTTGCTCCAAATATGGCGAGTCGCATATTGCCTCCGGAGAGATGTTTTTTTCATGTTCCTTCCGTCGCCAATAGTGTAAACTATGAAGTATGCTCTAATGTCAAGGGTCTATCGGAGGCAACCGTGTTAATCCATGAACTCGCGCAAAAGGTCGGCCTGACATCCCATACGATTCGGTTTTATGAGAAGAAAGGCTTAATTTCCAAACGGTACATTAAACGCGGACCGAACAATTACCGCCAGTATTCCGATGAAGCCGTCGAACGCATCATGGCCATCAAGACCCTTCAGGCTTCGGGCTTTACACTGTCCGAGATCAAAGGCCTGCTGGAAAAATGGGATTCCGGCAAGCTTACGCCTCACGAGGGGGCAAATTTGCTACAGCAGAAAATGGATGAAATCGATGCGAAGATAGCGGAATTAAGGCAGATTAAAGCCTCCTTCATGGGCAAATTGGGGGCACATATTAAGCAGGCTACGGGTGGGCAAAGCCTGCATAGAAAAGAATAGCCATATCATTAAGCGCAGTCATTGGATTTGAGTCGTTCTTTGTGTTCCAGCTTCTTCTCTGTGGTTTAATATTCTTGAGCGGTACCATTAACCGGCCGGTGACATGCGCTACATATAATTCGGTGGGCAGAGGTTCCCCCAAAAGCCCCAATCGGCGCATCGACCGGCTTTGCCTTCGGCTACGAGTCTTCATTGGTATGTTATTCGGCGATGAATAAAGTGTGACGGACCCGATCCTGTGCTTTCGGCCATGCGGCTGGTGGCAAGCCCGTCATGCGGATAGGCATGGTTGAACAGCGATCTGCCGTTTGGCGTATTTGCAGATTTCAAACAACGGAGTAATGGTTGTCCTCATAAAAGTGAGCGGTTGGAGAAAAGGGTTCGCCAGACCACCTGGGGAGTTTTTGTATAGCAACCCAAAGTCGGAAAACCACGGTGCCTTTCTGAGAAATCAAGGCTTACGGGTTGGAGTATTCGTCGGCTTTGTCCTCCCTCTCGGTGGAAACCCTTTCGAAAAACCGAGCACGACGACGGGGGAAAAACGGGTCGGTTTGCGTGTCATCCTCCAACTGCCTGTCGGAATTGGATTCCCGGCAAAGAATGCGTCCTTCAGCCAAAACCGCGCAGGCAGGATGATTGCGGACGGAAAGCGCCGCGACCGGACCGGAAAAACCCGCGATCGATACCGGCTCGCTGCGGAAGCCGATGGAATCCACACAGGACGGGTGCCCCAGAAAAACTTTTTGGCGTGTAAATTACCGGCCTTCACATCCTGGACTCCCTCGCTCTCATGGACGGTCACTTTTACCGGTACGGCTCTATCGGTTCTCAATCCACCACCCAACCGGCCGCAAGTACCGGCTCCCCGGCAGTAAACCGATCCCGGCCGGCGCAACGCCCAGGCGAAATTCTGGCCTGCCGAAAAGGATACTTCCTGAACAGGATTACCCGCGCGGGATTATATGGGAGTTAGGGTTGGAAATCTTGTGACTGTCGGGATGGAGATCGAGGCTTTCGTCGGCGTGAGGGTCGCGGTTTTCGTCGGGGGAGGCGTGGTGTAAGAGGCCGCCCCGCCGCCCAGTCCCGCCACTGTCTGCGGCGCCTGGCTGTCGAGGCTGGTGCCGTCGCCAAGCTGGCCGGATTCGTTCGCGCCCCAGCATTTCAACGCGCCGAGATCCGTCACCGCGCAAGTATGCCGCCAGCCCACGCTCAGCGCTTCGACCCCCTGCGAAAGCCCATACACCTCGACCGGCGCGCTGCGCGAGGCCTTCGTCCCATCCCCCAGCTGCCCGTAATAATTCCATCCCCAGCAGAGCAATCCGCCGTTGCGGGTGATGCCGCAGGTGTGATTCCAGCCCACGGCCACATTTCGCATTCCCTGGGCCAGACCCGTGACCGCCGCCGGGGTGTTGCGCACATCCGTAGTCCCATCCCCCAGCTGGCCGTAATGGTTATTGCCCCAGCAGCGTATCCCGCCGTAGATCGTCAGCGCGCAGGTCTGGCCGCCGTCGGCGGTAATCCGCTCGGCGCTCATCGCCAATCCCGCCACATCCATCGGCGTGAACCGGTAATCCTCCGCCGGGCCGTATCCCAACTGACCGTATTCATTGTTGCCCCAGCATTTAACGCTTTTGTCCGCGGTCAGGACGCAGGTATGCCCCCAGCCCGCCGCGACGGAAAGCGCCCCGCCCGCAAGCCCCTGCACCGGCACGGGAACGCTGCGGCTGGTCGTAGTGCCATCCCCCAGCTGTCCATATTGGTTAAAACCCCAGCACTTCACCTCGCCCGGGCCGGTTACGGCGCAGGTGTGGTCGTCGCCGGCTTCGATCGCGATCACGCCCGATGCCAATCCTTGAACGCTTACGGGCGATCCGCTGTCGGCGGTTTGGCCGTTTCCCAATTCGCCGTTTTTGTTGTACCCCCAGCACTTCACGCCGCCGGTCCGGGTCAGCGCGCAGGTATGCGCCCAGCCCGCCGCAATCGCCTCCGCATCCGCAAGCCCCTCCACCTCCACCGGCAGGAAGCTGTTGAGCATGGTTTCGTTTCCCAACTGCCGGTACTCGTTCGTCCCCCAGCATTTCACACGGCCGTTTTCGAGGACGGCGCAGGAATGGGTTTTCCCAAGCGCCGCTCCGACGACCCGCGGAATCGCCGGGGTGGCGGTTTCCGTTGCGGAGGGCTCTCCGGTCGGGGTGGAAGTCCACTCAACCGTCCGGGTGGGGGTATCCTCCCGCGCCGCCGGCCGGGAGGCCGCATCCGGGGTGGAAGCCATCCCGGGCGACGGCGTACCCCCGAGATCCATTTCCACACTCAGCGTCCCGCAGCCGGCAAGAAAAGCAACCGGCAGCAAACATGCAACAATTTTTTTTCGCATTGCCTTCCCCGCCATCTTCCGATTCATCCTCTGTTCCATCCCGCCGGCGACATTCGATCAGCGCAGCCCGACGATGCTCAGCGGTACGATGCTATCCAGATTGGTGCCGTCGCCGAGTTGCCCCGAATCGTTGCGGCCCCAGCACTTGACCCCGCCGGCGGCCGTGACCGCGCAGGTGTGCGCCCAGCCGAGCGCGATATCGACCGCGTCCTCCATCAGCCGGCGGACGTTCACCGGACGGCTCTGGGCGGCTTTGGTCTCATCGCCCAGCTGGCCGTAATAATTCCATCCCCAGCATTTCACCTCGCCGTTGCCCAGCATGGCGCAGGTGTGATTCCAGCCCGCCGCCACCCGTCCCACCCCCTGCTCGAGCCCCTCGATGGCGACGGGACTGCGCCGGATCTCTCCCGTCCCGTCGCCCAGTTGGCCGTATTTGTTGTTTCCCCAGCAATGGACCGCGCCGCCGGTGGAAAGCGCGCAGGTCTGGCCGCCGGCCGCGCTGATCCCGATCACGCCGCTTGGCAGATCCATCACATCGACCGGCGTAAGGCGTTCAAACGCCTCCTCGCCGTACCCCAGCTGGCCGAATGCGTTATTGCCCCAGCACTGAATGCCGCCCGCGGCGGTGAGCACGCAGGTGTGCGCCCAGCCGGCTGCCACGCCGACAGCCTTCCCGGTCAACCCCTGGACGCCCACCGGCACGCTGCGGCTGGTCCGCGTGCCGTCGCCCAACTGTCCGAACTCGTTATAGCCCCAGCACGCAACCGACCCGTCCGCTGTCACCGCGCAGGTATGATCCTCCTTGGTGCCGATGGAAATCACGCCCGCCGACAAACCGCTGACCTCGACCGGGACGCTGCTGTCGGCGGTTTTTCCGTTGCCCAGTTCGCCGTTTTTGTTGTATCCCCAGCACGTCACGCCGCCGGACCTGCTCAGCGCGCAGGTATGCGCCCAGCCCGCCGCAATCGCCAAAATATTTTCCACCCCCTTCACCGCGACCGGAACGTTGCTGTTGACCATCGTCCCGTTCCCGAGCTGGCCGAATTCGTTGTTGCCCCAGCAATCCACGCCGCCCCGATCCGTCACCGCGCAGGTATGCCGTTCCCCGGAAGAGACGGCGAGCGCATGCGGGTCCGACGGAACGATCGAGGCCGGGGTTGCGGTGTAGGTTCGGGTGGCCGCGGGTTGGGTCGGCGAGGCCGTCGGGGTGAGGGTCGCCGGTTCCGCCGTGAGCGTTGCGGTCGGCTGAGTAGAAACCGGACTGGAGCCCGTCGGGGTCCCGCCGTAATCCACACCGACCTGCAGCGTCCCGCAGCCGGGGAGCAGAAGACACAATCCCATGGTCAGAAAAAGCTTGGCCTTCATAATCCACCTACGGAGGTATCTCAGCTATGGCTTACTGGAATGATAATGCCAACCGGTTTTTGATCATAGGCCGATGACGGTCAACGGGACGAGACTGTCGGTCCACGTCCCGTCGCCGAGTTGCCCGGATCCGTTCAAGCCCCAGCATTTCACCATATCGCGTTCGGTCACGACACAGGAGTGCCCCCAGCCGACGGCGATGCGTTTCACCCCGTCCGTCAGAAATTGCACCCGCGCCGGCGCGCTATGGTTAAGCGTCGTCCCGTCGCCCAGCTGGCCATAGAAGTTCCATCCCCAGCACTGCAATTCGCCCCCGCGGATGACGGCACAGGTACTATTCCAACCGGTCTCGATGGACGCGACACCCGAGGTTAATCCCTTCACCTGGACGGGTTCATACCGCTTCAGAATGGTCCCATCCCCCAATTGGCCGTAGCGGTTGTTTCCCCAGCATTGCACACTGCCCCCGGCGGTAAGCGCGCAGGTCTGGCTCCCGTCCGCCGTAACCTCGAGCACCCTCCCGTTCAGATTGACCACATCTTCGGCGGGAAGGTGAATGTCGGTCATCTTGCCAAACCCCATTTGCCCATAAGCGTTGTTGCCCCAGCATTTCACCCAGCCTTCGGTCGTTTGGACGCACGTATGGCCCCATCCCGCCGAAACGTCCGCCACCCCGCCCCCAAAAAACGGGGATTCGACGGGAACATTGCGGTTGGTTTTTGTCCAATCCCCCAATTGGCCGTACGTGTTCTTCCCCCAGCATTTCAGACTTCGGGTTTCGGTCACGGCGCAAGTGTGATAATCGCCCGCATCGATCGCGATAACCCCCGAGGAAAGCCCCGCGACATCGGCCGGCCGGCTTTGGTCCCAGGTCCCACCGTTGCCCAACTCGCCGTCGGCGTTGTAGCCCCAGCATTTCACCCCGCCGGTGTCCGTCAGCACGCAGACGTGCCCCCAACCGGCCGTGATCGCCTTGGCGTTTGTCAATCCTTGAACATTGACCGGAACATTGCTGTTCACCCGGGTTCCGTTCCCCAGCTGGCCATATTCGTTGTTGCCCCAGCACTTCACCCCGCCGCCGCTTAGCACCGCGCAGGTATGATTCCGGCTTGCCGCCAGGGCGACTTTTTCCTCCGTCACGGGTTGAGTGAGGGCTTCCGTCGGAGCAGGCGGGGGAGTAATGCCGGAAGAAGGCAATCCTTCGGGAGTGGGAATTCCCGTGGAAAACGCGTTAACCGTCGCCGTCATAACCGGCGTGGATCCCGAATCCGTGGAGGACGGCGTGCCGCCGTAATCGATGTCGATCTTCAGCGTGCCGCAGCCGGAGAGGAGGAATAAAAGGCAAAGGATTGGGAGAGATTTAATTTGGATTGAAGGCATCGCAAGTATGGTTCGCCATTTCCGCGCAGGTTTCACTGGCGTGCGGAATAGATCCTGGATCCCCCGATACGATCACCCTCGCTCCGCGACCATTCCCACTCATAAACCAAATGCGAGTGGGAATGCTCCGCGAGGGCAGGCTCGGGGATGACGGTATTCCATGCGCCGGTCATTCCGGCGGATTCAGCGCCGCTTCGAGCATGGCGTGGATCGCATCGTACTTCGGGAGCAGGACCATCCCCCCTTCGGGCGTTGTCCAGTTGCTGCAGCCGTCCGGCAGCGTCACCCGGTAGCGGCGCAGGGAGGACAGCGAAACCGAGCCGGCCATATCCACAAAGGGGGTGACGTTGTCGAGGGTCAGGTCGCTTTCGAAATACTTCATGAAGATGTTGAAGAAGCCCGGCAGGTTGGGAATGGCGCGCAGATCCAGCAGCCGCTGGGCGATGGCCATGATCACCTCCTGCTGGCGCCGGTTGCGGTCGAAATCGCTGGAGGCCTGGCGCGCGCGCACGTACCACAGCGCCAGTGACCCATCCATGTGCTGTTCCCCGGCCTCGACGGTGAAATTGCCGTACCCATGCCGGTAATCGGTGTAGGTCCGGCCGACCTGCACATCGATCCCATCCAACCGGTCGACCATGTCCTTGAAGCCCTGGAAGTTCATCAACGCGTAATGATCGACCTGCAGGCCGAAATTGTATTTCATCGTGTCGCGGAACAACGCAAAAGACCCGCCCGGATAATGAAGCTCCTTCCCCTGCCCAAAGGCGATATTGATGCGCTGCATCCCATAGGCCGGGATGTACACATACAGGTCGCGCGGGAAGGAGATGACGGCGGCGAGATTCCGCTCCCGGTTGAGGTAAAGAATCATGATCGCATCGGTGCGGTAGGCGCCGGCGGTTTCGCTCTTATCGATTCCGAGCAGCGCGATGGTGATCGTATCCTTGCCGGGATCGATCACCGCGGCGGGAGTGGGGATCTGGGTCGAAGCCGGGTGGATCGGGCCGGCGAAGGGCGACCAGGGCGGCGCGATCCCGGATGCGGTCGGCGTGGCGAGTGGGGCGGGCGTGGCGACGGTCACGGACGGCCCGCGGGTCGGGGAGCGGCCGGGTTCATTGGGCGTATCGGTGGCCGGCTGGAACGGCGTCGCCGAAGGCGTTAGTTCCTCGCGCGGGGCGGCGGGCGCATAGGAACGGATCCCGGAATAAATGCCGAGGCACAGAAGGATCAAAACCGCCGGGGCAGTCATTAGGAAAAGGCGGCCTTTGGGCAGCCCGCGCAAGCGGGAGCCGAACCCGGAAATCCGTTGAAATGCGCTGTTTTTATTCATCACGGAGAATTCTATCAGAATCACGTAACGGGGTTGCTGCAGGGGTGTGTCAATTCCGATACGTCCGGATCGGTTCGGCGTAGAGAGTAAATTACCACCGCCAAAGGCGGTGGCTTTAGAATGCCGCACCTGGAAGGTGCGCTCCTGCCGGTTCTTATCGAGCCACCGCATTACGCGCCCGCAAGATCCCCTTTTCCGCCTTTTTCATATATGTGATCCGGTACTATTCATGCTCCACTCCATCCCCCTTCCATGCCGGTCGAACCTTTTCTTGCCACCCACCCGTTACCTCTGCTTCTTCCCATTCCTCTCCGGTATGGATGCGTTCCGTTTACCATCCCATCCCACCTCCCCTGACCCCTCC
>JBAVFZ010000245.1:0-3517 GCA_049684495.1 Anaerolineales bacterium | reverse complement strand
CAACATGGAAAAAATGGGCGGGCTTATCAAACGCATGCCCTGGACCGCGTTGTTCTTCCTCGTCGGGTCCGTCTCCATCTCCGCGCTTCCGCCGTTCAACGGATTTGTTTCGGAATGGCTGGTGTTCCAATCCCTGCTGGCGGGGTTCAACATCCCCCGGCAGGAAGTGGCGGTGTTGATGCCGGTCGCGGTGGGAATGCTGGCGCTGACCAGCGGCCTGGCCGCCGCCTGTTTCGTCAAGGCTTTCGGCATCTCGTTCCTGGCGGTCCCGCGCTCGAAAGAGGCGGAGCGCGCGGAGGAAGCTCCGCGTTCCATGCGGATCGGCATGGGATTCCTGGCGCTGCTCTGCATCGCGCTGGGGCTCGCGCCAACGGCCGTCGTCCCGCTTCTCGGACGCGTCATCGCCGGGTTGGGGCGCCTGCCACGGGAGATTCCGGGCCTGACTTTCAATTTGTCGCTCCAGACTCCCCAGGCGTTCGGCCAAATTTCCCCGCTCGCCGCGGCCGCGGGATTGATCCTGCTCCTCGCGCTGATCCCCGCCGCCTTCCGGATCTTCGGCGTCAACCGCCGGATCCGGCTGGGCGAGACGTGGGGATGCGGCCGAACCGGACAGACTCCCCGAATGGAATACACCGCGACCGCGTTCGCCGAACCGCTGCGAAGGGTGTTCGCTGAGCTGTATCGCCCGACGAAGGAATTATCCATCGACTTCCATCCCGATTCCAAATACTTCGTCGAATCCATCGCCTACAAGAGCGAGATCACCCCGCTGTTCGACCGGGGATTGTATGACCCGCTTCTGAAAATGATCCGCTGGATCTCCTCGCAGGTTCGGCGGCTTCAAGCCGGATCCGTTCATTTGTACCTGGCGCATATCGCCGTGATCCTGATTGTGCTGCTGGTGGTGACCCGGTGGCTGTGATGCGGCTCCCCCGGCGGGAAGGTTCCCGAAAGGAGATGGCGGGATGACCGGAGCGGCTATGGAAATCCTCCAGGCCCTGCTGGCGCTGCTGCTGGCGCCGGGCCTGGTCGGGTTTGTGCGCTGGGTGAAAGCCCGCCTGCAGAACCGGCAGGGCGTCGCCCCGTGGCAGCCGTACTTTGAGCTGCGCAAGTTGTTCGGCAAAGAGATGGTCGTTTCGACCAATGCGTCCTGGCTGTTCCACGCCGCGCCTTTCATCATCTTCGCCGCGACGATAGCGGTGGTGCTGCTCATCCCGCTCATCGCCGTGCCGCTTCCGCTGGAAGGGGCGGGCGATCTGCTGATGGTGGTGTATCTGCTGATGATCGGCACATTTTTTCTTTCCCTGGCGGGGCTGGATCCGGGATCGGCGTTTGGAGGAATGGGCGCGAGCCGCGAGATGACCGTGGCGGCGATCGCGGAACCCACCCTTGCGGTCGCCGTGTTCGGTCTGGCGATCGGCGCCGGTTCGACCAATTTGGGCCGGATTGTCTCCGCTACGATGGCCAACCCGGCGGTGACGATCAGCCCCGGGCACATGCTCGCGTTCGCCGCGCTGTCCATCGTCACCCTGGCGGAAACAGGCCGTTTGCCGGTCGACAATCCATCCACCCATCTCGAATTGACGATGATCCACGAAGCGATGATTCTGGAATATTCAGGGCGCTACCTGGCGTTGATCGAATGGGCTTCCTGGACCAAGCTGCTGATTTTTTTTACGTTGCTGGCCAACCTTTTTCTCCCGTGGGGGCTGGCGACGGCTGTCACACCCGCGGCCGTGGGCCTGGCTGTCGTAACCCTGATCGTCAAGCTGGCGGTCTTCGGAGCGGCGGTTGCCGTGCTCGAAACCCGCATCGCCAAATTACGTCTGTTCCGGGTGCCCGAACTGCTGGGTGTTTCTTTCGTGCTGGCGCTGCTGGCGGTCACCTCTTCGTACTTGCTGAAATGAACGTGGACGGAACAGGCAACCGTCAAAAGGAACACACCCATGAGCGATCCGGTTTTTTCGCAACTGTCCACCCTGGGCTCGAGCATCGTCCTGATTTTTGGGATCCTGCTGCTGTGGCGGCGCAGTCCCGGCGCCTACATCACGTCCTTCCGCCTGCAATCCACGGTGCTCTCAGGGCTGATCGCGATGATCGGATACTTCGGCCGGGATCCGGAACTCTACTTTGTGGCGGGGTTTATGTTCATTCTTAAGGCGCTCGTCCTGCCGCACTTCCTGGAGCGGATGCGGATCAACCTCAACGTAAGCCGCGAAAACGATCCGTACATCAACAATGCCTCTTCCCTAATCGTCGCCGGAATGCTGGTGCTGTTTGCGTATGTGATCATGCGCCCGCTGATGCTGGTCAGTTCCCTGCCCACCCGCAGCGGAATCCCGCTGGCGATGGGACTGGTATTCGTCGGCCTGTTCGTGGTCCTGAGCCGCAAGAAAGCCCTGACCCAGATCATCGGTTTTCTGGTAATGGAAAACGGGATTGTCCTCCTGGCGGCCCTGGCCACCTACGGCATTCCGCTGGTGGTCGAGCTCGGCGTGTTTTTGGATGTGCTGATGGGGTTCCTGGTGATGCAAGTGCTGGTGTATCACATTCACGGGACTTTTGAGTCGATCGATGTCGACCAATTGAACCAGTTGAGGCATTGAGCGAGTCGTCCATGACCTTCCTTCTGCTTTTACTCCCCCCGCTGCTGGCGTCCCTGCTGGCGTTCCTCGTCCGCCCGCACCGCGCTCGGGTTGGCTGGATCAACGCGGCGCTCGGATTGGTGTCGCTGGGGGCGTCGCTCACGTTTGCCGCCCAGGCGGTCGCCGGGGTTGTTGCCCCGGCCTGGGGGATCGTCATCGACTCGATGGGGCTGGTGGAAGTCCTTCGGGCGGACAGCCTCTCGGCCCTGCTGATGGTGTGCGTGGCGGGGATCGGCGCGCTGACTTTGTTTTTGGGCCCCGGCCTCCGGCAGACGGATCACTACACCGCGGCACAGCTGCGCCGCTACCAGATCTTCTTCAATCTGTTCCTGGCTTCCATGCTGCTGGCCGTATCCGCCAACAACGTCGGGCTGATGTGGGTGGCGATCGAGGCGACCACCATTTTTTCGGCTTTCCTCATTCCGCTCCACGTGACGAAAACATCCGTCGAAGCCTCCTGGAAATATATTCTGATCTGCTCGGTCGGGATCGCGCTGGCGTTCCTCGGAACCGTTCTGGCGTATTTTGATTTTGTATCGCTCGCCGGCCGGGTGGAGAATGCGTTGAATTGGACGGTGCTGCTGCGGATCGCCCCGGGGTTGCATCCGGAAGTCATGCGGATGGCGTTCGTCTTTCTGCTGATCGGGTACGGGACGAAAGCGGGACTCGCGCCCATGCATACCTGGCTGCCGGACGCCCATTCGGAAGCCCCGGCGCCGCTTTCCGCCGCGATGTCCGGCGTGCTGCTGGCGGTTGCCTTGTACGCGATCATGCGCTGGAAAGCGGTTGTGGACGCGGCGCTCGGGCCCGCGTATACCAACAGCATGCTGATGATCCTCGGGGTGCTCTCGATCCTGATCGCATCCTTCAGC
>JBAVFZ010000244.1:0-3346 GCA_049684495.1 Anaerolineales bacterium | reverse complement strand
CCAAAAGGCAGACCGGCTGGCCGAGAACTGCCAGGTCTCGCCGCTCACGCGCATCCGCCTCGCCGCCTGCCACGTTCAGATCGCGCTGGCGCAGAACGATCCCGCCGCCGCGCAGTTTTGGGCGGAGCAGGTGACCGAGCCCATGGACACTTGTCTCTTTTATCCATGTTTGGGGCTTACCCCCATTCGCATCCTGCTTGCCCGTCACGAAAAGGCGGAAGCCGCGAGCCGGTTGAACGAACTTTACGCGACCGCCGACCAGAAAGGATGCGGGTTCGGGGTGGTCGAGGTGCGCGCCCTGCAGGCCATGGCGGCTTCCGCGCCGGCCGACGCCCTCCGTTTTCTGGAAGAGGCGCTGCAGAAATCACAAACCGAAAGCTTTATCCGTACTTTTGTGGATAAAGGCGAACCGATGCAGGCGCTGCTCGAAAGGCTGAAATCGCAGGGGGGAGAACGAAAGCCGTACATCCAGAACATCCTCGCTGCTTTTGGGGGTGCGGTCAAATCTTCCCCATCGCATCCGCTCTCTGAGCCCATGAGCGGACGCGAACTGGAAATCCTGCGCCTTCTGGCGGAAGGCCTTTCGAACCGCGAGATCGCGGAAAGATTGGTCATCACCGTGGGAACGGCCAAATCCCACGTGCACAATATTCTTGAAAAATTGGGCGGGAGCAGCCGCGCGCAAGCGGTGGCAAAAGCCAGGGAACTGGGCTTGCTGTAACCGATAAGGCCGGTTTTAAGCGGCGTTTTGGCGGCAGGACGGCCAGGACGCCGCTTTTTATATCCCCCGATCTATCCTTCGATAGGCGACAGTCTACCCGCCGGACGCATATAGTGAAAACAACGGCAAAAAACCCAACCCCAAAAGGAGAATATGCGCCATGAACACGACAATCAGCATGGGAAAGACGGGAACGAAGAATGAAGAACGAAAGCAGTTTGAACTGGAACTTGCCCGGCATCTGGAACAGCAACCGGAATCCATACTCAACATTCACCGGTGGATGCTACGTTTGGAGGCGGCGGGCGCGGTTGCCACCGCCGTTGCCTTCCTCGCGGCGCTGGTAATCTCGTTCGCATGGAAAAGCGTCGACCCGCGGGCGGTCCCGATCGCATGGTTCGTCTTCGCGATCAGCACTGCCCCGATCCTGATCCTGCTCGGGCTGGACGCCGTCATCCTGCGGGCATTCCCCGCCGTTTCGTATCCGGGTAGGCCGCAAATGTTCGTCACCGGCAGCGGCGCGGTATGGAGAGGGTGGGCATTTATTCTGCTGGCCCTGATCGTCGCCGCCTTCTGGGGAACCTTCATCTACGCCGTGGTGACTCTCAACATGGCGATGATCGCCGCGCTCGCGACCATCATCGGCGTCATCCTGGGCGTCGGGATGGCCGTCTCCATCGTCGTCTCCATGGCCTTCCGCCTGATCCATGATCTATCCCGATCCCGGTAGAGCCCGTTCATCTTCCCCGGCTTGGGTGATTGATCCAAGCCGGGGAAACCGTGTAATTACAGAATGCAGCCGAAAGGAGCGTTGCCATGACTCAAAAAAGTGCACCCCATACGATCGTTTCCGACCGGTGGGCATACCTTTGGCTGGGCATTGCGGCCGTTCTCATGGTGTTTACCTTTGGAATGTATCGCAACCCGCTGGCGGCTTTACTGGCGCCGGTGTTCCTCATCCGCTTCCTGCGCACCCGGAAGGTGGGTACGGGCTACCTCCAAATTCTCCTGGCCCTGGTGGCGGCCAACATCATTTCCTGGTGGAACTTCATGCCCCTGATCCCCACTCCGGGCCGGATTATCATCGGATCCGTGTTCGGGTTCCTGTACACCATTCCCTTCCTGCTCGACCGCGTGCTGGCGGGCCGCTTCCGCGGATTCGCCGCCACCCTGGTCTTCCCCTTCGCCTACGCGGCGTTCGAATTCCTCACCATGTGGCCCAATCCAATGGGATCGATGGGTTCGTTGGCGTACGGCCAGTTCGGCAGCCCCCACTTCATCCAATTGGCGTCCATCACCGGATTGTGGGGCGTCACCTTCCTCGTTTCCTGGTTCGCCTCGACCATTAACTGGATCTGGGAAGAAGGCGCGGCTTGGGAGCGAATCCGCCGGGGTACGGCGGTGTTTGCCGGCGCCGTGCTGGTTGTTCTCGCGTATGGCGTAATCCGGTTATCGTACGTTCTTCCGCGGCCTGGGACGGTCCGGATCCACGGGATTGTCGAGACCGATTACACCCGGACAACATTTGACACCGAGCTCTGGCCGTTGAGCGAGACCGATCCGGAAGCGTTCCGGGCGCGGATGGCGCCGGTGTACGAGCGCTACCTGCAGGCGACCGTCCGTGAAGCGGACGCCGGGGCGCAGATTGTGGTCTGGCCCGAAGTCGCGATCGAAGGCTACCGCGAGGATTTGGACGCCGTGCTGGCGCGGGCGCAAGACATCGCCCGCCGGAAGGGAATCTACCTGGCCGTCGGGTTGAACGTGCTCGTCCCCGGCCCGAGCCCCGAGGGAGAGAACCGGCTTGTGATCATCGACCCGCGCGGCGAGGTGGTCATCAACCAGCGCAAGTACGGCTGCACGGCGATGAACATGTACGACTACGAGATCCCGACCGTGGACACGCCGTACGGCCGGCTGGCCGGCGTGCTCTGCTGCGACCTCGATTTCCCGTATGTGGTCCGGCAGGTGAGCCGGAAAGGAGTCGACATTCTCCTGGTTCCCAGCTTCGAACCGACCGTGGAAGAAATCGTGGCCCATTCGCAAATGGCGCCTTATCGGGGCATCGAAAACGGCGTCTCGATCTTCCGGCTTGTGAGCCAGGGGATCTCACAAGCCTTCGATCCGTATGGCCGAACCATCGGATCCATGGACGCCACGCGCGCCAACGAACGGGTGCTTGTGGTGCAACTGCCCAATCACCGGGTGCCTACCGTCTATTCCCTGGTGGGCGACCTCTTTGGGTGGCTGACCGTCGCCGGGTTTGTAGTAATGGTTGTTTGGGCAATCCTTCGAGGACGCAGGCAGGAAGCGTAATATGTTACAGGTCGAAATCCGGATCAAAGGACAGATCGACAAGCAGTGGTCGGAATGGTTCGGTGGATTGGCCATCGGCCGTTCCGACCCCGAGGAAACGGTTCTCGCCGGTGTTGTCGCGGACCAGGCCGCGCTGTATGGGATCATCTCCCGCCTGCGCGATTTGGGTCTGCATCTATCCTCGGTGAGGAGTGAGGAGATCCCGGAAGATCGCAAAGAATGAAATACCGCGCAGTATCAAAGACCGCAACCTCCAAGAACCACGCAGCAAGCCCCGCTTTCTACATATAAAGCAGAGGAAGAAAGCGGGGC
>JBAVFZ010000243.1:0-8578 GCA_049684495.1 Anaerolineales bacterium | reverse complement strand
CTCCCAGAGCCAGCGGCCGCAGGTCCTTGGTTTCGAAGTTCCAGACATGCGCCAGCGCGGCGGCCTTCTCGAGCGCCGCCGAGTAGGTGCCGAGCGCGTCGATCAGCCCGAGGCGCAGCGCTTCGCTGCCTATGAAGAGTTTGCCGCTGAGGATGTTTTCCGGCGTTGTGCGAAGGCGCTCGCCGCGCCCCAGCCGCACCGCCTGGTAGAAACTCTGCTTGAGCGGATCGAGCAGGCGCAGGGTTTCATCCCGCGAGCCGCCGTAGAACTTGTACGGCCCGGTCGAGACGTCGTCCTCGTACACGGAGGGGGCCGAGGGCAGGACGGTGCGCACGCCCACGTTCCCCACTTCCGAGGAGGGTTTGGCGATGATGTAGTCGGCCCCGACCGCCAGGTAGTAGGCGCCGCTGGCGGCCATCGTCTCGATGGAAACCACGACCGGCTTCTTTTCCCGGAGCCGGATCATTTCGAGGTAGAGCGCTTCGGTATCGGCCACCGTCCCGCCGGGGCTGTCCATCACCACCACGACGGCCTGGATCTCGGGATGATCATAGGCGTACCGGAACTGTGAAATCATATCCCCGGCCGAATACGAATAGATCGCGTCGCGGAGGTAGATCGTTCCGACGACCGGGCGCGGAATCAGCAGGCTGATCAGCAGCCCGAGCGCCAGCGGCAGTGCCAGCCACAGGATGGGATGGGCCAACGGGTGCGAAAGCCATTTCGTTTTTATGTACTCCATAGCTGCTCCTTTCCAGTGAAAAAATCAGCGCACCGTTTGCCGGCGCATTTTCCCCAAGGGATGCACGGACAAGCATAATGGGTTTTGACGGGGGATGCAAATCCCCGCCTTTCCCAAATGTCCGTCCCCGAAATAATACCATCCCTTCCTACCTCCCCCTTCGAATCAATCTTTACTTAGCATCATTCAAATGCCCCTCCTCCCTTCCCGTGATACGGGAAGGGAGGAGGGGCGACGGCGGGGTGAAGGGGTTGGGACAGGAGTGGAGCGGGGGATGGGGTGAGGCTATGGCGCCAATTCTCCCCGCACCGTTTGATACAGGGATTCGGCGCGAAGGTCGCGCAGGGTATAGCATCGCGCGCCGAGATGAATCGCCAGCTCGCCGGCGAGGCCCTGATCGAAGGCGGCGTGCTCCATATTCACCACGACGCTGCGCAGCTTCTGCCTGCAGATTTCATCCGAAATCCGGTAGGCCTCGGCCAGCGGCGGCTGGGTTCCGATGGCGACATTCCCCGCCCCGTCGGTGAGCAATATCATCAGCGGCATGATTTCCGGATGCGTGATTTTTTCCGTGTGCAGGGTTTTCAGCGCCAGCGCCAGACCCGCGGATAGCGGCGTCTTGCCGCCAACCGGAATATCGGCCAGGGCTTTACGCGCCAGGCTCGTCGAGTGGGTCGGGGGCAGGACCAGGGAAGCGCGGTCCTTCTGGAACACCACCAGTCCGACCCGGTCCCGCCGCTGATACGCGTCGGTCAGGAGCGAGAGGATCGCCCCTTTGGTGGCCGTCATCCGTTCGGCCACCGCCATCGACCAGGATGCGTCCACCACGAAAAGGATCAGGTTGCCGGCTTTGCGGACGCGGACCTTGCTGTGAAAATCCGAGCGGCGGACGGCGAAGGCCACCTGCTTGCGTTCCTCCTGGCGCTGGGTCTGAAACGGAGCCGCGGCCCGCAGGGTCGCGTCGAAGGCGAGGTCGTCCGCTTTGCCGGGAGTGGAACGGGATTGCACGTAGCGGCCGCGGTGCTCCTTGGTCCGGGTCCGCGAGCGCCGGCCTTTGGCTTGGCGGGCGAGCTTATCCAGCGGGGTATCCAGCTTGCGGGCGGTGAAGGGCGCGCCGACTTTGGCTTTTTGGCCGCCTTCCCACCAGGGCGCATCCTTGGAATCCGAAGGTTCCGGGGATCGGGGGACCGATGAATTTTCCGAATCGATCTCCTCGCCTTCAGGGGGGGTCAGGCTATCTTTTTTTTTTCGGAGCCGTCCGGGATGTTCTGGGGAGGAGCGGAGGCCGTCTCTTCCATCGTCGCCAGATCGGATTGGATCTGTTCGATCTGCTCGTCGAGGTTGAAAAGGTTCGCTTCGACCTGCTGCAGCGGGCCGTGCTTGAGCCGGTGGGGGAGCGCCAATTCGGCCGCCAGCGCAATATCGTGGTCGGTGAGTGCGGAACGGCCTTCCAGCGCGGCCTGCGCCCGCGCCGCTTTCAGGATAACCAGATCCGCGCGATGGCCGTCGACTTTAAGGGAGGTGGTCAATCCGGCGATGGTCAGCAGGTCGCGGGAGGTATACGCGACGTGATCGACCAGTTCCCGAGCGCGTTCGATCTCCTCGGATAGAGCGATCTCCTGCGCTTGCCACTCCGCGCGGAATCCCTCCGGATCGCCTTCGAACCGCAAGTTGCGTTCCATGATCGCCACCCGGTCGCGCAGGTCCACGATCCCGCGCACGTCCACGCACAGCGCGAACCGGTCCAGAAGCTGCGGGCGCAGATCGCCCTCTTCGGGATTCATCGTACCGACCAGAATGAAGCGGGCCGGATGGGCGAACGAGATGCCTTCCCGCTCGACGATGTTCATACCGCTGGCGGCTGAATCGAGCAGGATATCCACGACGTGGTCGTCGAGCAGGTTGACTTCATCGATATACAGCAGCCCGCGGTTGGCGGCGGCGAGCACGCCCGGTTCAAACCAGCGCTCGCCCTTTTGGATAGCGCGCTCGATATCCATCGTGCCGACCACGCGGTCTTCGGTGGCCGAGACGGGAAGGTCCACAAACGCGGTCCGGCGCCTTTCCACCGGCACGGGCTCCCCACCGGCCATGCGTTCGCGGCATTCCGTGCACCAGGAGGTGGGCCGGTCCGGATCGCAGCCGAAGCGGCAACCGATGACGGACCGCACTTCCGGGAGCAGCGCCGCCAGCGATCGGGCGGCGGTGGATTTGGCGGTGCCGCGTTCGCCGCGGATTAATACGCCGCCGATCCGTGGATTGACGGCATTCAGCAGCAGGGCGCGTTTCATGCGCTCCTGTCCGGCGATCGCGGGAAATGGATATACGTTTGGCATAGTCGTCCTTGGGGAAAATTATACCGCTCCGGGAGCGGAATCCCGGCCGTATCCGGCTGCGGTTGCCAAAACCTGGGAATTCCCTTTATAATGCCTTACATTAAACCACCGGAGAAAGATACCTTCATGCAAAACCGCAGTGCGCTTCCCAGCCAGGGTGCCGAAGCTGAACCCAAGGCCAACGACACCCCCATGAACGAGCTCTTGCAGGATACGCAAGGAACCGATGTCCCCAAGAAAGGCGAGGTTCGCAAGGGAACCATCGCGCGGGTGACACCGGCGGAAATTCTCGTTTCCATCGGCACCAAATCGGAAGGGATCATCCCGGCCAGGGAATTGGAACGGCTTTCGGCGGATGCCCGCGAGAAGCTCAAGGAAGGGCAGGAAATCCACGTCTACGTCGTCGTCCCGGAGGATCACAACGGCAATGTTGTGCTCTCGTTGGCGCGGGCCCAGGAGGAAACCGACTGGCAGCAGGCGGAAGATCTGCGCACGAGCCAGGAGGTCTACCAAGGACGCGTGGATGGGTTCAATAAAGGTGGTTTGATCGTCAAGGTCGGCAATCTCCGCGGCTTCGTCCCGGCATCCCAATTCAGCCTCTCCCGCCGTCACCGCAGTGAAGGCGAAACCGTCGACCAGAAGTGGAGCCGGATGGTCGGCGAGCCGATCTGCGTCAAAGTGATCGAAGTGGACCGCAGCCGGAACCGCCTGATCCTTTCCGAGCGGGCGGCTGCCAAGGAATCCCGCGAAAGCCAGAAGGAACGGCTGCTGCAGGAACTGCAAGAGGGCGAAGTCCGCACCGGGCATGTGATCAGCCTGGCCAACTTCGGCGCCTTTGTCGACCTCGGCGGCGCGGACGGACTGGTTCACCTGTCCGAGATCACCTGGAAGCGGATCAGCCACCCGTCGGAAGTCCTGAAAGTCGGCGAGACGGTGAAAGTAAAAGTCATCAGCATGGACCGGGAACGCAAGCGGATCAGCCTCTCCATGAAGTCGATGGAGGAGGATCCCTTCACGGTCGCCAGCGGCAAACTGCACGAAGGCCAGCTGGTGAGCGGCACGATCACCAAACTGACCAAATTCGGCGCCTTCGCGCGGATCGAAGGGTTCGACGACATCGAAGGCCTGATCCATATCACCGAGCTGTCGGAAAACCGGGTGGAGCACCCCAAAGAAGTCGTCCAGGTGGGCCAGGCGCTGACCCTGCGGGTGGTGAAGATCGACGTGGAAAGCCGCCGGATCGGTCTGAGCGTCCGCCGGGTGACCTCCGCCCAGTATGCGGACCTGGATTGGGACACCGCGATGAAGGACCTCTCCGAATCGGAGTCGGGGAAAGAATCAGAATCGGGGAAAGAGTCAGAATCGGGGAAGGAGTAATTTCCCGCAGGAATATAGAACCATGGCGCAGGGTTTACCCCTGCGCCTTTTTATTCTGCAACCCTCCGGGGTTCCAACCGTATATTCCCTTAGGTCAACCCAATGATCAGCTCTTACGCGTTGGGATCTGCCGGGAAAACGGCGGTTGGAAGAACCGGAGCGGCCTTCGAGGGTAAACCTACCGTGGTCGAGATCCAGAAGGAGTGGCTGCTCGCGGCTCGCAAGGGGGATGTCGATGCCTTCGGACGGGTTGTGGACGCATTCCAGAAGCCGGTATTTAACCTATGCTACCGGATGCTGGGGAACTCGGAAGATGCCGAGGACGCCGCGCAGGAATCCTTCTGGCGTGCCTACCAGGGCCTTTCCAAATACGATTTCCAGCGGTCTTTCGGCACATGGATGCTTTCGATTGCGGCCCATTATTGCATCGACCGCCTCCGCCGAAAGCGGCCGATCCTCCTTTCCCTCGAAAGCCTGCTCCCCGAGGACGACGCGCCCGACGAAACTCCCGACCCGGAAGATCAGACCCACCGCAAACAGGAGCAGGAAGCCGTGCAACAACTCCTGGCGGTGCTGGGACATGAGGAAAGGGCGATGATCGTCATGCGCTACTGGCACGATATGTCTTATGAGGAAATCGCCCGCTCCCTTCGCGTTTCGGTGGGCGCCGTCAAGAGCCGTCTGCATCGGGCCCGGCATACGCTGGCCGAGCGGTGGCCCGCCCGCCAACTCTCTCCCGCTTCACCCGGAGGAGGCCATGGATAAACATCTGCCGTACCGCGACTGGATATTCGATGAGGAGACCCTCCCGGCGGAATCCGCCCGCGAACTTCGCCTTCACTTGCAGGATTGTGCGGATTGCCGGGCAACTGCGGAAGCATGGGAAGCCGCGCACCAAAGCCTGAAAAGCGCCGGGCCGAAATCCCCCCGGGATGGATTCACTTCCCGCTGGAAGGCGCTGGCCGCCGAGCGCATCCGAACTCCAAGCCCGCGCCCGGCATGGGCGATGCTGGCCGCCAGTGCGGCCGGATCGCTGGTCATGGCGCTGGCGCTGGCGGTCCAAACCTCGGCCCAGGGGTTTTCCCTGGCGGGTGTGTTCACCCGCGACCTCTCGGCCGCCGCCGGAGCGCTGGAAAATTGGATGGATACGTCCAGCGCACTCGGCGCTTTCCTGAACATCGTTTCCCGGTCCATTCCCCCCGCCTGCTACCTCTTTGCGATTTTCTTCGTCAGCCTGATCGGGATCCTCTGGCTGCTGCTGGTTGTTCGGACGAACGCGAGGGGAAAGAAGCCATGACGTCGCTTCGCAGCGGATTCCGGATCGTATGGATCTTGGGACCGCTCCTCTTCACCGGAGCGGTTTTTCAGCCCGGGACAAATGGGGTTCTCTTCCGGGAGTCATTCACCGTATCGGCCAGGCAGACTTATTCGGGGGATCTGATCGCCGTGGAGAGTTCGATTACGATCGAGCAGGGGGCTACTTTCGAGGGCAACCTCATCCTGCTCGGCGGATCGTTGGAGTCGGCGGGCAACATCAACGGCGATATCGCATCGCTGGACGCGTCCACCCATTTCGGCCCGACGGCGACGATGAATGGGACCATCGCCTGCATGGGCCCGGAGCCCGCGCTCGACCCGGGGGCCAAGCTCGCCGGATTCGTTCAAACGTTTGAAGGATTTTCGTGGCCGCTTTCCTTGACGGCGGGGGCGGCCTCGAAACAGGAAACCGGCGGGTTGGATATTTGGTACGAAGTCAGCATCATCCTCTTCCGGCTGTTCCTGCTTTCGGCGGTCGCCATATTGATCGTGTTGTTTCTTCCCGCGCCGGTGGAACGGGTGGCGCGCACGATGATGGTGAAGCCCGCGATCGCGTTCCTGATCGGCCTGCTGACCCTGATGGCCGCGATGGCGTTTTTCCTGCTCCTGGCGCTGACGGTTTGCCTTTCACCGATCGCCATTCTGGGAAGCATCGTCGTGCTGGTTGCGGCGCTGCTCGGCTGGGTCGCGATGGGGCTGGAGATCGGCAGGCCGGTAAGCGGCATGCTCGGCCTCAAAGTTCACCCGGCGGTCATGGCGGGGATTGGAACCGCTATGCTCACCCTGGTCGCGAGCGCGCTGGGGTACATTCCCTTCGCCGGGCAGATCCTGGTGCTGTTGGTGATAGCGTTCGGTTTGGGCGCGGTGGTGCTGACGCGCTTCGGCGGACCGAACTATTTAATTCTGGAAAAGACAGTTTCGCTGGAAAACAACAGGCAATCCTAATACCCTGAGAATTACCAAAGACCAGAACGTGGACCATCGACCAAGGACGATGGCCGATTATTAATATTGGTATTGTACGCGCGATGGAAGAAAAACCCGACGATTGGCCTTGGACGATGGACGATTGTTCGTGAAACGGATCTGCGCGGTGCGAGTATTTCCCACTTCTAGGAACACTCTATTGCGGAGAAGCGAACATATACCATTAATGACCATGGTCAATCGTCCATGGTCCATGGTCGGTTTTAGATCGGCCGCAGAACGCGGTCGGCCCGCAAGCGTTTGAACAGCAACGAGGTGCCGGGTACTTTGGATTCCTGCGCGGCCTCCTCCCAGGCTTTGACGCCCAGGTCGCTGATCTTGCTGGCGGCGTAACCGGCGGCCTTCCAAGCCCCGGCTTTGGCCAGAGCCGGTTCCGAATAGATTACCGCCGCCTCGCTTTGCAGGTCGGCGGAAGCCGTCTCCATCGCCGTGATCAGCATTTGAAGGGATTGGTCCACCGGCGCTTCCGGAGCAAGGACGATTTCATCGGCGCGGGTCACGAGGTTATCCACCTGCCAGCCGATGGCGCCGACCATTTTTCCTTCCTGTTCCAGGAGGAAATACGCCTTTTGTCCGAAGGCCGCCATGATGTCCGCCCGGGTGAGGGGGGTGGCGGGTTTGCGGGTTTTATTGAGGAAGGATGCGATCAGGTCGGCATCCGAAGGACGGCCGCGGCGGATGGCGAGCTCTCCGCGCACCATCGGTGCCTCGGGAAGCGCTTCCGAGGGCTGCGCGCCGGCGGCCCAGGCGGCCTGCACCTGGTTCCAGGTGTCTTCGAAGGATTTGGAATTCTGGATGACGACCTTGGCCCGGGCCAGTTTTTCCTTCTGGGCGGGCTGGGCGGCGATCCGCTGCCGCGCGGTCGGTTCGCTCAGGCCGCGTTTGCGCACCAGACGGTCGATCTGAATATCCGGCGTGGAATCTACCACCCAAACCGTGTCGCAGGAATCCGCCAAGCCGGATTCGAACAGCTTGATGGCTTCCAATACAACCACCGGCGAGTGCGAGCGGGGGATCAGGAGGTCCACCGCCTGGATGACCAGCGGGTGCATGATCTCTTCCAGCTGGTCGAGGAGTTTGGCGTCCGCAAAGGCAAGCCGTCCCAGCGCTTTGCGGTTGATCTCTCCGCCGGAATCGAGGATCCATTCGCCGAACAGCCGGATGACGCCCTCGTAGGCCGGTCCGCCGCGCGACATGGCCCGGTGCGCCACCTCGTCGGCGTCGATGCCGAAGGCGCCGAGGTGTTCGAGCATCTTGCGCACCACGCTTTTGCCGGTGGCAATATTGCCGGTCAGGCCGATGACGTACTTTCCGGGCCAGCGACTCATGTTCGGGGCGTTCCCTCCAGCGCGAATTCTACCCTGCTTTCGTCATCCGGAAAATCCCGGAGAATGAGAGAGCCGGTCGAGCAGGCCGCCGATCCTTGGCGGCCGTATCCCCGGCCCGCCGGGGCGGGCGAAACCTCTCCACCAATTCCTTTAATTGGGGAACTTTTACCAACCCTAAGGGTTGGGGGAACCTATCGGAACCCGAAGGTTGGGGGAACCTTTCGGAACCCTAAGGGTCGGGGGAACCTTTTGGAACCCTAAGGGTTGACGGCAGTCTCGATGTGCCCTGTAAAAACCGCCAAGCCTACACAGGCCCCGCCAAGGCGGAGCCGGGGCAGGGCTCAACTCGACCCGCTGGATGGTATTTACGGAGTGCGTGTCTGTGCGTAATAAATCTGATTCCCGATGGCGATGTAGAGGACTTTATCCGCCCCGACGGCCAACGCGGTGGCTTCATGCCCTTCCGGGGCGATGGTCACACGGTAGCGGGA
>JBAVFZ010000242.1:0-7013 GCA_049684495.1 Anaerolineales bacterium | reverse complement strand
ATACTGGGAGAAGGGAGAGGGGCGGGGGAGTGGGATGAGGAGGAGGTCGATCATGCCCCCGGAAAGAAATGAAAAATGACACACCGACGATAACCGCCACGACCCGCCGTATCTGAAGGATTTCCGGGTGGCGCAGGTGACCACCCACGGGCACGGCCGCCCGATCGTCCCCATCGTCCCCACCTGGAAGGAGATCGCCGGAACCATGCACCGGGACAGAGTCCCCATCCCGCCATGAAAAAGGCAGGAGGGGATGTGGCGAGCGCGCAATTCGGTTGTTCGATATGAATCGGCAGGAGCGCACCTTCCAGGTGCAACATTCTAAAGCCACCGCCGGCGGGCCGAATGGATCGGCCAGGGAGGGTGTCGGAAACGGATGAATATCCGCTATTCCGTTTCGGTTAAAATGTTGGATGCAACCGGGGCGCTGCGCGGCTGAAGCCGCCCGCCATTCCATTCGCCGTAAAATTTTGCACTTTATTTTCACGGGGTGGCAACTCGATGACCATGCTTGCTCGCAGGCTGCGGCGCCGTTATTGTGCCAAACGGCATATCCTTCTTTACATGATTATAGTGTTGCTGTGGGGAACGGCATCGGCTTGCGGTTCCGCCCCGGCATCTCCGGCGGCACAACCATCAAGGACTTACCAAACAAGTTTTGAATCCATCGATGATTTCAAGGGATTTTACATTGTTCCGCAAAATCATTTGGGCACCGCTTCGCATGAACTGACGGAAGAAAAAGCGCATTCGGGCCGTTTCTCCCACAAGGGCTGGATTTATGCCGCCAATCCGCCGGGCGCGTTGCTGCAGGACCGGAATCACCGCGCCTATCCGACCATTCAGCTGTACAAACAGCCGCAAGGAGCTTTTCGGACGCCGGCGTATATCGAGCTTTGGATTTGGGCAAAGGTGGAACTGGCGCGCGGGGAATGGTTGAGTTTGGCGACGCTGGATTATACGCGGGCCGACACGTGGGACGCGGTGCTGGTGAATATCAGCGATGATGGATTTGTGCAGTTGATGCACGTTCCCTATAACGGGCAGGGACTCCGCACGTTTCAAACCACGACCCGCCGGTTCCCGATGGGCGAGTGGGTGAAGCTGGGCATCTGCCTGCATTTTGACAAGGATTCGGGATACGCGAAGGTATGGCAGGATGACGAGCTGGTATCGAGCGCGGACGTCCGCCGCGGGCAGGGGGAGTTGACGCAAGCGCACTTTGGATTGTATGCGCCTCCGTCCTTATCCCAGGGGGTGATTTACAACGACGACCTGCGCATCGTGGAAGGTGCGTGTCCTTGAGCCGGCGTGCACGGCGCGCGCGGAACGCATTTCCGAAAAAGGCGTGGGAGCGGACTTTTTCGCCGAGGCAGCCAAGCGCCGGAGCTGCTTTCCGCCGGACGGACATTATCTTTGTGCTCGCTAAAATTCCCGTAGTATCACCCGTTTGAATAATCCCTCGGATTCCATCGATTATTCCATTTCCCGCTTTGGCTAAAACATAATGTGTCAGGATTGTCACATTCCGGTAACACAACTATCACCGCCAAAGAATAAGCTGAAAAGGCGGATCGATCGGTTCTGATTGAGAACGCTGAACCTTGTTTCGTGAGCGCAAAAGTATAATGAAGGTAATCCTGCCATCCTGGCCATGGGGAACGAGCCGTAACCGGCGGGCATCCGGGGGACGGAAAGGCGAAGGATAATCATCCGTGATGAAACCATTTCCGGGTTTTCCCCGTTTGGCATTATTGGAAATCCTCTTATTGGGTATGGTCCTTGCCTGCAGCTTGAGGGTTTCCTATTCGGGCGCCGGCTCGATGGCGCAGCCGGTTCCCGTTACCCAGGTACTATTGGTGACGCAGAAAGTATCCATCGTGCAAACGGTTCCTGTTACCCAGATAATTGAGGTAACCCGGGTGGTATCACCGGAGCGGTCTACGGCTGTAAAAATGGAGGTCTTTGCCAATCAGGGCTGGCAAAACAGCAAAGTGGGCGTTTCGCCGGATGATACGGTCACCGTCCGGTATGTATCCGGGAAATGGACCGGCGGAATCGGAAGGGGGAACTGGTATGACGGACGGGGGGACCTGATCGCAAAATACAAATGCGTTGAAAACTACGAGCCTAACCTTTGCGATGAACCCATGCCGGGAGTTTTCAACGGCACCCTGGTGGGTAAAATCGGCCGCTCCATATTCGAGATAGGAAATTTCCTTCAATTCTATCCGCGCGAGAAAGGGGATTTGTACCTGCGGATGAACGATCATGACGAGGGATTGTTCGACAATGAAGGTTCGTTGATCGTGGAAATCGTAAATAACAACGGATAGAGGCGGTCATGGCAATCCAATGGACGGCCGAAAATATACCCGGACTGACCGGAAGAATCGCCGTTGTGACCGGAGCCAACAGCGGGATCGGTTACGAAATGGCGCGCGCGCTGGCCCGCAAGGATGCCAGGGTCATCCTCGCCTGCCGCGACAAGGAAAAAGGGAGCGCGGCCGATCAGCGGATACGGCAAGAGCTGCCGGCCGCAAAGGTTGAACTTATTCCGTTGGATCTGGCCAACCTGGCTTCGGTCCGCCGCTTTGCCGACGGCTTCACCGGCCGCTATGACCGGCTGGATATTCTGATCAACAATGCGGGCATCATGGCGCCCCCGTTCGGTAAGACGGCCGACGGTTTTGAATCGCAGTTCGGCACCAATCACCTGGGGCATTTTGCGCTGACCGTCCGGTTGCTGGACCGCATTATCCATGCCCCCAAGGCGCGGGTGGTTACGGTCAGCAGCGTGGGCCATCGTTTTGGAAAAATCGATTTTAATAATCTTCAATGGGAAAAGAATTACGATCCCCAGGGAGCGTATGCCCGGAGCAAACTCGCCAATCTGCTCTTCACGTATGAGCTGCAAAAGCGGTTTGAGGCCGCGGGCGTGGATGCCATCGCCGCGGCCGCCCATCCCGGCTGGACGGCGACCAATCTGCAGGTGCATTGGGGGGTGGTCCGGAGGCTGAATCCCATCCTTGCCCAGGCGCCGGAAATGGGCGCGCTGCCGGCGCTGTACGCCGCCGCCGCGCCGGATGTGCGCGGAGGCGATTATTACGGTCCCGGCGGCTGGCAGGAGGTAATGGGATATCCCGCCAAGGTGCGGTCAAGCGATGGATCGCATGATGTGGCCGTAGCGGCCCGGCTTTGGAAGGTATCGGAAGAACTGACGGGGGTGCATTTCCCGTAACGGGCCGTTGAGGAACGCAGTAGAGGTCATCGCGAGGAGCGAAGCGATCCCGGTTTGCCCCAACCGGAGCAGGCGAAGCGCTCCGCGGTTTTCAATGGGAAAAGGAGATTGCTCCGAATGACCGCCGGGATAAGCTTCGCTCCCCGGCTTGATGAATGTACATCCGGGTTTGCGAAGCGGTTGGTTACATGCCGGTCCGCCTTATCGAAACCCAAAAAAGGCGATTCGGATTTGGTATCCCCTTTTGTATATCTGGCGCAGGAGAAACTTCCATATATGAGATACCTCCGTGGCTTTTCGATCCTTCTCGCAGCTTTTGCGATCACCGCTTGTCAGGCGGGAACCGCATCCGTCCCCGCGGAAACGGCGGCGCCGCCCACCGGCACTCCCGTGGCCGCATCCCAACCTGAGCCGACCGGGACCGCCACCCTGGCCGCCACCGCCACGCCCGAGCCCGGCGGATATCTGCTATTCGGCTCCGCGCGCGAAATATCCGTTTACGATCTTGCCACGGGACAAACCTCCCCGTTCCTGCGCGGATTGGATTCGATCTCCGGTTGGTCGCTCTCGCCGGACGGGAGGCGGGTGGTATATACCCTCGACCCTCCGTTGGATGCCCAGACTTACGCCGTGGATCTGGAGGCGGGGCAAATCCGGCCCATTCGTTCGTTCATCCCGGAGCTGGCCTGGCATCCATCCGGCGAAGCCTTCATCGGGTTTCACAGGGAGACAAAGGACACGGGCCGGGTGGAGCTCTACCGGATCACGGATGACTTGATTGCCGCCACGATCTACACCGGCGTCGGGCTCGGAATCCATGCCTGGTCGCAGCACTTCTCGCCCGACGGCACCCGGCTGATGCGCGCATGCGGAGACGAGAGTTTGTGCCTGAACGATATTCTGATGAACGCTGCCGGGCAGGTGACCGGATTCAGCTCCACGCCGCGCAAAATCCGGCTGCCGGAGTCGCTCGGGATCCATTTCGATTCCGTCCAATGGTCGCCCGGAGGGGATCTTCTGGCGTTCGAAGCGACGAAAGCCTCCAGCCGGTTTTCCAATGCGGATCATATCGTCATCGTCAAGTCCGACGGCAGCGGATACGCCGATTTGTTCGACCCGGCCGCGCTGCGGCTCGGAAAAGATACAATCCTGACGGGTGCCGCCTTTAATGCGATCGGGCAGCGATATGGTTTCAGCTGGTCGCCGGACGGTTCGAAGATCGCCTTTGCCGTATACGGACGTCCCGCCGATTCGGAAAGTTGGAGTCCTACCCAGGTTTTCGTAGTCAATTCGGATGGGAGCGGGATGACCCGGATCACCGGAGAAGAAGGTTTTTGGTCGGGCACAAATCCCCTCTGGACTCCCGACGGGAGAATTCTGTTCCTCGCGGTGGAAAAGCCGGCCGATTCCATGAACGTCCTGGCGATCGCCAATCCGGACGGCAGCGGCAGGCAAGTACTGGGCCCGGGGGTAAATAATTATTATCGCTTCCTGCCTCCGGAGGCGCCGGATTACCTAGGTAGGGTCATCGTCGAACCGTTCGTCTTCACCTGCGCCACCGGCTGGACCCGCCTTGCCGCGGGGAGGCAGGCGCGCGTTGCGGGCATGGTGGCCGACCCGCCCAACCGCGTGCGCTCCGAACCGAAACTGGGTGATAATTTGCTTGCCCAGATCCAACCCGGGAGCGTTGTCACGGTCCGCGAGGGCCCGGTCTGCGCCGACGGCCTCGTCTTCTGGAAGGTGGAAGCGGCGGGCATACCCGGCGGCTCAGGCTGGATGGCCGAGGGGGATGGCGCCGAATATTGGATGGAACCCGAGCGCGGCTGACGGCTTCTCCCCCAACCGATGGGCGGTCGGCTTTGCCCGCAAGTAACTGATGAATATCGCCCCCCTTTCATGTAAAATGATCGATGCTATTCGTGGTCAACCCGGTGAGAGATCTGCCTACGGTTGAATCGGGTATGAGGATATGTAGCTTGCCTAAGTAGCTACCGGGAAAGCCCGTCACAGCCGGAGGCAACTATGCGAAAAAATGGCAGATATGGGAAAATATTTTTTTTAATAACCGCCCTATTGTTATGTACAGGGTGCGGTAAAAACCAGGCTGCGCCTTCGGATATTGTCAATACCGCGCTACCCGTGACGCCACTGCCAAGCGAAACTCCGGTCAATACCCCCGCGCCGGATTTCTTTTGGAGTTCATACACTAATGGAAATGAAGTCGATCAACTGGCGCTGGACGGCGAGGGTAATGTTTGGGCCGTGGGCGAAGGCGGAGTGGTGGTATGGGGCGCGGATGGCGCATACAAGAAATACACGACCATGGACGGCTTGGTGTCCAACCGGCTGATTTCCGTCGCGGTAACATCGGCGGGAACCGCATGGTTCGGCACTATTTCCCGCGGGATATCCTCGTTCGACGGGTCTACCTGGACTACATACGAGAAGGTGGGAGCGCTCGATAGCAATTGGGTCTCGGCGATTGCGGCAACTCCCGACGGAAATATTTGGTTTGGAACCGACAATGGCGGCATTGCAAAATTTGACGGCAGTCAATGGGAAACCATGAAGGAAACGGGTAGCATTTTTTCCCAAATCAATTCGATTATCATGGGAACCGATAAAACCATGTGGTTCGGCACCGATGCCGGGGCATGGCATTTTGACGGCGCGGAATGGAAGGAATTCGATACCGATAAGGAAGTGAAAGATATTGCCGTTTCCCCCGATGGGACCGTGTGGCTCGCAACCAACGACGGATTGGTAAATAATGCGCAAGGAACGATGTCCCATCTGCTTTCCGGCAATTTTAAATCTGTTGAGATCGGTCCGGATGGAGCTGTTTGGGTGGGAACCGAGATGGCAGGGATTTGGAGATATGCCGACGGGGAAACCACAAAGTATACGACGGAAGACGGTCTGCTCTCCAATTATATTGTTTCCATCGCCATCTCTCCAACGGGAGAGGTATGGGCGGGGTCGCCCGAAAGCGGTTTATCCAAATTCGAAGGTGGGGAGTGGAAAAATTTTCGGACCGAAGATCCTGTCCAGAACTGGTACGCCGACGCCCTGGCAACCGACGATGGGTCGGTCTGGGTGCTCTCGGCGTTCAACGATTTGATGCAATTCGACGGAACCCATTGGATCAGTTATCCCCAGGAAAATCTTCCGTCCTATTATGTTTTTTCCAATGTGATCGCGAGAACACCGGATGATCAATTGCTGATCGGAACCACGGACGGCCTCTCGATTTTTAATATCGGCACGAAGGAATGGCTTTCCAATGAAATGAATGAATCGTATCCGGGAGGAACCATCGATTCCATTTTCGTTGAAGAGAGCGGTGAGATCTGGGTGGTTTCCAGAATTAACGGATTGTTTAGTTTCCAAGAGAACGCTTGGCAATCATATGATGTCAGTGGTATTGGAGAATTGCATACCGTTTCGGTCGGTTCGGATGGGTTGCTATGGGTGGGGGGAGATGGCGGGATTGCTTCCTATGATAAGGATAGTTGGACGAAATACACCACCGAAGATGGGCTGGCCGGGAATTGGGTGAATGAAATCATACCGGTTGAAAATGGCGCCATTTGGATAGGAACGAGCAAAGGATTATCTTTTTTTGATAAAACCTCATGGAACAATTACACCTCCATAAACGATGTAAAAGAAAATGGCGTTTCCTCCATGGCCTGGACAACCCATAACGAAATTTGGGTTGGTCCTTTCTCCGGCGGTGCCGTAAAATATGATGGACGGACGTGGACGAAAT
>JBAVFZ010000241.1:0-10637 GCA_049684495.1 Anaerolineales bacterium | reverse complement strand
GCGAAAGGGGGGAGTTAAGATGGGATGGCTTCCCAATAACCTGGTTTTTGGGGCGATGTTATTTGGTGTTGCGAAAAGACAATGGGTCTAAAAATCCCTCATGCTATAATCCCCCGGCATCTTATAGAAACGATCTCCCCGCAAAAATGCGCGCCTCCCGGATTTATCTCACGCTGTTTTTCTTCGCGCTGCTCGGATCCTCCTGTGGCGGGAATTCCGCCACGAGTGCGACAAGCACGGCCGCCCCCGTGACCGATCTTTCGAAAAGCGCATCCCCTCTCTTGCCAACCGACGAGTCTTTTTCCAGCCCAAACCCGGGCACCGAGCCGGCGCTAACCGAATCCCAGCCGGTGACCACAGTGGCGCCCACCGGATTGAACCCGGCCGGGCCGTATGCGGTTTTTGAAGGCGAACACGGGATCTGGATCGCCAATCCGGACGGCAGTTTCCCCACCCGGATCGCCGAACAGGGAGCCGGAAATCCCGGCGTGAACCTGCCGGACGTGATTTCACCGCGCGGCGACCGGATCGCGGCCACGGTGATCGGGGAGACGGGAGTCGATCTGGTGATATTGGATGTTCCGAGCGGCCGGAAGGCAAGCACGACCCGGTTGATTGATATTACCCGCAGGGAATTGCGGCTGAATTCGATGTCGCCCAAAGCCTTTGCCTATTACGCGATCACCGGATTCCCAAACCTGGCCTGGCAGTCCGGCAGCGGCGCGATACTTGCCTACACCGGCATGGGGAACGGTACGACAGCGGACATGTACACCGTCGACTTGGATTGGGAAAAGGTCCGGCACCTCGAGCAGGATCCCTCCCAGGCGGTCAGCCCGATCTGGTCTCCGGACGGCAGCCACCTGCTCTTCTTCGGGGTGGAGTGGCTCCCTCCGTTCGGGGCGACCTACATCACCTTCCAACCCATGGCGGGCTTCTGGGCGGCGCGGGCCTCCGACAACCAGCTCCTCCCGCAAACGAAACTCAAAGGGACTTATCAAAATTTCACCGGCTGGCAGGACAATACCCATTACCTGGTTTTTGACAGCAGCGACAAGTGCATCGCGCAAAATCTGCGGGCGGTGGATCTTCTCACCGGAGAAGAGACGCCCATCGCGGATTTTTGCCTCTCCCAAAGGCCGGCCTTTTCACCCGCCAACAGGGCACTACTGATTTCAGTCGATGCGGATTGCGGGTGCGGTCTCGAGCAGGGCGTGTATCGGATGGCCCCGCCCTCCATGGCTCCCACCCGGTTGTTGGAAAAGCCCGCCTTGGACCTTTTCTGGCTTCCGGAAAGCGGTTTGTTCTATGCGTACCCGGACGCGCTGTTTTCGGCCGACGGGAATGTCCGCTTCGATCCGCCTGTCATCGGATCCTCCTACCGGCCGGCGGTTTCCAAAAACGGCGCACAGGCCTGGGTGGTATTGGAAAACCACCGCAGCCGGGTCGTGCTCCAAATCCGCGGCGGGGAGTGGAAGACCCTATTAGAAGGAAGCGTCAGCGCGATGCTTTGGGATCCGCTCTCCGGGGATACCTTGCTCATAGTGCTGGAAAGCGGCTCGTTATACTCCGCAACCGGTCCGGACTTCACACCGCGCCTGATGGGCGACCTGGGGGGGTATTACGACCGGGCGGCGTGGACGCCGGTTCCCGGATAAAAAACGCAACGCGGGTCAAGCGATCGTCATGCCGGCGTGTTCTCAGCCGGCATCCAGGAATTTTATGCTCATCAAGCCCGCATGCTTACAGCGGGCGTCCAGGAATTTCCGGAGTATTTCCTGGAGCGTTTGGCCTGGATTCCCGCCAAGCCCACGCGGGAATGACGAATGACTGTCAATCGTCTTTCACTGCCAATTTGGATACGATTGTCAGAATACCATTTTCGCCAAACATGGCTGAAAACAGTATGGCAGTATGAAATGCAGGTATTATCCCAAAAACCGGCTTTTATATAACACTTCAAGGTGGCCTTGCGTTCCTCACAAATTCCGACATTATGCTAAAATCTACCGGTATGTTCGGCCTCGGCAAGAACACTTCCTCAACCCCTCAGACTGGCGGATAACATTCCATGCCCGAAGTCCTCGCCGTAAAAGACCTGGTGACAAAATTCTATACCGAAACGGAAACGGTCCACGCCGTCAACGGCGTGAGTTTCCATGTGGATGAGGGCGAGACCCTTGGCATCGTCGGCGAGAGCGGCTGTGGAAAAAGCGTTTCCATGCATTCCGTCCTGCGGCTTATCCCCATGCCGCCGGGCCGGATCGAACAGGGAAAAGCCATCTTCCATGGCCAGGATCTTCTCAGGATGGGGCCGGAGGAAATCCGCCGGATTCGCGGATCGCAGATCGGGATGGTCTTCCAGGACCCGATGACGTCCCTCAATCCCGTCATCACAATCGAAAAACAAGTAGCCGAACCGCTGCTGATTCACCGGGGCATGTCCGCCGCGCAAGCCCGCACCCGGGTGGTGGAGCTCCTGACCCATGTCGGAATCCCCTCCCCCGAAAAACGGCTGGCGGATTACCCCCACCAATTCTCGGGCGGGATGCGCCAACGGGTAATGATTGCGATGGCGCTGGCCTGCTCCCCCGATTTGCTTATCGCCGATGAGCCGACCACCGCGCTCGACGTCACGATCCAGGCGCAATTCGTTGAACTGGTTAAGAAGCTGCGCGATGAATTTCGGATGTCAATCATCTGGATCACCCACGACCTCGGGGTGATCGCCGGGATCGCCCAGCGCGTGGTGGTGATGTACGCCGGGTTCATCGTCGAACATGCGACCGTGAAGGAACTGTACGCCAATCCCCAGCACCCATATACGCGCGGGCTGCTCGGTTCCCTGCCCCGGCTGGATGAGAAGCGGGCGGGAAGGCTGGTCAACATCAAAGGGCTTCCGCCGGACATGTGCCAGCCGCCGGTCGGCTGCCCCTTTGTCCCGCGCTGCCCGTATGCATTTGATCACTGTAAAGTGGAAAATCCACCGCTCGCTTCGGTAAACAACGGCCATACGTCGGCTTGCTGGTGGGATATCGATCTCGGAAAGCCGCGAGGATAAGCATGCCCGCCACCGTCGAAGCAACCCCTTCCTCCGATATCCTTTTGAGGGTTGAAAACCTAAAAAAGCATTTTCCCGTCTTCCGCGGCGTCTTCCACCGCCAGGTGGGAGAGATCAAAGCCGTCGATGGAATCTCGTTCGATGTAATCCGCGGCGAAACGCTCGGGCTGGTGGGCGAAAGCGGTTGCGGAAAATCCACTGTCGGGCGGACCATCCTGCAATTGTACCGGCCGACAGCCGGGTCCGTCTGGCTTGACGGAGAGGACCTCTCCAAGATTCACGGAAAAGCCCTCCGCCAGCGGCGCCGCAAGATGCAAATGATCTTTCAGGACCCGTATGCCTCGCTGAATCCGAGGATGACGATCGGCGAAATCGTAGCCGAGCCGCTGGAAGTGCATCAAACCTATAAGGGCAAAGAAAAATCCGAGCGGGTCGCCTACCTGCTGCAGGTGGTGGGCCTCAACCCTTTGTATGCCGGCCGCTATCCCCACGAGTTTTCCGGCGGGCAGCGGCAGCGGGTGGGCATCGCCCGGGCCCTCGCGCTCGATCCATCCTTCATAGTATGCGACGAGCCGATCTCCGCGTTGGACGTCTCGATCCAGGCGCAGGTGGTCAACCTCCTCGAAGACATTCAAAAGAAAATGGGCCTGACGTACCTGTTCATCGCCCACGACCTGAGCATGGTCCGCCACATTTCCAACCGCGTGGCGGTGATGTACCTGGGGAAATTGATGGAACTGGCTGACCAGATCGAGGTATACGTCGATCCCCTGCACCCGTACACCCAGGCGCTGCTGTCGGCCATCCCCATTCCGGACCCGGTCCTGGAGGAACAACGCAAGCGGATCATCCTGACCGGCGACGTCCCCAGTCCGGCTAATCCGCCTTCGGGGTGCGTATTCCACACGCGCTGCATGTACGCCGAGCGAGTTTGCACCGACAAGATCCCCGATTGGCGCGAAGCGCATGCCGGGCACTGGGTGGCGTGCCATTTCGCGGAACGGTTCTTGAAAACAGGCGGAAGTTAGCACGGGAGAAGAGATTCCCATTACGTCGTTGGGAGAGGAAGGACGCCTTGGAAAGGAGGTGGCCGAAGGGATTGTAGCAACCGCATTCGCGTCCGAGCAAGCTCGTTGTCTTTCCGGACAATCTCAAAGGAGGAAAGAACATGATGCGCAAGAGAACCCTAGCGACCCTTATCACGACGGTGACCGTCGCCATCCTGGTTCTATCCGCGTGCGGTCCCAAGAATGTGGACTTCGCTGCGGGATTTAAATCCGCGGATCCGACCACCTTCACCACCCTCGAATTCGGCGGCGTGGACACCCTCGACGTCGCCTTGGCCTATGACTCCGCCAGCGGCGAGGTGTTTCAACAGGTATACGACAACCTCCTCTTCTATAACCGGGAAAAGGCTTCCGAACTGGTGCCCATGCTGGCCACAGAAGTCCCGAGCGTGAAGAACGGCGGGATCTCGGCCGACGGATTGACCTACACATTCAAAATCCGCTCGGGTGTGAAGTTCCACAACGGCGATGAAATGAAGCCCTCCGATGTGGCCTATTCCTTCCAGCGCGGGATCCTTTCCGGCAACAGCAACTCACCGCAATGGCTGATGGCGGAACCGGTCCTTGGCAGCACAACCAACAACGAGATTACCGACCAGCTAGATCCCGACGGCAGCAAGGGCCTGCTTGACAGCCGCGATGGATTGAAGGCCGAAGATCCTGCCGCGCTTAAAGCCCTGTGTGAAAAAGTTACCTCAGCGATTGTGGGCGATGACGCCGCCGGGACGCTCACCGTGAAGCTTGCACAGCCCTGGGGTCCCTTCCTCGTAACGCTCGCGGGATACTGGGGCGGCATTCAACAGAAGGCCTGGACCTCGGCTGCCGGCGGATGGGATGGCGACTGCGGCACATGGCAGAATTTCTATGCCCCCACATCCGACGAGCAGAACGCCAAGCAAATCGGCAAGGAAGAGAACGGGACCGGCCCCTTCAAGCTAAAGGAATGGGGAGACAACGAAATCATCCTGGTGGCCAATGAAGACTACTGGGTAAAGGAACCCCTGTGGGCCGGCGGCCCGACGGGAGCCCCGAAGATCAAGACTCTCATCCTGAAATACATCGACGAATTCAGCAGCCGCTTCGCGGCCTTTAAAGCCGGTGACGCCGATGCGATCATCGTCGGCTCCCCGCAGGATTGGACCCAGCTGGATACCCTGGCTGGAGCCACCTGCGATGAAAACGGCGTATGCACCATCGATAAAGCCGAACTGCCCGCCGTGCGTTACGTCAAACAGCCCTTCTCCGGACGGACCGACGCCTACTTCGTGTTCAATATCAACACCGAGGGCGGCAATACTTCCATCGGTTCCGGGAAACTGGACGGCAACGGCATCCCGCCCGATTTCTTCTCGGACGTCCACGTGCGGAAGGCCTTTGCCTACTGCTTCGACTGGGAGACCTACATCTCCGACGTACAGATGGGTGAAGGACAGCAAGCCTTCAACGTGATGCTGCATGGCGAGATCGGTGACGATCCCAAGGGCGCGCACTACTCCTACGACAAGGCAAAGTGCGAAGAGGAATTCAAAGCCTCGACCTGGAAATCCGAAAGCGGGGCGAGCCTGTGGGATACCGGGTTCCGGATGACGATCAGCTACAACACCGGCAACACGGCCCGCCAGACGATCGCCCAGATCTGGCAGAATAACATCGCCGAGATTAATCCGAAATTCGTCATCGAAACCGCGGGGATCGAGTGGGCCAACTATCTCGATCAACTCTTCACCAGCAAGCTGCCGATGTTCATCATCGGATGGGGCGAAGACATCCCCGATCCGCACAACTGGACCTATACTTATACATTGGGTGCCTACGGAATAAACCAGAACTTCCCGAAGGAACTCAAAGATCAGTTCGAGAAACTGGTGATGGACGGCGTGCACGAAAGCGATCCGGTCAAGCGGGCGGCGATCTACAAAGAGTTCAACCAGCTCTTCTACGACCAGGTCCCGACGGTCCTGCTTTCGCAGATGCGGCCGCGCTACTACTTCCAGCGCTGGGTGAACGGTTACTACACCAACCCGCTCTACTCGCTCTTCTATTACTACCCGATGTCGAAGAACTGAACCGGAAAGGCGCAACTGGAACCTACCCTCCCCCGCCGCCAGCGGCGGGGGAGGGTAACATGAAAACAGGAAGGACCGCCCGTGATCAGCTATATCATCCGACGACTGCTCATCATGCCGATAACCCTGATCGGCATGTCGATCATGATTTTTCTAATGCTGCAGATGATGGGCACCGAACAGCGTTCGGCGCTGTACGTTCGGGATATCCCCAAGAACCGGGCCGTCCTGGAAGGCATCGTCAAGAAATACGGGCTGAACGATCCGATTTATATCCAATATTGGCGCTGGTTGTGGGGCAAGCAGGATACGGAGACGGGTGTGGTGGAAGGGGGGATTCTGCGCGGTAATTTCGGTTTTTCGCGTTCAGCCAGCCGGCCCGTGGCGGAACTGTTGAGCCTGCGGTTTCCGGCCACGCTGGAGTTGACGATCTATGCCATCATACCGATCATCGTGATCGGGATCTGGATGGGGGTCACCTCCGCGGTCAACCACAATAAGCCCATCGATCAAGCCATGCGTGTTTTCAGCATTCTGGGGTATTCCTTCCCGGTATTTGTTTTCGGAATAATCATCCTGATGATTTTTTACGGCAATCTCGGCTGGTTTCCCATTGAACGGATTTCCACCTGGGTGCATCTGTCCGACTATCATGAATACACCGGGCTGGTCACACTGGATGCGATCCTTAACCTTCGCTTTGATATCTGGTGGGACGGCATCCGCCATCTGATTCTTCCGGTGGTCACGCTGTCCTACACCTCGTGGGCGGTGTTCCTGCGCATCACCCGGTCTTCGATGCTGGAGACCCTCCGCCAGGAATATATCACCACGGCGCGGGCCAAGGGTGTTCCGGAAAAGGACATCGTCAACAAGCATGCCCGGCCGAACGCCATGATCCCGGTCACGACATATAGCGGAATAACGGTGGCATACCTGCTGGGAGGCGTGGTCTTCACCGAAACCATCTTCGCCTTCCCCGGAATGGGATCGGCCGCGGCGGAAGCGGCGGCGAGATTTGACGTCGTGACCGTCCTGGCCTTCACCCTTGTCACCGGGTTCATTCTCATCATCGCCAATTTGATCGTGGATATCCTGTATGCATTCCTCGACCCCCGCGTGCGGCTGGGTTGAAAGGCGGACGTGTGAAACAGCCTACTGAACAACCGGAAAGCTTCCTGACGGAAGAAATTATCCCGTTGAAAAAGATCGGCCCGCTGGAAAAGCTCTTGGGACCGGAATTCTACAGGATCTTCCGGGGCGTGATCACCAATCCGCTGTCGGTTGCCGGCCTCGTGCTGATTGGCTTTTTCCTGTTTGTGGCGCTGTTCGCCCCCGTGATCATCCCGGCGGTGAATCAGCGCAATCCATTCCTGATCCCGCGCGATGGCTACAGTTCGGTTCCGAAACCACCCGGCACGCGCTGGGCGCGTTCCGCCCCGGAACTGCCTTTCTGGTGGACACCGTTGACCGGAAAAGATGAATGGGTGCATGTCATGGGCACCGCCAGCGGCCAGTGGGATATTTTCTACGGCCTGGTTTGGGGCGCCCGCACGGCGATCATTGTGGGGGTTTTGATCGAAGGCGTAACCCTGATCATAGGGATCCTCATCGGCAGCCTGGCGGCTTTCTACGGCGGCTGGCTGGACGAAGTGCTGATGCGGTTCACTGAAATCTTCATGGCTTTCCCGTTCATCATGGCCGCCCTGACCCTTTCGGCGGTACTGACCCCGATCCTGGGAAAGGGCATCTGGCCGCCGACGATCGCGCTAATCATCTTTGGTTGGATGAGTTATGCGCGCCTGATCCGCGGCGATATCCTTTCGATCAAGGAGCGGGATTACATCACCGCCGCGCGGGTTGTCGGGGCGAACGATATGCGGATCCTTATCCGCCACATCGTCCCCAACGCGATCTACCCCACGCTTGTTTTGGCCTCGATGGACATCGGTTCGCTGGTCATTAACTTCGCCGCGCTATCCTTCTTGGGCATCGGCACCGAGGAGGGCTATGCGGACTGGGGCCAGCTGATCGCCTTCGCGCGCAATTTCATCCCGATCATCGAAACCTACTGGTACATCATCGTCTTTCCCGGCGTAACGCTGATCCTCTTCGTCCTGGGATGGAACCTGGTGGGCGACGCGCTGCGGGATATCATGGATCCGAAGATGCGGGGGCAGGTGCGGCGCTAATTCCAAGAAATGCCAAAAGCCCCGGCGAAATGCTGCCGGGGCTTTTTTTATTTCTTTCCCAACCACCTCTCCCCCTTCCCGATACTGACCGAACCCCCTCCCCTGACCCCTTCCCCTTCCCCTTCCCTTAAGCGAAGGGGGGGAATGAAAACGAACTATAAGAATGAGGGGAACCTGGGGTGGGGATTAGGTCAAATTGACCAGCAACTTCTTGGTATCCGCAACGAACAGGGCAATATCTTCTTCCTTCGTGTTCCACGAACACATCAGCCGCACGCCGTCATCGCCGATGAAGTTGTAGAAATGCCAGCCTTGGTCGTGCAGCGCCTGGATCAACCGCGCCGGCATTTTTACAAACACCGCGTTCGCCTCGACCGGCATCTGGATCTCCAATTCCGGAATGGACTTCAACTCCGCCGCCAGGAGCGCCGCGCAACGGTTGGCGTGCGCCGCGTTTTTTAGCCAGACGCCGTCCGCAAGCAACCCCTTCCAGGGCGCGGCCAGGAAGCGCATCTTGGAAGCCAGCTGGCCGGCCTGCTTGCAGCGGTATTCAAAATCCACCGCCAGCGGCTTGTTGAAGAAGATCACCGCCTCCCCGACCGCCAGACCGTTCTTGGTTCCTCCCAGGCAGAGCACGTCCACACCGCACTGCCAGGTGATCTCCTTTGGGGTCAGCTTGAGGAATGCCAGCGCATTGGCCAGGCGGGCGCCATCCATATGAAGATGCAGGCTGTGCCGCTTGGCCACTTTATAAATCTCGAGCAGTTCCGCGGGACGGTACACCGTCCCGAGTTCGGTGGATTGGGTGATGCTAACCGCCGCCGGCTTTGGGAAATGGAGTCCGCGCCCGCTATGAACGATCGTTTCGATGCTCTCCGGCTGCAGCTTACCCTCGCGTTCCTTTCCCAGGAGCAACTTGGCGCCGTTGCTATAGAATTCCGGCGCGCCGCACTCGTCGGTTTCCACATGGGCCGTATCGGCGCAGATGATGCTGTTGTAGGATTGGCATAGTACTGAAAGCGCGAGCGAGTTGGCGGCGGTTCCGTTGAATACGAAGAACACCTCGCATTCCTTTTCGAACACCTTGCGCAGCTCGTCGCAGACTTCGCGGGTCCAGGGGTCTTCGCCGTAAGAAACTTCAAATCCCCGATTGGCTTCCGTCAGGGTTTTCATCGCCTCCGGGCAGATCCCCGAGGAATTATCGGAGGCAAAATGATTGCGGTGGATCATGCTTTTCTCCTTTTCTGATGCGGCATAATTGTACATGAAAGTGCGGGAGTGCGGATCACAGATTCCACGGATGGAGAACGGATTACACGGAATAAAACAATAGAAAATCCGTTCACGAAAACGAATATGATCAATCCGTGTAATCCGGATTTTATCGGTGTAATCCGTGGTCTTTGGGGCGCAATACGTGTACAATTCAATGATCGAAGCTTCTTCCAGGAGTGGATCGCATGAAATCCAAGATCCCGTTCCGGGATATCCTCCTAATATTAATCGGAGCCGTCATCCAGGCCGTGGGGATGGACCTGTTCCTGATCCCCGGAAAACTCGCGGCGGGGGGCGTGAGCGGGATCGCGCAGATTGTCAACCGCTACACCGGCTGGCCGATCGGCGTGATGATCATCCTCTTCAACATCCCGCTGTTCGTGCTCGGGTGGCGGTTCCTCGGCGGCCGCCGTTTTCTTCTGCGGACCTTCCTGGCCGTGGGGATCTACGCCGTGCTGATCGACGTGCTGGCGCTTTACCTGCCCCGGGATCTGACCAGCGATTCGGTGCTGAACGCGCTGTTCGGAGGCGTGTTGATGGGCGGCGGGATGGGGCTGGTCTTCCGGGCGAAGGGCACCACCGGCGGAACCGACATCCTTGCCCGGCTGCTCGGCAAGTGGCGCGGGATACCCTTGAGCGAAAGCTTCCTTCTCACCGACACGGCGGTCGTGCTCGGGTCGGGGATCGCCTTCAGCTGGACCCTGGCGCTGTATGCGGTCGTGGCACTGTATACCAGCGGCATGGCGGCTGAACTGACATCCGAAGGAACCGGCGTCGTCCGTGCCGCCACGATCATCACCGACAAGCCGCAGGAAGTCGGCCAGAAGATCATGCACGAGCTCAGTCGCGGCGTGACGATGTGGCGGGGGACGGGATTGTATTCCGGGAAGGAACGGCAAATCCTTTTTTGCGCCATCAGCCGGTCCGAAGTCAATCCGCTTAAAGCCATCATTTACGAGGTGGATCCGGCGGCGTT
>JBAVFZ010000240.1:0-2086 GCA_049684495.1 Anaerolineales bacterium | reverse complement strand
GCTGAAGGCAGGAATGGATCATCGGGGTGGAAGGAAAAAAAAAATTTCTGGAATAATTAACCGGGTAATAAAGATCCCGTTTCGGGGATTGAAAAAAATTATTTTTACCTATCCCTTTTTAAAGGGAATTTATTTTGATTATTACCCTTCCTACCGGTTCCGGTATCTGAAAATCAAAAAGAGGCTCAACCTATTAAGACCCAAAGCGGTTCAGTGGTTGACCACCTACCGCTGTAATTTTAAGTGTATTCACTGCGAAGCAAGCGCCGGGACAACAAAGGTTTATGAATTGACCACTGATGAGGCATTCAGGCTTATTAACGAGTTAGAGGAGATGGGTGTCCAGAGCATACTCCTGAGCGGGGGTGAGCTCCTCGTCAGAAAAGATATTTTTCTTATTATAGAATACATTTTAAGCCGTGGATTACAGTATAGCCTTGCAAGTAACGGCTTTCTGGTTGCTGAATTCAGTGAAGAATTCAGGAGAATGAAACCTGGGTTGTATTTTACCAGTATCGATGGCCTTGAACAGATAAACGATAAAATACGGGGGGTAAACGGTGCTTTCAGAAGATCTATCGATGCTGTGAAATTCTTTAAGTCAATCGGTGTGAAATACAGAACCATCAATACCGTTGTCCTCCCGGACAATATCCAGCAACTTCCCGAGCTGAAAAAAATTATTCAGGATTCGGAGGCCACGTTATGGAGAATTGCGATCCCCATACCTGTCGGAAGGGCAAAGGATAACCCGAAACTGTCCCTTGATGCGGGACAGATGAAATATCTATTCGAATTTATTCGGTCGGCCCGTAAAGAAATGAATATCGAGTTAACTGAAGATGCGGGTTATCTTGGCTGTTACGGACCGGAACTGAGATCATATCCTTTTTTCTGTGAGGCAGGACTTACTCAATGCGCTATCATGCCGGATGGAGAAGTGCTTGGTTGCCAGATTGCTTATGACAATTCCTTTTCTGAAGGGAATATACGAACACGTCCATTCAGAGAGATCTGGCAGAACGGTTTTTCGCGTTTTCGCAAACCTCACATCGAAACAGCATGCCGGTCTTGCAGGTATCTGGAATCATGCAGGGGTGGCTGCTGGGGAATGCGATTGGGAAATAAACATTGTCTGAAAGAAGTCTGGGATGACCGGAAAGCTGATTAAAACACTGGGTCCGGGCACCCCCCTTATATTCCTAGCTGGCTTAATGCTTACTCCTTTAAATACCGGTGTCGATTGGTACAGCACACGGTTATGAAGAATATCATCATCAAGGGTGCCCGCCAGCACAACCTGAAAAACGTGAATGTCGAGATCCCCCGGGACAAGCTTGTTGTTATCACCGGTGTCTCCGGCTCCGGCAAATCGACCCTCGCATTCGATACGCTCTACGCGGAAGGCCAGCGCCGGTATGTCGAGTCGCTCTCCACGTATGCCCGCCAGTTCCTCGGGCTGATGCACAAGCCGGATGTGGACATCATCGAGGGCCTCTCACCGGCAATCTCCATCGAGCAGAAGACCACGAGCAAGAACCCCCGCAGTACCGTCGGTACTACGACCGAGATTTACGATTATATGCGGCTCCTTTTCGCCCGTATCGGGACCCCGTTCTGTCCTGATCACAATATTCCCATCGCTGCCCAGACGCCGGATCGCATCGCCGACCAGATAGCGGCAGAACACCCGCACATGGTCACGATCCTGTCCCCGGTTATCCGGCAGAAAAAGGGGACCTACCAGCAGCTCTTAAAAGACTTCAACCGGGAAGGTTATGCCCGTGTCAGGGTCAATAAAAAGATCATCCGGACCGATGAGGAGATCAACCTCGACCGATACAAGAAACAGGACATCGAGATTGTGATCGATCGTCTGGAGACCACGGACCGTACAAGGCTTACCGAAGCCGTGGAGAACGCCCTTAAAAAGTCCGAGGGCCTGGTCCTTGTCACCGATGAACAGGAGCACGAGTCCACGTATTCTTCGCTCATGGCCTGCCCGGTCTGCGGCATGGCATTCGAGGAACTCCAGCCGAGGATGTTCTCGTTCAACAGCCCGTTCGGTGCCTGCGGGGAATGCCAC
>JBAVFZ010000239.1:0-10475 GCA_049684495.1 Anaerolineales bacterium | reverse complement strand
ACCTTGGCATGGTGGTCCTCCGAAAAGGATTGAGATATTTCCTTTTTTTGACACATCGATGTGAGAAATATTTGAAATATCATCGATAATGGTTTTTGTTTTGGGGTGGTTATAGGCATAAGTAGATGCCGCATGGGGATTGTTTTCAATTGCGAGTTCAACTTTAATCCCAGCAATAATTGCTCCGAGTGAAAGTCCTCCCGCGCCCGCGAAAAGATCTATTCCAACGAACTGAGGAGAATTATTACCTTTCATTAGTAATTTATTATATTTCTTATTTCAATTCTAAGCAAACAAAATTGATAATTATTCACTTATTCATTCCCCCTCGCCGTAATCGATCACTTCCCGCGGCTGCGAGCCCTGGGTCGGCGGGCCGATGATCCCGCGTTCCTCGAGCATGTCCATCAGCCGCGCGGCGCGGGTGTACCCGATCCGGAAGTTGCGCTGCAGGCGCGTAGTCGAAGCTTTGCGCCACTGGCGCACGGCGCGGATCGCGTCCTCGAGCAGTTTGTCGTCGTCCCCTTCGCCGGCGGCCTCTTCGAACATCGGCATCTGCTCCATCGGGAACCCGTTTTCCTCAATCAGCCTTTCGAGAACTGATTCTCCGGAGGCATCCTGCGCGCCGTGCGTGACCGGCACGCTCGGCTGGCGCGCCACGTACGCCTGGCGCCAATACTGGACCAGCCGCAGCAGCTCGGGCTCCGAGACGTACGCGCCCTGCAGCCGGACCATCGAGGGCGAATCCGGGGATTGGAACAGCATGTCGCCGCGCCCCAGGAGTTTTTCCGCGCCCGGCTGGTCGAGGATCACCCGGCTGTCGATCTGCGACGCCACCGCGAAGGCGATCCGGGCCGGGATGTTGGCCTTGATCAGCCCGGTCAGCACGTCGACCGACGGCCGCTGGGTGGCGATGATCATGTGGATCCCGGTCGCGCGCGAGAGCTGCCCGATGCGGGTGAGGATCCGCTCGACTTCGTCCGGCGCCATCAGCATCAGATCGGCCAGTTCGTCGATCACCACCACCCACACCGGCAGCGGTTTTTCCATCCTTCCGGCCGCGCCGCGGTTGTATTCCTCGAGGTTGCGCGCGCCCGCGCCGTGGAATTTGCGGTAGCGCTCGTCCATTTCGCGCGTCACCCATTGCAGCGCGCCCACCACCCGGTCCAGCTCGACCACCACCGGCGCCAGGAGGTGCGGGATCCCGTTGTAGGAGGTCAGTTCGACCCGCTTCGGGTCCACCAGCAGCATCCGCATGTCGTCCGGCGTATTGTTCAGCAGGTAGCAGGCGAGGATGGCGTTGACGCACACCGATTTGCCCGAGCCGGTCGTGCCGGCGATCAGGAGGTGCGGCATCTTCCCGAGGTCCGCCACCGCCGGCTTGCCCGAGACGTCCTTGCCCAGCGCGATCCGCAGCGGCGATTGTTTTTCGTGGAAGACTTCCGATTCGACGATATCCCTCAATCCGACGAGTGAGATCTCGGCGTTGGGCACTTCGATCCCGACAAAACCCTTGCCCGGAACGGGCGCCTGGATCCGGATCGAAGGAGCGGCCAGCGCCAGGGCGATATCGTCCGACAGCGCGGCGATCTTGCTTACCTTGATCCGGGTCGTCTTCCCGCCGCGCATGTCGGCGAATCCCGGCTCGACTCCGAATTGGGTGATCGTCGGGCCGCGGTTGATTTCCACCACCTTGGCCGGCGCGCCGAAGCTCTCGAGCGTATCCTCGATGATCTTGGCCCGCTGGTGGTCGATGGCTTCGTCGGGGGCGGCTTCGATCCCCGGGTTGAGGATCTGTTCGACCGGCGGCAGCGCCCACGGCGGCGGCGGTTCCGGGATGCCGATCGTCACCACCGGCTCGGTAATCTCCTGCGCCGGAACGGGAGCCGCGGGCGCGGCAGCCGGTCCTTCCGGCCGCAAAGCATCCGCGGCGGGCGCCGGACCGTGGATCGGCTCCGCCGGAAGGCGCATCGGCGGCGCGGCAAAGGCGGGTGCGTTTGGCCTGGCCCGCGATGGGATCCGCGCGCGGAAATCCGCCCATCGCCCGCGCAGGAACGCTCCGATCCGCCGGAAGGCGGGCGAGAGGAATTGGAACAGCTCCGGGATGGAAATGCGGAACGTCAGCAGGACGCCCACCAGCAGCCAGGCCGCCAGCGCGAATACGGTGCCGACATAATCGATCAGCGAAAGGGAGAGGTGCAAAAGGAGCGCGCCGACAAATCCGCCGCCGGCTCCCTCCGCGGCGGTCTGAAAGATCGTATCCCGGGTGGGGCCGGTGAGCAGGTGGGCGAGCATCAGTCCGCCGAGATACAGGAGGACGATCCCGGCGATCCGGTCCGGCGCGGGAACGGGCAGCGCGGATCGGAAGCGCCGCAGGATAAGGTATACCCCCGGCACGGCGATGATAAGCGGGACTAGATAAGCTCCGACGCCGAACAATTGCCGGAGCAGCGTCACCCACAATCCGGGCAGCGATTCTTTTTCCGTGGTGAAGAAGAAGAGCAGGGTCAGCAGCGCCAGCCCCACCAGGCACACCCCGAGGATGTCCAACCGGTTTTCCGGCGAGACCAGGGGGGCGGAAGAAGTGGTGACCGTTCGGACGGTTTTTCTACCGGCGTTGCGCTTTGGTGAACTCGGCAAGAGACCGCCTCATGTTTCAGCTTAAAAATTACTGTATGCGGATTTCGCGGATTTATTTTTTATCCGAGTAATCCGGCTTTTTCCGTGTAATCCGAGTACAAATTCCCAGGCGATGCACAAAGCATGCTCGCCCTCATTTCGATTATATCAACGGTCGTCGTATCCGTTCGGGTGCGACCGGTGCCACTCCCAGGCGCTCCCGACGATGTCGCGCAGCGCGGGGATGCGCGGAGTCCAACCCAGTTCCCGGCGGATCTTTTCCGAGGAAGCGACCAGGCGGGCCGCGTCGCCCGCCCGGCGCGGGGTGACCTCGGCCGGGATCGGATGGCCCGTGATCTCGCGCGCGACGTTGATCACCTGCTTGACCGAATACCCCGCGCCGTTCCCAAGGTTGTAAACCATGCGCTGCTTTTCTGAAAGCGCGGAAAGCGCCAGCAGGTGGGCCGAGATCAGGTCGGCGACGTGGATATAATCGCGGATCGCGGTTCCATCGCGGGTCGGGTAATCGTCGCCGAAAATCTTGATCGCCGGAAGGCGGCCGAGCGGCACGCGCAGGACGAGCGGGATGAGGTGGCTCTCCCCAGGATGCTCCTCGCCGCGGTCGGGCAGTGCCCCGGCGGCGTTGAAGTAGCGCAGCGAGGCGTAGCGCAGACCGTGCACCAGGGAATACCACTCGAGCGTCTGCTCGACCATCAGCTTGGTCTGGCCGTAGACGTTGCTCGGCTTGATCGGCGAATCCTCCGACAGCGGCCCGTCGCTCGAGGCGTAGACCGCGGCGGTCGAGGAGAACACGAACTTCCCGATTCCCGCCCGCCGGATTTCCTCGAGCAGGATGATCGAGCAGGAAACGTTGTTCTGCATGTACTTGCCCGGATCGCGCATGGATTCGCCGGCTTCGATGAAGGCCGCGAAGTGCATCACCGCGTCGAATTTGCCGGCGGCGAGCGTGGCGCGCAGAGTATCGCGGTCGGCCAGATCCGCCTGAATGAACCGCGCCTCCTTCGGGACCGCCGCGCGGTGGCCTGTGCCGAGCGCATCGAGGACCGTCACGGCATGCCCCGCTTCCAGAAGCATTTGCGCGCATCCCGCCCCGATGTATCCGGCTCCGCCGGTGACAAGAATGTTCATGCGAACCTCCGCTTCCACGTCATTCCTCGGAGCCTTCAGGCCCCGAGGAATCGGTTATGACTTTGAAAACCGTCATCGCCATTTCCGGCGATGCATTCTACTCCGTCTGCACCCGATCCCTCGGGGTCTTAAGACCCCTCGGGATGACCGTCTGCGTACGCTGTATCCCAACCCCGGGGCGAGGGGGTTAGGTCAGCACCTCAATCGGCGCGGCGTCCGCATCCAGGCGCTTGAGCCCCGCCGTTTCAAATTCGACCGTCAGCACTTCATCGGAACCATGGACCTGGCTTTCGAGGATTATCCCCTCGCCGAATTTCGGGTGCCGGATGCGCATCCCGCTCCGGAAGCGCGCTTCGCGCGGACCGATTTCCGCCGCCGCGGATTCGCGCAGCGGCGTTTCCACATTCCTGTGGAACGGGAAGGTGGTCCGCCCGGCGGATTCCTGCACGCCGAGCAAGTGCGGCGGGATGTCGCGCAGAAATCGCGACGGGTCCATCAGACCGCCGCCCGCCCCCGCCGAGCGCCGGAAGGCCCGCACCAGATACAGCCGGTCCATCGCCCGCGTGATGCCCACATAGAACAGGCGCCGTTCCTCGGCCATCGCTTCCGGATCGTCCATCGAGCGGACGTGCGGCAGCAGGCCGTCGTCCAGCCCGACGATGAACACCACCGGAAACTCCAGCCCCTTGGCGGCGTGCAGGGTGAGCAGCACCGGCGCATCCTGCTTTTCGGTGAGCGTATCCTGGTCGGAGACGAGCGCAATCTCCTCCAGAAACCGGTCAAGCGGAATCTCTTCGAACTCTTCGGTGACCGCCACGAGTTCTTCCACATTCTCCCACCGTTCGTCCCCCTCCTCCGAGCCGGTTTGCAGGAACTCGCGATACTTCACATCTTTTAAAATCCGGCGCAGGAGGTTGGGGACATTATCCGTTTCCGCCGCCGCGCGCCAACCGGCCAGCATCCGCCCAAACGCGGCAAACACGGGAGCGACGCGGGCAGGGAGCAAAGCGGATTGCCGCGCCATCGTCCCGCCATCCGCCAGCGAGAGCAGCAGCATCCCCGGCCCGATCCGTTCCCGCGCCGCGGCATCCTGCAACGCGGCGTAAGCCTTCTCGCCGATCCCGCGGGTGGGTGTATTGATCACGCGCGCGAGGCTGATCGCGTCGGCCGGGTTATGCACCAGCCGCAGGTATGCCAGCGCGTCCTTCACTTCCCGCCGGCCGTAAAACCGCTGCGCGCCGACCAGCCGGTAGGGAAGGTTGGCGCGGATGAATTCCTCTTCGAGTGCCCGCGATTGGGCGTTCGTGCGGTACATGACCGCGCAATCCCCGGGCCGGACCGGGCGCCGGCCGGCATCTGGCGCCAGGGCGGTCAATTCGGAGATGGTGTCCACCACGAAGCGCGCCTCGTCGTTTTCGTCGTAGCATTCGCGCAGGACGATCGGCAGACCCGCCCCGCGCTGCGTGAAGAGCTTCTTATCCACCCGCCCGCGGTTGACCCGGATCACGCCCATCGCCGCGTCGAGCACGTTTTGCACCGAGCGGTAATTCTCCTCCAGCAGATACGTGCGCGCCTCGGAAAAATCCTTCTGGAAGCGCTGGACGTTGCGGTAGTCCGCGCCCCGCCAACGGTAGATCGACTGGTCCGCGTCCCCCACCGCGTAGAGGTTGCGCCGCTTGTCCGCCAGCAGCTTGATCAGCGTATATTGCACTTCGTTCGTGTCCTGGAATTCGTCGACCAGGATGTGCCGGTAGCGGTCCTGGTAGCGGGCGAGGATCTCGGGCTGCCCGCGGAACAGGCGCACCACCAGCAGCAGCAGGTCGTCGAAATCCGCGGCGCGGCTGGCGGCAAGCAGTTCCTGGTATCGGCGGTAGGCTTTTCCGGCGACTCGTTCGAACGGGGTGACGGACGGGAATTCGCCGGGGCCGAGCATTTCGTTTTTGGCGCGCGAGATGGCGTTTTGTACGGCCGACGGGGAATATTGCTTGATGTTGATATCGAGGTCGAGGAGCGCCTGCTTGACCGAACGCTCGGAATCATCGTCGTCGAAGATCACGTAATCGCGCGGCAATCCGACCGCTTCGCCGTCGCGCCGCAACCAGCGGGCGCACAGCGCATGAAAGGTCCCGAGCGAGAGGTTGCGCAGGTCGAAGCGGCCCGCGGCGGAGGCTTCCGCCTCGGCCAGCAGGCGTTCGATGCGTTCGCGCATTTCGCTCGCCGCTTTGTTGGTAAAGGTGACGGCGAGGATCTGCTGCGGCGCGATGCCGGCGCGCAGCACAAGGTGCGCGAAGCGGCAGGCCAGGACGCGCGTCTTGCCGCTGCCCGGCCCGGCCACGACCAGGGCCGGCCCTTCGCCGCATTCCACGGCTTCGCGCTGTTGGGGATTCAGCGATTCCAGATAATCCATTGCCATTTTTCTAGACGGTTCCGTGATGGTGTTCGTGAGGTTGTACCATAAATGGATTACGAATTCCAATGAAATAGGCATTCCGCGAAGAGCACGAAGGATTTTAAGAATTCTTCTTCGTGTCCTTCGTGCTCCCCGGCCCACCCCAACCGGGGCGGGCTTCGCGGATTCCGCTAAGCGGTTTTGACCGACGATACCTCCGCCGGAATTCCCGCCGCGTTCGGCGTGTTTTGCTCCAGGGAGAGGATCGCCGGGGAAGCAAACGAGAATCCGGCGGCGCCCAGGCTGACAATTCCGGCGATGAGGAAAAGCAACGGCACGCCGAACCGGTCGGCGAACAGCCCGCCGAAGATCATGCCGAAGGGGACGACCATCGTCACCAGGCTCATGAAGACGGAGATCACCCGCCCCTGCATCCCGGGTTCGATCGACGCCTGGAAAATCGCGAAGATCGGCCCGTCGACCAGCGATCCCATCACACCCGCCAGCGCGATGGCGCCCAGCGCCATGGGGAGCAATCCGGAAGGGGTGAAGCCGACCAGGATCATCCCCGCTCCCAATCCCGTCAGGCCGACCAGCACCGTCACGATCCTGCGTTTAAACCCGCCCCACACCGAAAGCAATAGGCCGCCGGCCACCGTACCGACTCCGGATGCGGCGTCCAGCCAGCCCATTTCCAGCGCCCCGCCATGGAAATACTTCACCGCCAGTATGGGAAGCAGCGCAAACGCCGGATTGAGGAAGAATTTCACCACCACGGCCACGGCGATCATCAGCATCCCGCCCTTCCAGGCGCGGATATACCGGAAACCTGCTCGCATATCCTCCAGCATGCTTTTCCGGGGTTCGTCCGGCTTGCCCACCGGCGCCGGCGGCTGCGGCACGCCGATCACCAGGAGCGGCAGCACCGCCAGCGCCGCAGTGACGATATCGACCGCCAGCACCCATTGCAGCGGAAGGGCCATCACCAGCAGCGCGCCCGTCGGCGGCGCGACGATCCCGAGCATCCCGTAGAGAGTCTGGTTCAAACCGCCCACCCGCGCCAGATGTTTTTTGGGAACCATCAGCGAGGTGGACGCCTGCATCGCCGGCCACTGGAAGGTGCCGGCCGCGGCCCGCAGGAACATGGCCGCATACACATGCCCCACCTGCATCCAGCCCAGGATATTAATGATCACCAGCCACAGCGTGACCAGCGCCACCAGGCTGTCGGCAAGGATCATCATCCAGCGCCGGCTGTGCCGGTCGACGAACGCGCCCGCCAGCGGGCCGATTACGACGGTCGGCAGCAGGGCGATCAGCGTGGCGACGGTCAGCACGACGGCCGAACCGGTCCGGGCGGTGAGCCACCAGACCAGCGCAAACTGCACCAGCATCGACCCGAACAGCGAGACGGCCTGTCCGGCCCAGATGGTGGAAAACCGCACCAGCCAGTTCTTGGGCAGAGGCAGTTCAATTTCGCTATTCAATTTCCGCAGATTCCTTTTCTCTGAGGATTAACCCGGTTTAATCGAATCACGGATCGAGAAGATTGCCATCCGGTTGGTAGAATTAAATTCCTTTTTACCACAAAGCAAACAGGATTCGAAGGGGATTCTTTGGCGCAAGCATGAGTTATTTCTGGACAACCGGCACCCGCGAGGATAAGGTTGCGAATGAAATACATACTCCATCACTGGCTGGATTAGCGCCCGAAAAGGAAAGGCGAGCCGATTTTCCTTACCATCCGCGCAAGCTTGCCGGCTTGATCCGGATCGCGACCGAATAATCCTTGGCGAATTCCTCCGGCGTCATCTCCAGCTCGCGGATTCCCTTGCGGTATTTCCTTAGGTACGCGGGCATCTTGTGCGCGGGAGGAATATTCGGATCCGCCGCCGCTTCGCCCAGGAGAACCGCAACGTGGCTGCCGTCCTCGTCGGTGTTGAGGTGGAATGCAACCTTCGGGTGCGCGGCGATGTGGGCGACCTTGCGCGCCTTGGCCTGGCTGTACACCAGGATCGTTTCGCCGTCCCATACGAACCATACCGGCCGCGGCTGCGGGTTCAGGTCCGCCCCGACCGTGACCAGCCATCCGACTCGTTCCTTTGCCAGTCGTTTGCTTGTCTTTCGCGCGAATTTTTCGTTCCAGTCGATCATAAAGACCTCCCGAGCGAGTCATTACGAGCCCGAGCCGAAGGCGAGGGCGAGGAATCGGCAACGATTGAATAATCGAGCCGATCTGTAATTTGACTCGAAATCCGAACCCTTGCGTTACCGATTCACTGCAAAGCTTCCAAATTTCCTTGGGCAACCGATTCCTCGAGGCCTAAAGGCCTCTCGGAATGACTCTCTGAAGAGGTCATTCCGAGCCCGAGCCGAAGGCGAGGGCGAGGAATCGGTTGATGTAAGTACGGAGAAACACGCACTTCCATGAAAGCCGCCATCCGGACATTCGCTACCGATCCCTCGGGCCTTCGGCCCTCGGGATGACATCCTAAGCACTTACTTCGGCCGGATCCGTATCGTATGTATCTCCCGATCGGTTGTGTGCGAATACTCGAGCGTCTGGTTCTCCGGAATCAGCTTGACCGTCCCGTCGGAGACCTTCACCTCCACGCCGTTCGGGTATTGAAATCGCGGAACGACTATTTCCGTGGGCGCAGTCGCATGCGGATCGTGCCGGAAGGCGCATGCAAACGTCCGGCTGCGGAGATCGAAGTGCATCCGCACCAGCGCCCCCGCAACCGCACGCGCATACGGCCGCGCCACGGCCTCGAGCGCCCGGCCGCCCGAATTCACATCCTTCGGGTCGCGCTGCTGGTCGCGGCTGAAGATGGAAAGGTCCTCGTCGTTCCAGCCGTCGCCGCGGGCGTTGGTGTTGCCGGCGGTGTAATTCCAGATCGTCCCGGAAAGCAGGGTGTCGTCCAGCGCGCGCAGCATGCGGTCCATCGCCCCGATCTGCTTCCGGAAGTCCCCCGTTTGGTACGCCCGCTTGTCCTGCATGTCGTAGGCGATGCCGAATTCGCCGATCAACACCGGGGGATTGCCCAGGAGCTCGGCCGCCTGGCAGCGGTACCGGTTCAACTGCCCGGCGAACGAACGCCGGATGTACCACGGTGAAACAATCAGCCCGCCGGCATGAATATCCGACGCCAGCCAATTCGAAAAATTTTTATAAAACAGTATGTACCCGTCGTACCAATGCGGAGCGTAGACGACGTCCGGCGCCCGCCACTCCGGAGGCGGGGTTCCCGGCGAACTTTCCAGGAAGATCATCGTCTTCGGATCCACCGCGCGGATCGCCTCGGTGAAGCGGCGCGCGAAGGGCAGGTAGTACTCCTGCGGGAAATTCACACGCTTCCCGTTTCGGACCGCGAAATAATCCGGCCGCAGGCAGCGCGGGTTGCCGTCCGCGCCCACATCCCACACTCCATGCTCGCGCCAGAGGCATTCCTTTCCCGGCCGCCAGGCCGTGACGCGCTTCTCGTTTAGGATGCAACTGCCCGTGCGCCGGAATCCCGCGGCACGGGTTTCCCATACTTCGACCGCCTGCGAATAGCCCGATCCCAGCAGCATGGATTGGTAGGGGCTCGGCATCGGGCCGACTTTTACGTTTCCGCCCGGCCGGCGCATATCCTCCCAGCCGATGAACCCCTTGGCGGGCTCGTTCAGCGTGTCGTATCCGATCACGCCCGGGAGATCCTTCAACCGCCGTGCCAGATGGCAGACGGCGTCGATGTAATGGCGTTGAAGGTAATCCTGAACCGGCTCGCCTTCGATGCGGGCGGAGGGGGCGAAAGCGTTTCCGCCGAAGAACAGCGTGAACATCGTTCCGGCGGCGAGCTTGCTTTCATTGGCCGGCCAGATCATCCGCGGCAGCGGCCCCTCGTAGTATTGATGCAGCACCGCCGCTCCCGATTCATGCAGGCGGCCGATATCGAAGCCGGCCGCTTCGAGCGTCCAGCCCGGCGCGCCGTCGCCCCCGGAGAAGCGGCTCCACATATCCTGGTGCGGGTCGATATAAAGCGCGAACCCGTGCCGGCCCGCCTTTTCCACCACCGCCCGCACGTATTCGATGTATTCTTCATCGTATATCCCCGGACCGGCGTGTTCGATCGCCTCCCAGGTGACCAGGTATCGCAGGAAGTTGAATCCCCATGATTTCAAACGGCCGAGGTGCTCGTCCGCCTCATCCAGCGGGAACGGCCGGCCGACGAAGGACACCTTGCGGTGGTCGAGAAAGCCTTCGCGCCGGTAGGTCGCGCCGTCGGGCCGGAAGGGCACTTTCGTGCTGCCGCCCAGGTTTGCTCCCCGCAGCAGC
>JBAVFZ010000238.1:0-3356 GCA_049684495.1 Anaerolineales bacterium | reverse complement strand
ACAGGAATAATACTTATCATCGGACCGGCAGTCTGTTCCAACATCCTTTCAAACGGATCCCCGTTCCGGATAGAAGTTATTCTATAAATTTATTGAAATATATCCATCAAAATCCCCAACACCATGGATTTGTAAAGGATTTCCGGGATTGGCCATTTTCCTCGTACCATACGCTTTTTTCTGTTGGGGGCGGTGAGTCGACAAGTGAAATTGCCGTGACGCCAATAAAGAGAAAGACAAGCCTGGAGGAATCCAGCTTAGAATCTTCAGACATGAGCATTCTAGCGCCGCTCGTTGCCGGTGATTTTTTATAATTCCTGAATCCTTCATAAGCCGCCAGACACAATGGGATATGATCATCACACCCTAAGGGTGTCGAAAGGTACCCTAAGGGTGTTGATTTGCACCCTAAGGGTGGCGAAACCAACCCTAAGGGTGCCAGCCGATCGCCCGCATCCTTTATAATCTGCCTCTCATTACATTCCGATGAGGTACTCCATGAAAAGTATTACCGATCCGCCCGACGATTCCTCCCTTTCGCCCGAAGAACGCTTGCGCTTCGCGCGTCCTCTGCGCCTGCCGGAAGTCGGCGAAGCCGGACAGGTCCGCCTTCGCGCGGCGAGCGTGCTCGTGGTCGGCGCCGGCGGGCTGGGTTCCTCGGCCTTGCTCCATCTGGCGGCATCCGGAGTCGGGCGGATCGGGATCGTCGACCCCGACACCGTCACCCTCGACAACCTGCACCGCCAGATCCTGCATGGGATGCCGGGCTTGGGGCTTCCCAAAGTGCAAAGCGCCCGCCGCCGCCTGGCCGAGATCCATCCGCAGACGGTCTTCGATCTTTATCCCGTGACCCTCGACGAGGTGAATGCCGGCGAGCTGGCGCGCCCGTACCGGATCATCGTCGATGGATCCGACAACCTCGCCGCCCGCAAAGTCGTCAACCGCACCTGCATCCAACAGGGGAAGCCGATGGTGTATGGAACCGCGCAGCGGTTCGAAGGGCAAATGGCCGTGTTCGATGCGCTCCGCGGTCCGTGTTACCGCTGTATTTTTCCCGATCCGCTGGATCCCCACAAAATCGAATCGCCCGCCGAGACTGGCGTGTTTGGACCGCTTCCGGGAATTATCGGCACGCTCCAAGCACTTGCGGCAATGAAAATATTTTTAGACATCGGCGATTCCCCCTATGGCCGGTTATTGATATTCGATGGACTTTCGGGCGAATTCCGATCACTAAGAGTCCGCAAGAATCCGCAATGCCCGGAATGCGGGAGTGTGGTAAAAAATACCACCGAAAGTTGATTAATCTCCGAAAAATAGCCCAATTTCACGGTTTTTCCCGTCGTCCTATCGTATGGCAACCGTCAGGAAGAGCCTTACACCCCATGCTATAATCCAAATTACCGAGTGCGGGGAAGTGATCTTCCAACCCGCACTTTTGTTCTGGAGACCATTGTGAACTTCCTCGTAACAGGTGCGGCCGGTTTTCTGGGATCCGCCTTAGCCAATACGCTCGTCAAAGCCGGACATCAAGTTCGCGGCTTGGACGACCTGTCCACCGGCGATCCTGCCCGGCTCAACCCGGCCGTCCTGTTCAGCCGCGGCGACGTCCAGGATCGCCCCAAACTATGGACCCTGCTCCAGGATGTGGAGTGCGTCTATCATCTGGCTGCGCGCGTTTCAGTCCAGGAATCCATACTTTACCCCCGCGAATATAACGCCACGAATGTCGGCGGTACGGTAAGCATGATGGAAGCCATGCGCGACGTCGGCGTGCGCCGGGTGGTGTTCGTCTCCTCCGGCGCGGTCTACGGCGAACAGCAGGATCAGCCGGTGAGGGAAACCGCCACCCCCAATCCGGGCTCTCCGTACGCGGTCTCCAAACTGTCGGCGGAGTATTACGTCCGGACGATCGGCGCGCTGTGGGAGATCGAGACGGTCGTCCTGCGCGTGTTCAATGCTTATGGGCCGGGGCAGCCGCTTCCCGCCGCCCACGCCCCCGTCGTCGCCCGCTTCATGCGCCAGGCGTCCGGCGGCGGCTCGCTGGTCGTCCATAACGGCGGCCACCAAACGCGCGATTATGTTTATCTCGACGATGCGGTCGAATGCTTGGCTGCGGCGGCCACCGCGCCGGGCGTGGATCGCAAGATCATCAATGTCGGCAGCGGGGTGGAGACTGCGGTGGATTCACTCGCCGGACAGATCATCCGCCTGGTAAAACAGGGGGAAATATTAAAGACGCCGTACGAGGAAGGCGGCCTCTCACGGATGTGCGCCGATCTGACGCTGGCGCGCGAACTGCTCGGTTATCGGCCCAAATACTCGCTGGCGGAAGGCTTGCGCCTGACCTACGAACGCGATCCCCGTTTTCAACCCATCCCGGTGACCTGATCTTTTTTCTGAACTTGAGAATTTAATTCCACGGCCGACAAAATCTCCGATGTCGGCCGTTCATTTTATAATTGGGCCATCGCCAAGCGATGCCACCCGCCGGCCGTTCCGTCACAAGAAAATCCGTATCTGCTCAGGCAAGGAAAACCGTACACGGATTACACCGAGAAGATCCGATGACACGGAATATAAAAAAAGGAACCGTCTACAAAAGGGTGTTATGCTAAGCGAAGTATTTGTTCCGGCGTTTTTAGAGGCTTTACCGCCCCCACTCACGAATTCTTCAAATCGAAAAATCACGGGTGCTCATCGCTCGACGGATCGAGGCTTAAGGTGCCATTTTCGGAGGATTCAAATAGAATTTTCCGTTGTTCTCGGCTCTTTTCGGTGTCTCGGTGTACCACGAAGTGAAATCGCGCTGAGTAGTTTCGAAAATCCAGCGAAAATAGAATCCATCCATAACGCCATCCGATGAGAATTCGCCGCCTCGCCTCCGCCCGCATTCCTCGCGCTTTTTTCCGGCGGCCCACGCTGCAGGCCGCGCGTGCCCTGCTGGGCGCGCGCCTGGTTAAGATCGAGCGCGGGCGGAGACTATCGGGGATCATCATCGAAACCGAAGCCTACGTCGGCCGGCGAGATCTCGGCTGTCACGCCAGCCGCGGCGGACGGACCCGCCGCAACCTGGCAATGTTCGGACCACCCGGGCACGCCTACGTGTATTTCACGTACGGGATGCATTGGATGCTGAACCTGGTTACGGAAGCGGAGGATTTTCCCGCAGCCGTCCTTGTTCGTGCTATCATTCCCGCCGAGGGTCGGGGAGTGATGCAGCGCCGGCGCGGCGGCCGGGAGCCGATTGCCGGCGGCCCGGCGATGCTGTGCCAGGCGTTGTTAATCGACGGCCGTTATAACGGCCACGATCTTTGTGAAAAAAAGTCGCAACTCTTTCTGGAGCGGGCCTTTTC
>JBAVFZ010000237.1:0-6845 GCA_049684495.1 Anaerolineales bacterium | reverse complement strand
CGCCGTGGCCGAAACCGCCTACCGGCAGGGGCTGGCCTCCGCGCCGCGGCCGGAAGACCTGCACGCGCTTATCCTTTCACATATGTACGATCCGGTGTACCCAAGCTACGCCTGATCCAATGCGGGTTGGGAACTTTTTCATCAGTTCCATCTCCCGCGACCTGCAGGGAGAATCGGAATAACCGTCGGGATCGGCTGTTCGTCATTTCCGTATGATCGCAGCGGGAATCCATGACGTTCTTCCGAGAGGATGGAAAAAACAATTTCCGCATCGGGAAGGAAGCGGAAGTTCACGGCACTTCTTTTTTCTATTGGTTTTTCGCCCGAATTGAATATTTTTATTTTGGATGGATAATAAAAAGAAAAATTCCCCGAAGAACAGTATCCTAATGCATGGGAGCATAACCGCCGATGGATGACCGGCTGCTGGTGCTGCAGATGACCGACTGGATGGAGGAACACCTGGCCGATCCCGGTGCCAGTCAGGACCTGGTGAAGGTCTCGGGGTATTCCGAAAACCGGCTGCGGCAGAAATTCTACAACATCACCGGCGAGACCCCTTCGGGTTACCTCCGCAAACGGCGCTTAACCGAGGCAGCCCGGGCCCTGATGGCCGGCGAGCGCATCGTCGACGTGACGCACCGCTACGGCTACAGCTCCCAGGACAATTTCACCACCGCTTTCAAATCCTGGTTCGGGGTCACCCCGGGCGAACTCCAGACCATGGACCGAAAGCACCGGAATTTCATCAACCGGATGAAGGAGCCGCTGAACATCATGGAACTGAAAAACCTAAAACAAAACGACCTGTGCACCACGCTGATGGGCTGCATGAAGGGCGCCTCCGACTTCTACGACTTGGATTGGTCGGTGCCGCAGCTGTTCGGATACTCCACCCACGCCTTCATGATCAATATCCACAAGGAACTCTGCCCCAGTTCGCCGTACGCCTGGAAGAAGGACGCTTTCTGGTTCGCCATGCGCAACCTGGGGATCCGCAAGATCGATGCGGTCGACCTGAAAAAGGGGGTCTCGGATTCGGAATTGGACGAGGCGGAGAAAAAGATCCGCGCGCATCTCGATGCCGGCAAGCTGTGCACCCTGGATTTCCTGGAGCACCAGCTGATTTCGGGTTACGATACCAAGGGCTTCATTTTCCTCCAGCCCTGGAAAGGAGAATCGGGAGTCGAGCTGCCCTCCCTGAGTTTCGGCACGTGGAAGGAAGCCCTCGACCGGGAAGGGTGGGTAATGATCACGCTTCTCGAGAAGGACGACCTGCGGGCCGACGAACGCGGCCTGCTGCGGACGGCTCTTGCCGCCGCCGTCCGAATGCAATCCGCGCCGGAGGAGTTCCAGGTGCCGGGCTACCGGAGCGGCGACGGCGCCTGGGAGTGGTGGCTGGAGGGCATCGACAAGGGGCTGGGCACTTCCCACGGCCACTGGTGGAGCGGGAGCGTGTGGAGGGAATGCCGGATGATGGCCGGAGAGTTCTTCGCCGGGCTGGAATCCGGAGTGGAGGGCGGAAAAGCGGCCGATCTATGCCGTGCGCTCGCCGGGTTGTACCGCGAATGCAGCGCCCAGATCGATATCGCCAAGGAAAAGAACGCGGCGGCTGATGTACAAAAGGCGGCGCTCGCCGCGGGGCGCGATCTGGACCGCCGCTGCACCGGCCTGATGAAGGAACTGCTGGCTGTAATCCCCGCGTAATTCAACGCGAATTCCAATCATCGCCGGACGCCGTCCGGCGATTTTTTTATACTCCTCCATCGGCGGGAAGCAACCCTAAGGGGCGTTTCGAATCCATACCGGTTTCCCGGCGAGTAGTTCTTTTTGTGTCTTTTGTGCTTTCTGTGGTAAAAATTAGCCACAAAAGACACAAAGGGCACAAATGGAATTCCCCTCCATGCACGGCAATCTGTCCATTAAATTGAAGCGGTTCATCCTGCTCGACGACTGTCCCCCGGATTGGAAGGGGTACGATCTGTACTGCATCCGCGACGGGGAAACCGTTCTTTATGTCGGGCGGTCGTATCCGGCGTTCAACCGGGTGTGTAAGCATATCCGCAACGGCTGGAAAGTCCGTTCCGCTGTCGGCCGGTTTTTGTTCACCAATGGACCCGCATCCATGAATTTCGAGATCGGGATGTTGAGCTCCCAAGCCCCCGAATTCTCTGCCGTCCGGAACGATCCGGCGCTCGCGGAAGAAATGCTGATCCAACGCCTTAAGCCTAGTTTGAATGATGCGCTGAGTGCCGAGCCGCTCGAGCTCCCGGAAAAATAGATGCCACCCAGCGCGATAATCCGCTGTCCGCGCAGCCTGATGAAATTGCGGTTCCATGCCGCCCTGGCGGTCAGGAACGAAGAAAAAGTAAAGTGGATGGAAGAATGAGACCGGCCGTCCGCGCCGCACCCCGTCCGTTTTCCCGCGGGTCATGGCGGATCGCCGCATGAAAGGAGATCCTATGTCGATGAACGGGATTTTCATATTTATAGCGGGATTATTTTCACTTGGATTGGGGATTTTTCATATTCCCCCGGTTTGGCGGATTTTCTTTCCGGGGTGGTCGCAGGAAATTTCCGCGTTGGGTCTGCTGCACCGGAAATTGATCGATACGATTCTCGTCGCGCTTGCCCTGATGCTGTTCCTGCTCGCCTTAATCTCCATCGGATATTCGGAGGAACTGGCCCGGGGGGAAGGGCTGGCGGGCGGATTCTCCGCGGCGCTCGCGGCATTCTGGTTGTGGCGCGCATTGTGGCAGCTTGTGTTTTTTCCGCCGTCGAAGATCGAACACAACGCCGCCCTCCTGGTTTTGAATTATTCGGTGGTGGCCGTGAGCTTCGCGAACGCCGTTTTTTATTTTCTGCCGTTTGCCGCGGGTTGATCCCTCCGGAATGGAAAAAAAATTTGATGGTTGCGCTTGTTCTTGCCTTCACAGCCATGACTGCGGTTGCGCTGGCGGTCGCCTTCCCGTCCCTGGCCTGGTTTTCACCGCTGACCTTCGTCCTGATCCTGCCCCTGGGCGCGATAGGAATTTGGCGCCGCGACGGGCGCACCTTTGCGGACCTGGGGTATCGCTTTTCCGCGGGCTGGCTCAAGCGCCTTGCGGCCGGGCTGATGCTTGGTCTGGCCATCCCGGTCCTTTTCAAAATTGTTCCTGTGCTGGGGGGCTGGATAACGGTTGCCCCGCGAACGGAATCGCCCGGTAACCTTGCGTCGTATCTGATTCTCCTTTTGGTGAAAATGTTCTTCATTGTCGGGATCGAGGAAATCGTCTTCCGGGGATTCTTCGTCCAATCCATAAGTGAGAGAACCCCCGTCGGACTGGCCGTAATGCTTTCGTCACTGCTCTGGGCAACCGGGCATATCGCGTCCATGGCGGCATCCGGGATACCGGCCGGTCAAATCGCAATCGGCATGGTTACCATCGTCCTGTGGGGGATCGCACTCAGCATCGGTTTTCTGAAAACGGGAAAGTCGTTGTGGCTTCCCTATGGAATCCACTTTGGAATAAACATCGGCTCCAGCGTGCTGGGATGGTTCTTCCTCACGGCCCCGAATGCATCGCAATGGTGGATCGGACACCCTGCCTTTATGCCCGAAACGGGATGGATCGGGGTTGTCGGGTGGGGGACCCTGGCTTTGGGGATGTACGCCTGCTTTGCGGTTCTCGCGCGGAAAGGATCGCCGAAAAATTGAAAACCGTACAACCGGCGGCGGGCATGGGACACATCCGGGATATCGCCGAAGCCGATATTCCGGCTGTGCTGGATTTGAATTTGGAATCCGTACACTTTCTTAGTCCGCTGTCGCGCGAGCGGCTGGAAGCACTGCTCGCGCAATCCGCTTATTATAAGGTTCTGGAACAGGACGGCCGGATCGTCGCGTTCGTCCTGGCCTTTTGCGCGGATGCGGATTATGACAGCCCGAACTTCCTTTGGTTTAAAAGCCGGTACGCTTCGTTTCTGTACATCGACCGGCTTGTCGTCCGCGAGGGCTTCCGGAACAAAGGCTTCGGGAAATTGTTGTATCAGGACCTGCTGGCGCATTGCCGTGAGCGCAAGCTCCCGCGGATCACCTGTGAAGTGGATATCGTTCCCCCCAATCCGGTCTCCCTCCGGTTCCACCAGGCGCACGGCTTTCGGGAGGTCGGCTCCCAATGGCCGTATGATGGGAAGAAACAAGTGGCGCTCATGGAGAAGCGCATTTTGATTGAAGGAGCATCGGATTCATCATTATCCTGAAGGGAGTACCAAAATGAAAAAATGTAAAATTACTGTTTTAAAGGTTACCTGCAACAAGGAAATCGCCCAAAAGTATCACAAGCCCGGTTTGGCCCGTGCGAAGTATTCCGGGAGGGGCAGGAATTCTTCAGGAAGGATCCGTGGACAATCCCGGAGGGTTTTTGCAGCGCGGCCTGGGCCGATATCGCCAAGAACGTCCAGACGCTCTGCCTGGGCGGCGAGTTTCCTTCCGCCGCGAAGAAGGGCACGAACATTTCATGCTGCGTCGACGGAGTCCGGCCGGTGATTTTTATAATTGAACGCCTCGGGGAATCCGCATAGGCGGATGCGCCGGACCGGGAAGGGTTGAGAAGCCCAAGGAGGAATCCATGAACCCTTTGGACGAGTTCCACAAAGAGAAGGACGAATATTTTGCGAAGGACTCTCACAGTCCGCTGACGGACGAACAAAAGCGGAATTTCGAGGGATTGAAATATTTCCCGGAGAATCCCGGATTGCGTCTGGAGCTTCCGATCGAGGAATTTTCCACTAAAGAAAAAATCACCATGCAGACGACGACCGGGGACGTCCAGACATACCGGCGATTCGGAAAAATCCGCTTTACCGTCGAAGAGCGCGAGGCCGAATTGACCGTATACCAGCAGCCGGATGGGGGATACTTTCTTCCGTTTGTGGATTCACTGCGCGGTGTGGAAACTTACCCGGCGGGCCGCTACCTGGAGCCGCGAAGGACGAAAGCCGGCACGTTCGAGATCGACTTCAATTATTCCTACAATCCGTATTGCGCCTACAACGAGCACTGGTCCTGCCCCATCACGCCTGCCGAAAACCGGATCCCGGTGCCGATCCGAGCGGGGGAAAAGATATTCCACTCGGAAGAGACGTAATCCATTCGGCGTTTCTGTGCGGAAAAGGATTTTTTCACCTGGCGTCCGCCCAAAAACCGCCTGAAATTAAAAGGTCAGATTGCTTTTCCGGAAGGCGATGTGGAAAAGGTTTTACCGAGCTATCGCGGTATCCGGGGATTCAACCGCCTGTTTCACCCGTTGCCCGATCATGGTCGGCCTTTTTAAAGAGAGCAGCCGCTGCGCGGGGAATATTAATCTACCAGGGTGTTGAAAAAGCCGGTCGAGCCCCGCCCCGGCGAAGCCGGGGCGGGGCCAGGGATATGTAAAAACCGCTACTCGACCGTCTTCGATGCCTTTCTCGGCAATCCGCTAAGGAAATGTTAATGCCGCCGGTCTTAAAGTAATGACAGAAAGGCGGATGCAATCATGACTAAAATCACACCATTCTTATGGTTCAACAATAACGCCGAAGAAGCAACAAAGTTTTATGTCTCAATCTTTAAAAACGCCAAAATCCTGGATACCTTGAGGTACGGCGAGGAAGGCCCCGGGCCGAAAGGGGGCGTGATGTATACGACTTTCCTGCTCGACGGGCAGGAGTTCATGGCATTGAACGGCGGACCGGAGTTTACCTTTTCGTCCGCGACCTCTTTTTTCATCCATTGCGACACCCAAAAGGAGGTCGATTACTACTGGGATAAACTATCCGCGGGCGGGGAAATCCAGCAATGCGGCTGGTTGACGGATAAATTCGGCGTGACGTGGCAGGTGGTCCCTTCGGGGTTGAACGACCTGCTGCACGGCGCGGATCCGGTCCGGTCCAAAAGGGTATTCGAAGCCATGCTGAAAATGAAGAAATTGGATATCGATGAACTGCGCCGCGTGTATGAAAAGGGAGAAATGGAAGCGGTCCGCTGAGGTTCGGGGTGGTAAAGCGGTATCCGCCCGCGTACCGGACCGGGGAAACCCGGTCCGGTACAATTAGTGGCTTCTGGTGATCTTCCGATTCGTTGCTGGCGCGGGCGGGTAGCCGCCGGCAGCGCGCCGTGTGATGCGCTGCGTTTGGAAATGGAATGGAAAGAAGCTGTCATTCGCCGGGTACCACCCGGGCGTCGCGATCGTCCAATGGATGGCGTAAGCGTTTCGAAGTGAGGTTGAAAATCGGTCCGCTGTACCGTTGCCGGCCGCCCGCCTTTTTTCCTTCCCCCTTGATGAGGTATGATCGTAGAAGAGCCGAAAAAGCCCCCCGGCCATTTTTTAAAATCCGTTTCTGGATTCTTCCGGGAGCGCGTCCGCCTGATCGCTCCGGCGCCGCGCAGAAAATGGAATCGCCCGCGCGGTGGAGATCATGGAACAACATGCGGATGATTTCAACCAACGTCTATTCAAGAAGCCATGAGGCAAAATGTCAACGCGGATATGCTTTCAGACATATCGGCGTGCCGCCGAACAACCGCATGCAGCCGACCGCTGCGCTTCGGGCTTCGGCGGGCTGAGCCGCCAGCCGCCGAGTCGTCCCATTATTTTTAATTGTCTACTTGTGGAAGCCGCACAATATTATCGGCGACAAGTTACATTTCAGATAACCAAGGCGCAGGATATCCGAAACAATCGCATAACGGCACTCTTATATTAAGAAATTGTATTTACCCAGCATGATTTCTCTTTCTTGTACACCGAAACACCGAAAAGATCCGAAAACACCGAATTCTTTTTTTAAGAATCCGTGTAATCGGCTCTTCTCCGTGTAATCCG
>JBAVFZ010000236.1:0-6349 GCA_049684495.1 Anaerolineales bacterium | reverse complement strand
ACATATATAAATTACCACAAATATTTTCCACGTGTGAATTAAGGCCGGTTTTGACCGAAGCAAGAGGAAAAGAAGAATTAATAATAAGAATGGCCATGCCATCATCCGGATTGGTAGAATAAGAAGGAAGAGCACAATCACCGGTTTAAAGATTATGTCTTGGAGCTTGCATAAGTTTTCTTTCAAAAGCAAACGCATATGTGGAATGCCTTAGATTATGGAATGGCCTATTGTGTTCGCTCTACATAATTTACGTGAACCCCTTTTACACCCCCGCACGATTATTTTAACCCATTCAGTCGGATGAATACTCGCCAAATGTCAACCGCAATTCTCCAATCTATCCTCCTCGGATTCGTCCATGGCGCGGGAAATTTCAACCCGAGTCTCACCACACCCATATCCACTTCGGTTCATCCCACCATTCAAAATCAGCGTCCATCTTTACGAATTCATCATGCCTGGGATTTTCCTTGGCTTCCTCAGAAGGATATCCGCGGACGTAAGGAATGAACCGAGGAGGTCCGGGCTCATCCCGCAGGCTGATCTCAATTGGCAACAGGCTCATAGTGATAAACAGCAGCAGGGTGCCAATCCAAATATATTTTGGTCCCCGCCAGAATTGGAAGTAAAAGAAAAATAACGTCAGAAAGAAAAACGGCCAAGCCATCTTACGCAGTGGCAGGAACGGTACCAGACATATAAATACGACCGGAAAAATCAAAGCAAAGAAAACTTTGCGCTCCTTGCTCCATTTTGTGGGCATGTAAATCAATCCTCCCTGGCGAAAACGATTCCATTCATACCAAGTGTATCCGAAGCATGAAAACCACTCAAAGGGCCGGTTTTCGGTTATGATTCGCCCGCGGAGGGAAAACAAAATCCATGCTCCTCATCATCCAATCCATCATTCTCGGCCTCGTCCAGGGCGCGACCGAATTCATCCCCGTCTCGAGTTCCGCCCACCTGATCATCGTCCCCTGGCTGCTGGGGTGGACCGATCCGGCGCTCACCAGCCTGCCCTTCGACGTCGCCCTGCACCTGGGCACGCTCGCCGCCGTCCTGGCCTTCTTCGCCCGGGATTGGATCCGCCTGATCCGCGCATTTTTCCAAAGCATCCTGGAGCGCCGCATCAACCCGGATCCCGACCGCCGGCTGGCCTGGCTGCTGATCATCGGGACGATTCCGGGCGCGATCGCGGGATTCCTTTTCGAAGGCGCCATCGACGATCTGTTCCACAAGCCCGGCGCGCCCATCGCCGCCGGCGCGATGCTCGTAATGGCCGCGATCATCGCCGGCTTCGGCCTGATCCTGCTCCTGGCGGACCGGCTGGCCCGCCACAATCAGGGCCTGGAGAAAATGACTCTGGTCCAGACGATACTGATCGGGCTCTCCCAAGCGCTGGCGATCTTCCCCGGCGTGTCGCGGGCGGGAGCTACCATCGCCTCCGGCCTCGCGCTCGGCTTCAAACGCGATGACGCGGCCCGCTTCTCCTTCCTGCTTTCCGCTCCGATCATCGCCGGCGCCGGTCTGAAAAGCGTGTGGGATGTCATCTCGGACGCCGGGTCGGGTGCGCTCGCCGGAAGTGCGCTCATCCTCTTCCTGGCCGGTTTCCTCGCGGCCGCCGTCAGCGGATTTTTTTGCATGCGTTTCCTGGTTAACTACCTCCGCAAGCATCCGATTAACATTTTTGCTTTTTACCGTTGGGGATTGGCGATACTCATCACCGTGGTCGCCCTTGCGAAATCTTAATTGCTATAGACAGGATTTACAGGTTTCTCAAGATTGACAGGATTTTATAAATTTTTCGTATCTGCTCAGGCCGGGAAAAGCGTACACGGATTACACGGAGAAGAGCCGATTACACGGATTCTTAAAAAAATTAATTCGGCGCTTTCGGCTCTTTTCTGTGTTTCGGTGTACAAGAAAGAGAAATCAGGCTGAGTAAATACAATTTTTCTTCAAATCCTGTAAATCCTGAACAAATCCCGTAAATCTTGTCTATTTCTTTTTTCTTTGGTGAGATTAATTTCTCTTCTTCAACCAACTCAGCAATTTCTCCACCGGCCAGGTGTTGATCACATCTTCCTTTTTAAGCCACGCGCGCCGGGCGGTCGCCACCCCGTAAAAACGCAGATCGAAATCGGATTCCGAATGCGCGTCGGTGTCGATCGCAAGCGGGATCCCCATCTCCCGCGCGCGCCGGGCGTAATGGTCGTCCAGATCCAGGCGCATGGGGTGGGAGTTGATCTCAAGCGCCGTGCGCGTTTCGGCCGCCGCCGCAAGCACCGCATCCATGTCCAGATCCGCCCCTTCCCGGTCCGGGTACAACCTTCCCGTCGGATGCCCGATAATATCCACATGCGGATTCCGGATCGCCTTGAGCGCGCGTTCGGTCACCTTATCCCGCGGCTGGCGCAGGCCGGTGTGCAGCGAGGCGATCACCAGATCCAGGCTCGCCAGCACCGCATCCGGGTAATCCAGCGTGCCGTCCGCCTTGATCTCCACCTCGCTCCCGTGCAGGATCGTGATCGCGCCGCCGAGCTGTTCTTGTACCCGGCGGATCTCTTCCGCCTGCTGCTTGTGCCGGGCCGCATCCAGCCCGCCGGTTATCCCCAGGCCGCCCGAATGATCGGTGATCGCGATCACCTTCAATCCGCGCCGGACGGCGGCCCTGGCCATCTCGAGGATGCTGAGCCGGCCGTCGCTCCATTCGGTATGGACGTGCAGATCGGCGATAATGTCGCCGCCCTCGATCAGATTGGGGAGTTTCCCCGCGATCGCGGCCTGCACCTCGCCGTGGTCCTCGCGCAGCTCGGGCGGGATCCATGGCAGGCCGAGCGCCCGGTAAACTTCCGCTTCCGTCGCGCACAGGATTTCGCTTCCGTCGCCCGTCCGCTTCAACGCGTGCTCGGAAAGGGAAAGCCCCTTCTTCAGCGCGAGCTCGCGCAGCGCGACGTTGTGGTCCTTCGATCCGGTGGCATATTGCAGCGCGGTGCCGAACCGTTCCGGCGGGTGGACCCACACCTGGGCCCGCACGCCGTCGCCGAATTCGACGCTGGATTTGGTCTCGCCCCGGCCGAGGACGCGCGCCACGCCGGGCAGATGGGTGAAGGCCTCCCTCACCGGCTTTGAGTCCGCGGCCGCGACGAGGATGTCGATATCGCCGACGTCGGAACGCATCCGGCGCAGGCTCCCGGCCGGTTCCGCCGCGTTCACCCCCGGCACCTTCTTCAGCGCGGCCGCGATTTCCAGCGCCAGCGGATAGGCGCGCCCGAGCGGGATCCTTCCCGAACGCCGCGAAAGGCTCTCGATGCCCGCCAGGATCGCGGCTTCGGATTTGGCGCCCATCCCCGGCAGATCCCGGAGCTTCCCGGCGCGGGCCGCCTTCTCGAGTTGCGGAAGTGTCTTTATCTTCAGAGATTTCCAGATCAGGCCGACCTTCTTCGGCCCGAGCCCGGGTATCCTCAGCCATTCGGCCAGGGAGGGCGGGACTTCCTTTTTCAATTTCGTGAGGAATTTCAGTTTCCCGGTCTTGAGCAGCTCTTCGATCTTCTCGGCGATCGCCTCCCCCACGCCGGGAATCTCGCGCAGTGTTCCTTCCTTCCAGCACTCTTTGGCGTCGCGGTCGAGCGTAGCAAGGCTTTCGGCGGCTTTGCGGTAGGCGAGAGCCTTGTAGATGATCTCGCCCTTGATCTCCGAAAGGTCGGCGATCAGGGTAAAGGTGTCGGCCAGTTCGCGGTTGTTCATGGAGATCAATTATAGAACCAAATGGACACTCCAAAATTGACGAGAATAAAACCCACCACGGATTACACCGAAAAGACCGATTCCACGGATTTTTTTCTGATCTTATCCGCGCAATCCACTCTTTTCCGTGTAATCCGTGGTTAATGATTTTCGATCCGTCGCCGCCGGTGAATATTGGCGTTCCAGGACAATTTGTTATAGGATGAATGGGTGTTCGAACAAGGATGAATATGAAACGCAAACTTGCGGTCGTCGCCGTCGGTGGGAACGCATTGATCAGCGGGCAGGGGAAGGAATCCATTCCCGATCAGTACACCGCCGCCTGCACGGCGATGGCGCAAATCGTCTCGATCATCCAGGCCGGCTGGGATGTCATCATCACACACGGGAACGGCCCGCAAGTCGGGTTCATCCTCCGCCGCTCGGAACTGACCGAGCACGAGTTGTTCACCATTCCGCTCGACCATTGCGGCGCGAACACCCAGGGGTCGATCGGATACATGCTCCAGATGGCGCTGATCAACGAATTCCGTCGGCGCGGGATGAAAAACCACGCGGCGACCGTCGTCACCGAAACCCTGGTGGACAAGAACGATCCCGCGTTTTCGTCACCCACCAAGCCGATCGGCTCCTTTATGGATATCCGCGCGGCCCGGATCCGCCGGGATCACGACGGCTGGAACGTTGTCGAAGACGCCGGCCGCGGCTGGCGGCGCGTGGTGCCCTCTCCGGCACCGGTCCGGATTGTCCAGCAGGATGTCATCCTGACTCTGGCCCGGGCCGGGTATACCGTGATCGGTGTCGGCGGCGGCGGGATTCCAGTCGTGGAAAACGAAGCGGGCGGATTGGCCGGGGTGGAAGCGGTTATCGACAAGGACCGGGCTTCGGCCCTCCTGGCGCACGGCGTCCGGGCGGACTTGTTGCTTATTTCAACGGATGTGGAAAAAGTGGCTGTGGATTTCAACCGGCCGAATGTGCGCTGGCTGGATCGGCTATCGCTCGAGGAAGCCAGGCGCTACCTCGCGCAGGGACAATTCGGCAAGGGGAGCATGGAACCGAAAATCGAGGCGGCGCTCGACTTTCTGGAACACGGCGGTCAGCATGTAATTATCACCAATCTGGAAAACATGCTGCGCGCCTTGATCAACCTGACCGGAACCCACATCCTCGCCTGAAGCGCATGCCCCTCTGTTTGATAAGCCGTAGTGTACATGTTAGGATTACATTCTCTCCCGGGAGAAATCGACCGGCACCATATATTTTGGGATCCGGTCTTCGTGTTTGTAATGGGAATTAAACCGCAATGACTCTATTAACTCCGACCGCCTGGCGCGATTACGAGCTCCTGGATACCGGGGACGGCGAGAAGCTGGAGCGATTCGGCGAATTCATCCTCTGCCGTCCGGAACCCCAGGCGGTTTGGGGAAAATCCCTGCCGGAAAAAGATTGGAATCAACAGGCCTCCGCCAGGTTCCAGCACGAGGGAAGCGCTCAGCGCGAGTCCGAAAAGGGAGAGTGGATTCGGAAGCCGGCCATGCCCGACCGCTGGCTGATCGGATACGAGTGGGAAGCGTTAAAGATAAAGCTGCGCCTCGGATTGACCGCCTGGAAACAAATCGGAGTTTTCCCCGAACAGGCCGAAAACTGGAACTACATCTATCAGCATGTCCGGGATAATCCGGTGGAGCTATCCCGCGTCCTCAACCTCTTCGCCTATACCGGCGGGGCGTCGCTGGCCGCGAAAGCCGCCGGCGCGGACGTGGTGCATGTGGATTCCGTGCGGCGGGTCATCAACTGGGCGGCGGACAACCAGTCGGCCAGCGGATTGGACGGCATCCGCTGGGTCGTGGAGGATGCGATGAAATTCCTGCGCCGCGAGGTCAAACGCGGCAAGTCCTACCATGCCGTCATTCTGGATCCGCCGGCGTACGGGCACGGTCCGGCGGGCGAACGGTGGGTGCTGGAGGAAGGGATTGACGAGCTGATAAAACTCTCCAGCCAGCTGCTGGAAAAAGAGCATTCCTTCCTGGTCCTCAACCTCTACTCTTTGGGCTTTTCCCCGCTGATTGCCGAGAACCTGATTAAAAAATATTTTCAGGGTTTGCGGGATCCCGAAGTGGGTGAGTTGTACCTGCCCGACCGGGCAGGGAACAAACTTCCGCTCGGCGTGTTCCTCCGTTTTTTCAGAAAATGAACGATCGCGCGGGAAGCCGCACGGTAACGCAAAGCACAACCCCCAAGAATATTCGCAGCAAACTGCGGAGCAATCTTCATCCCGTGATAGTGGAAAAATAAATTACCACCGCCAAAAGCAATGGCTTTAGAATGCCGCACCTGGAGGGTGCGCTCCTGCCGGTTCTTATCGAACCACCGCATCACGCGCCCGCAAGATCCCCTTTTCCGCCTTTTTCATATATGGGATCCGGTACCATTCATGCTCCGCTGCATCCCCCTTCCATGCCGGTCGAACCTTTTCTTGTCACCCACCCGTTACCCCTGCTTCTTCCCATGCCTCTCCGGTATGGATGCGTTCCGTTTACCATCCCATCCCACCTCCCCTGACCCCTCCTCCCTTCCCGTGATACGGGAAGGGAGGAGG
>JBAVFZ010000235.1:0-5065 GCA_049684495.1 Anaerolineales bacterium | reverse complement strand
ACATTGGAGGGATCGCCGATCCATCGACGCCTTCCCCCTGTAGTCTCTCCTAAACTCCCACCGCAACCCTCCCTCCCCGTATCACGGGAAGGAGGGTGGGGAATGCGAACAAACAATAAATATGGGACGCTTGGGGAGGGAGGATGGGATGGCAAGCTGCGAGTATAAGCAGGGTTACTTAGCCTGCAGCGCGCCGATCAGCGCAACCGGATCCAGGATGACCCCGAACGAATACTTCCGTCCCTCGTGCGAAAGCTCGATCGTCCGCCCGGTATCGAGCGCCGTGGACCAGAAGACCTTCGGCGTGATATCCGGTTTCACCTGCGCCGCCAGCGCGTATACGCCGGCGATGTAGGGGATCGCCCAACTGAGTCCGCCTTCGCGGTAGAAAACGTAGTCCTCCACTCCGGTCGGGCTGGCCGTCGTACGCGAATCCATGGGTACTAACATTGTGTCATGCAGCCATTGCGATTGGAAGTAACTTTTCGCCCAAAATAATCCCGGTTCGTATGATACAAACGCATCTGGATCGGCCAGGGGAGCGCGTCCCATCCCGATAAAATTGGATCCGGCGGTCTCGGCGGAAGTGCTGGAAACCACCAGTAGTCCGGTTGCTGCGGCTTCCGCGACCGCCGCCGTGATTTCATCGTAGCCCGCCTGATTGGGCCTCCAACCGGTCTGCATGGCAATCACCCGGATCTTTCGACCCTCGGGCAGTTGCGCGTTAATGTGTAAAATTCTTCGGATGGCTTGGGCATAGTAGACAAAATTATATGTAAAGTTGTCCTCCCCGCCCGTGCCCCAATCACCGGTCCAGGAGCCGATATAGTAAAGATCGGCCCCGGGTGCCACCCCGGTGGTTTTGCCTACGGCGATGGATGCCACTGCCGGCCCGTGCATCTGGCTCCCGGTATCCGGTTCGACGTTTATCTCCTCATACAGCCGCAACCGATTGGTGTATTCCTGGTGATCCACCAACAGGGGCTGGTCGATGATGGCGATGCCGATGCCCGTCCCGGTAATTCCTTCGCCGTGCAGCGAGCGGAGGTCCAATCCGGGATTCTTGCCGAGGTCCATCATCCCTTGCCAGTCGAAACCGCCCGGCATCATCTCCGCCGCCGGCCAGATCGTCCGATCGTCGAATGTGGCATATAGCAGATCGTCCAGTGAGTTGCGGAAATCGAGGGATGAGAGATCGAACGACCTGAGGTCCATTTGCCAGCCCTGATCCGAGTTGGGATCATACGTGGGTAATACAGTCATTTCGCCACGGTCATAATCCGCCGCCGACGGATGGCGGTCGATTTTCGGGAATGTGATCGGCCCCGAGGCGGTGGCGTTAGAGGTGGCCGTCGGGGATGCGGGTGACGGTGTTGCGGGTGAGGGTGTTGCGGCCTGGCAGGCCGCGAGGAGCAACACGAGAACTATAGCAGGTTGTTGAAAAAAGCATCGAAGGTGGTCGAGTAGCGGTTTTTGCGTATCGAGACCACCGGTAATTTGGGGCGGTCTCGATACGCCCGCAAAGAGCGCGGGCTACTCGACCGGCTTTTTCAACACCCTGATAGAAAGCGGGATGATACGTTTTATCATCCAAATACCCTCCTATCTATTATTTTGAATCTGTCTTTGGAGACTGAAAAGGTCAGATAAATTAATATTAGGTTTGAGTCTTGAAAATCACATTAATGCAAGTTTATGATTACATTAAGGATGTGCGGTGTTCGCCCGACGATTGCCCTGTGAAACTAAGCTCGGCGGCAATCAAGGTATTGTGGATAGGGATTGTCTCCGCTCTCGAATGGAATGAAAATGACGTCAATAGGAGTTATATTTATCCGATGATTAATTTATGCGAAAAAATCGTATCGATCACGTCCGGCAATTCCGATATTTTATGAATGCAAAACGGGATCTCTTGCGCTGTCGCGCTTTCCACTTTCGTCATCCAAACCGGGTTGATCCCCAGCGCGGCGGCGGGCGCAAGGTTGGAAATGCGGTCGTCGATGAAGGCGCAATCCTTCCCGTCCGCATGCAGCCGGTCCAGGAGTATCCGGTAAATCTCCGGCGCGGGTTTTCGCACGCCCGCTTCGCTGCTGATCACGACCACCTGGAAAAGACGGTCCAGCCCATGGCGGTGCCGCAAGTGGGCTGACCATTCCGCAATGTCGTTCGAAAGGACGGCCAGGGAATATTTTTTACTCAGCCGTTCGGCCGTCTCCACAAACGCCGGATCCAACCGCGGGCAGGTGTCCAGGTATTCTTTTTCGACTGCCGGATACTCGTTCCCGAGGCCAATCCCTTCCCAAAATGCGCGCGGGGAAATTTGCCCCAGGGACGCGCGGCGGTAGACGGTATGGACGGCCTCCGCATCGAGACGGGTCAATCCGCGGCGTTGGAGGAAGGGGACAAGACCGTTGATGATGTCGTCGCCTTCTTCGAAGATCACCCCCATCGCGTCGAACACGATCCATTTGGTTTTTTCGGCCATCTTAACCCTCGAGTGGAATAAAAAATAAAAAATGAAGTCTCCGAAGAAGGATGTCTTGCTAAGCGCAGTGACGCATCTATTCCAATATTTGTGGACCCTTCGCTTTCTCCCCATGCTGTCATCCCCTTGTAGAGAGCCAAACGTGAGCAGGGATACTCTGGGAGGGCCAGCGGGAGACGGTCGCTCAGGGTGACAGTAGAAAGGGCTACAATTCTTTCCCGAAACGGAAGCCCGTCTCCGCGTATCCGAGCCGCCGGTAGAACTTGTGCGCTTCGGTGCGCTGCTTGCCGCTGGTAAGCGTCAGTTTGTCCACTCCGCGTTCCCGGAGCCAGCGTTCCGTTTGATCCAACAGTTGTTTGCCGAGTCCCTTTCCGCGGTACGGCTCATCCACCACCAGCCCCAACAGCCGGCCGTAATATCCGTCGTACTCCAGCGCCAGGTGGATGAAAACTCCGGTCAGGCCGACGACCCGCCCGGAAACCTCCGCGACCCACATGGCATAATCCGGATGGGCAAGGATCGGCGCCAACCGGCCCTCGATTTCCGCGGGCGTTGCCGGGTATCCCAGCTGAGTGACCAATCGGGCGATGGCGGCCGAATCGGCCGCGGATGCTTCGCGGACGGTGATTTCAGTCATAAGGCGGGTCTCCTTTGGAATCTATTGGCAACCTTCAGATCGTGGACCGTAGACCATGGACCATGGCAAACCGACCATAGACGCTGGACGATGGACTGTGGCCGAGTGTTGAAACGGGTGGTTTTCAGTTTCCTGATGACTATTACTCTCTCTGGCGATTGTAGAAACGAATAACGCAGGTCGGCCATCGTCTATGGTCTATGGTCGGCCCTCAAGACTCTTCGATAGAAAAATCCTGCGGTGTCCACGCGGCAGGTTATCCAGCACGCCCCAGACTGTATACCCATGCTTCTCGTAAAAGGGGAGCGCCTGGAAGCTCATCGTATCCAGGTGCGCGTGGTGGCAGCCGCGGCGGACGGCTTCCGCTTCGGCCGCCGCCAGCAGCCGCGAACCGTGCCCGTGCCGGCGCGCCTTTTCTTCAAGCCACAAGATCGCGACGTGCAGCCAGCCCCAGTACGTGTCCCCGAGCAGCCCGCCGAGCAGCGCTCCGTTTTCATCGCGCAGAACCAGCGTCAGGGTCTGGTGGCCGTCGTCCGACGCGGCGAGGGTGTTGAAAGTATGCAGCCCCTCGCGAATCGCCTCAAGGTCGGATTCCGCAGGTTCGGATTCCAAATTAAGGGAATATTTTATTGTTTGGGACATTATTCTCCATTTAGGCAACGACGATGGACCATGAAAAACCGACAATAGACGTTGGACGATGGACCATAGCCGAGTGTTGAAATGTGCGGTTTTCGATTTCCAGATGCCTATTTCTCTCTATCGCAAATATAGAAAAGAATAACGCAGGTCAGCCATCGTCCATGGTCTATCGTCCATGGTCGATGTACCGATGGTCGATCGTCGATCGTCGGTTACTTTCCGCGCGGCCGTTTCGCCATCTCGCGAAAGCGGGTCCGCTGGGCATCATCCCGGAAGGCGCGTTTGGGAATGAAGTAGACGGACTGCGGATGGGCGGCGGAAGGAAGCAGGAACAGATGCCATGTTTCGGTCAGCTTTCCGAACGATTTCCAACTGACCCTGGTTTCTTTCCCCCCCGAGAGAATCTCGATTCGGTCCCCGCCGATCTTCCAGGTCGCGGGAGTCTGAAGCAGTTTGTTCCGGCTGTACTGAAAAGCGCGCAATGCGGGCACTCCGCACAGGGCCAAAACAAGAATCGCGAGGAGAATCGCGGCGTATACGGGAAGGGATTCTTTTCTTTGTGAGAATCCCAGAACCCCGGCCAATCCGATCAGGAAGAGCAGCGGAAAGACGAGCGATCCGGCGCGCGGGAAAATCCGTTTCAGGGAGCTGATCAACAGCCCTTCGAACCACTCCCACCCTTTTACGGTGAACGATATCTGCAGCATGGTCTGCCCTTTCCGAAAGGGAAGATCCGGCGTCCGCCCAACGGCTTGGCGCTCAGCCGCGTGGGAAGGCTGTGCCGGATTAGGCTCAGTATACTTTATCCCCCGTCGAAGAGCATATCAACGAAGACCCTAAGCCGAAGGCCACGTCGGTTGCTGCGCCGGGTTGGGCGGTACTTTGTACTTTATTCACTCAATACTTATTTGCTTCCTTCTTCAACAAACCCATACCATTCTAGTCGACAGGATAAACATTTGTAATATTTCTTTATGCGATATTTATTAAGTGAAATGATTCCAACAATCACCGTGTATATTATCAGAGGTAGGATTATTAACATGGTAATTCCTAACTTTAAATAATTCTCAATTACCAATATTGTTCCTAGGATTGCCATAATGATACCGAGTGCGGCAATTATTATCGTAATCATTCTAGCAAATGATGGATTCATAAATCCCCAAAATGTCGGCATTCCAATGAAGTAATTTGGATAAATATATTGGGTCTTTTCTTCCTGAATTTGTGTTTCTGTTTTACAGCTTGGGCAAATCATTATTTCTCTTCTCCTTAAATTTATGGCCGCATTATGT
>JBAVFZ010000234.1:0-6665 GCA_049684495.1 Anaerolineales bacterium | reverse complement strand
GTAAATATCGATGATCAGGGAGGGGGGATGGGATGGTGTGCAGGGAGAATCCCAAAGGGGGATTGAAGGAAGAACCGCTAAGCAGTAATTAAAAAGCGCGGGAATCTTTCCAATGGAAAGATTCCCGCGCTCAAGATCGCATCCGGGATTGGCTCGGGAGCTTATTCCTCTTCTTCGGTCTTGCCGGTCAATTCCTTCTGATGCGCGGCGATGATTGTCTCGGCCACGTTGCGCGGAATCACTTGGTAATGGTCGAAGGTCATCGTGAAAATGCCGCGCCCGCCGGTGATCGAGCGCAACTCGGTGGTGTAGCGCTGGATTTCCGCCAGCGGGATGGCGGCGTTGACGACACTCTTGCCGTGTTCGGTGTCCATCCCTTGCACATGTGCGCGCCGGGTGTTGAGGTCGCCCAGCACGTCGCCCATGTTGGATTCCGGAACGATCACCCGGATGGTCATGATCGGCTCCAAGAGCACCGGGCTCGCGCCCTGCACGGCGAGCTTGAAGGCCTCGCGACCGGCCGTCTCGAAGGCGATCGGTTTGGAATCCACCGGATGTTCCTTGCCGTCGAAGACCGCCACCCGGATCTTTTCCATCGGGTAGCCGGCGATGGCCCCGCGCTGCATGACCGCATGAATCCCCTTCTCGATCGCCGACATGTACGAGTTGGAGATGGCCCCTCCCACCACCTCGTTCTCAAACTCGAAATTGCCTTCCGGGAGCGGCTCGACCCGCAGGCTCACTTCCCCGAACTGGCCGGATCCGCCGGTCTGCTTCTTGTGACGGTACATCGCGCTATTGGATTTGGTGATCGTCTCGCGATAGGGAACCCTCGGCAGCTCGATGTGCAGCCCTACTTGGAATTTGGATTCCGCCCGCCGGATCGCCACGTCGATATGCTGGTCGCCCATGCCCTGCAGGATGGTCTGGGAGGTGCTCTGCTCGTTATGCCAGGAGAGAGTCATATCCTCCTCGCACAGCCGGGTGAGGGTGGGTGAAATCTTGGCCGCGTCGGCCTGGGTCTTGGGAGTCACCGCCACCGCATACAACGCGGTCGGATAGGTTGCCGCGCTCAGGGTCAGCGGATGAGTCTTGTCGCATAGCGTATCGCCGGTGACCGTAGCGGAGAGCTTGGGCACGATCCCGATATCCCCCGCGTGCACATTCTTCATCGGCACGGATTCCTTCCCGCGCGGGATCGAAATCGTTCCCAGCCGCTCCTCCGCCGATTTTTTCGAATTCCACACGCGCGTATCCGAAGCCATCGTCCCGGAATAGACCCGGAAGTAGGTTTGCTTGCCGACGAACGGATCAGCGGTGGTTTTCCAGACGTACACCGCCAGCGGACCGGCATCCGAGCAGGTCAGTTCTTCCGGACCGTCCTTCCCTTCCGCCACCACCTTGGGCATCTCCGTCGGCGAGGGGATCAGTTTGGTCGCGCAATACAGCAACGGCTCGATCCCGACTTCGGCCGATCCGGCGCAGGTAAAGACCGGCATGAGGACGCTGTTCCAGACCGCCTTCCGCAATCCGCGGATCATTTCCTCCTGGGTCAGTTCGGTCCCACCCAGGTATTTTTCCAGAAGTTCATCCTCGCCCTCCGCGGCCGATTCCATTAAAGCCACCCGCGCTTGTTCGGCGGCGGCTTTCATATCGGCCGGAATTTCAACCGCTTCCTTGCCGGCGCCCATCCGGGCTTTCATCGCCATCAGGTCGATCACGCCCTTGAAGTTTTGTCCCTGGCCGATCGGCAGCTGCACCGGGACGAGCTTCACACCCGGGAGGTTTTTCGCGCTCGCCAGCGCCCGCTCGTAATTGGCGTTTTCGCGGTCCATCTTGGCGATTACCACGAACCGCGGGAGTTTGAACTCCTCGCAGTACTGCCAGGTCAATTCGGTGCCGACCTCCACTCCGGCCGTCGCGTCCACCAGCACCATCGCTCCGCTGGCCACCCGCAGGGCGGAGATCACCTCGCCGACGAAATCCGGGAAGCCGGGCGTATCGAGCAGATTGATTTTGCAGTCTTGGAATTCGATGGGGATGACCGAGGTGGAGAGGGAAATCTTGCGGCGGATTTCTTCATCTTCGAAGTCCGACAGCGTTGTGCCGTCGGCGATCTTTCCCAGGCGGGTGGAAGCCCCGGTGAAGTGCAGAAAGGCTTCGACCAGGGTGGTCTTGCCCGCGCTGCCGTGCCCGATCAGCGCCACATTGCGGATGGCATCGGTACCGTATTCCTTCATGAGCTCTTGTCAACCTCCAGGGACGGGGAGCCGGTCGCTTCCCGCGGGGTGTGTGGACTTTTTAAAGGAAGAAGGCAGATTTCCGAAGGCGGACGGTATTGTAAAGGACGCGGGTGCGGTTGTCAAAGAGGAGGTTTTTGTTCGTCATTCCGGCGTGATCTTGGCCGGAATCCATGACGAATTCTAATAAATTCTCTGGCCTTAAATAAAACCCCTGTATCCCCGACAAGAACACCCTCGCTTCGCAACCATTCCCACTCAAAGATCAGATTCGAGTGGGAATGCGCCGCGAGGGCAGGCTCGGTGATGATGATCATTCGAAGCGCCCGCCCTCGCCGGAGAGGCGATCGTCATCCCGGCGTGTTTTTGATCGTCATTCCCGCGCCTGCCCTCGCTGGAGATGAGATCGTCATTCCCGCGCGTACTAAGCGGGAATCCAGGGGTTTTCGACGATCGTCATGCCTGCGTGGGTTTAGCAGGCATCCATGAAGATTATCATTCGCCGATTAGGGTTTTGCATGTGGTTGTTTTGGATCCCGGCTACGATCACCCCCGCTTCGATTTCATCCCGGCTCGTAAACAAGAAGCGAGCCGGGATTCTGCGCGAGGGCAGGCGCCGGGATAACGATCATTCTCGCGCCCGCCCTCGCCGGAGAGGCGATCGTCATTCCGGCGAGCTCTTAGCCGGAATCCACAGCATACTCATTCAAAACCTGATCAACTAAGAAAAAACCGCTGAATCCCCGATACGAACGCCCACGCAGACCAAGGGATCGTCATTCCGGCGTGTTCATAGCCGGGATCCACATCGCACTCTTTCTAAACCTTCTCAACCAAGAATAATACCCCTGGATTCCCGCTAAGATCTCGCGGGAATGACGATCCATTCTCCGATGGAGGCAGGCGCCGGGATGACGATCACCCGCCCCCGCAACCATCTACTCCAGCGAATACAACGTGTATCCATCCCCAAACCGTTCCACCACTCGGAGCAGCGCGCGCATCCGATCCAGCGCCTCCCAATCCGACGGCTCGTATTCGGGTCGTGAGTCGCGCTCGAAATCGGCGCCCGAATCGAAGAGCAGGATGTGGGTCCACCCTTCCGCCCGCCACCGCGCGAGTACTTCCTCCACCGTCATCCCGCCGCGCATCGCCAGGTACCAGCGGTCGAGAGTGGCATCCTCCGAGCAAACCCGGCCGCAATAAAAACCGCGCGGCTCCCACAACATCAGCACCCGCGAGCCCTCCGGAAGCGCCTGGGTGGAATCCATCGCCCGTATATACCAGCCCAGATTCCTCTCCAGATATTCGGTGCGGGTCAGGGAGCCGGTCAGGTAGCCGGCGCCGCCGGATGCGATCCAGGATTGACCGAACCCCGCCAGCTGGACCGCGAGGACGAGGGCGCCCATGACGGCCGCCGCCGCGCCGAGGCGGAAACCCGGAAGCCGGATTGTCCACAAGCCTTCGAAACCGTAGGCCGAGAGCAGGGCAATCCCGGGGAACAGCGGCAGATACAACCGCGGCTGGACCAGCAATTCGGAGAAAAATCCCCCGACACCACAAGCCGCCCAGAAGAGCAACGCACTCAACCCACACAGCTTGAGCAGGAACCGCCGGGCGGGGAATTCCCCGCCGCGGCGGACGAGCGCCCCCGGCAGAAAAGCGATAAACAGCGGTCCGAGCGTCGCCGCGAAGGGGATGGTGCCGTAGGTGCCGATCGTCGATTGCAGGAGCGGCATCACGGCCGCCATCCACCCCGCGCCTTCGAGCGGGCGCCTGGTGAACAAATCCATTTTATAGGCGGCAAGCGGTCCGGTATCGAGCATCGGCGGCAGTGGATTTCCGTAGAGCGCCAGGCCGCGCAGGATCCACGGTGAAAAAGCAAGCAAAAAACCGCCCGTAAGCAGCGCGGCTTCCTTTAAAGATCGCCTCCAATCACGCAACGAAAAGACAGCCAGGACCAGCACCCCGAGGATGATACCGGCCGTATATTTCGTCCCGGCTGCGAATCCGGCGAATACTCCCGAAAGCAGGATCCATTTTGCGCCGGCCTCCTTCCGCGAAAGCGCGGATAGCGCGGCGACGCCGAACAGCCCGGCGATCCAATCCGCGTACCCCCACCCCATCGACCGGGCCAGCGTATCCGCGGAAAGCAGCAGCGCGGCGGGGAGCAGGGAATGCCGGAGGCCCATCCGGCGCGCGATTCCCGTCAGGCCCAGGAGCGCGAGGCACGCCGCTCCCCATCCCAGGACGGCCGCCGTCTCGGCCCGCCCGGTCAGCGCCATCGCCGCGGTGTAAAGCATCTCCGCCGATTGCGGGAATTCCCGGAAAAGCGAATCCCCGGCGTACAAAAGCGATTGCCCGGCAAGGGTCTGCTGCGGAATCCGGAGATGGTAGACGAGCGCATCCCATGCGGCGGGCGGCGCGAGCGCGATCCCAAGCGAAAGCAGGAGCGATCCGGCGGAAAAGCAACCCAGGAACAGCGGGAACGCGCCGCCGCGTTCGATCAGTGGATGGGTCCGGTGCTTTATGAAATCCGCAATCCGACGCGCCAACGGAATCGAGACCAGCAGAGTCAATCCGGCGCAGATCGCTAGGGACGCGGCGCGGGTCATGATTCCCGCCCAGGCGGTCACGAGGAAAAGCAACGCCAGCATTCCCAGGCCGAGCGCTGCGGATAGCGCGATCCGCTCCAGAGCGGTGATTCCCATATCGCGGAAGAACCGCCGCCCGATCCCGACCCCGATCCAAAGGATCCACCCGGCGGCCGTTAGGTCGACCAGCGCATCCCGGATCCTCTCCCATGCCGCGGGCGGGATGGGTTTATGGAAAATGTAAAATACGGCGATCGGGAGGATCAACCCGGCGAACGCCGCGCAGAAGATCAGAACGCGCCGAAGCGTTAATTTTTCTACGGGGAGGGAGCCGTTCGGGGAAGGAACCTGCTGGGATCGGTTGGTCATCGCACTCGGCTTTCTTCGATTCGGAAAAGAGACAAGGTCCCGATTGATCGCAATCATTATATGGATGGGCGGAGTAGATGTCAAAAAGAGGCTGTCCGTCATGCCGGCTAAGTACGCTCCGGCATCCAGGGGTTTTTGGTACGCCTGGATTATATTGGAGTGTGTCTTGGATCCCGGCCAAAATCACCCTCGCTCCGCAACCATTCCCACTCATAAACCAAATTCGAGTGGGAATGCGCCGCGAGGGCAGGCGCCGGGATGACGAACCAAAACAGACGACGCGGTCCGTTATCCCCGCGTGATCTTAGCGGGGACCGCGTCGGTCTACGCGGCGGGATGACAGATAATTTCCTACCCAAACCGGTTTTTGCCACCGCCCTGCGTCTACATCCTATACCTTTCATGATACGATTATCCTCACCGGTCGCCGCCGCCGGCGGCCCGGCATCCGCCCCCGGAGGAAAATCCCATGATGAATTCCATTAGCCGAGGTTTCGGGTTCCTCAAACAGGCTGCCGCCATGGCGGCCAAGGACCCCGACCTGCTCAAGCCGTCGGTCTACTCATTGATCGTCGGGGGGATTGCCACCCTGATCCTGGCCGCCCCCACGCTCCTGGTGACGTTTGCCGTCGGCGACAGCAAGATCGGGCAGATCGTTCTGATCGTGATGGGATTCGTAACCCTTTTCATCGAATACACCATCACCTACATCTTCGCCGGAATGACCGTCCGCCTGGTGTACGATTACCTCACCCAGGGCGACGGGCGCATGGACCAGGCTTGGGCGACCGTGCGGCGGGATTTCTTCGATATCCTGACCCTGGCGGCGGTATCCGCGCTGGTGAAGCTCGTGGAAAACATGGCCAATTCACGGCGGGGAAGACAGCGCAATGCGGTCGGATCGATCGCCGGAGTGCTTGCTTCCATTCTCAACAGAGTCTGGACCGTCGCCACCTTTTTCATATTGCCGGCGATGATCATCGAAGACCTGGATCTCGGCAAGGGAATCAAGCGGGCCACGCAAATCATCAAGGACAATCTGCTGCTGGTGGCGGTGACGGAAATCGGCGTGGGAACCGTCGTCGGGCTGATCGGGTTCCTGCTCTTCCTTCTGGCGGTCGCGCTCGGCGGGGGTTTGTTCTACCTGATCGGCACGCTCGCCAATTGGACGACGGCGGGTATCGTGATCGCGGCCGTTGTCGGCATCCTCGTGGCGGCTGCGATCATCATCGTCGTCTCCGTCCTGTCGTCCTACGCCACGACGGCCTATCATACGTGCCTGTTTATCTGGGCCCGCGATGTGGAAAAGGCCCGCGCCCGCGGCGTCGCCGATGCGCAGGTGGCGGCTCCCGCTCCGATTGCGGCGCTCGTCACGCCTTGATTTGGAAGAAAAGTCAGCGCCGGTCCGATGGAACGGCGCTTTTTTTACGGGATCGTCATGCGCGCGGGATCGCAGCAGGCA
>JBAVFZ010000233.1:0-1607 GCA_049684495.1 Anaerolineales bacterium | reverse complement strand
CTTGTGGTACGTACACCCACGTTTCTCTTATCCCCCACATTTACTATATTCGTGATATTCATGATATAGAACCATTCTGCAAAAAGGGTGAGTTCATTCAGCCCGTCAAGGAAGTATGTCGTACTTGCCAGAGGTGCGAACGTGCAAAAACAGTATAACTAGTTGCAGTCCGTCACCTTAATTAAGCAACAGCGGCAAAAAATAAGAGGCACACAGCCCGGTAGTGTAGCGGTCAATCATGGGGGACTCTGGATCCCCCGACAGCAGTTCGAATCTGCTCCGGGCTACTTCTTTTTGTCGTATTTCGTGTATATTCAGGTTGGTATCGGGAGTTCCTGTTCAGGCAATAAGCGCCGGGAGGACACAACAGAGGAAAACCGCGCCGAAGGTGCCGAACCCGCCGATGCTCACCGCAGGGATGTCGAGGTCCCGAACCCGGCGGAGATGGGCCAGGTTCCCACCCGCAATCGTCCCGAACGTCCCCCCGGCAAGGGCTGTCACGGCTGCGGTCAGGCCCGTTCCGCCGGAAAAGAGTACGCCGGCAAGGAGTGCAGCAAGAGCAGGGATGATAAAAGGGACCCGGATCCCGACACCTGCAATTTCATGGGTGAAGACAAAGGAGATCACCATGACAAGAGCGGCGCTTAGAGCAACGGGAACGAGAAGGGTTGCCCCGGTAACCATGACTGCCCGGTATATTGTGTACACCGCTATACACACCGGAAGAATTCCGCCACCAAGGTTAACCGAGATCACCGTCTCCCAGACCGGTAGGACTGCAAAGGGATCCGCGAGTTCATTCCGGGCTGAATCCAGCGGAGTGGCCCGGGTCATGTCGCGCCGGATACGGTGGAGCGGGATGTTGACAAAACTGCCGGCAAGCATCAGCAGGACAAGAGTTACCGCAGCACTCCACGATAATCCCAGCCGCGTGAACGCAGCGCCGGTGATCCCGAGGATGAGCAGGGGAATCAGGAGCAGGATAAGGCCGATGACCAGGACGACTGCGAGGACCGATAACGGTCCTGCCGATGAGAAACGAATGCTGCCTGCCGTAGAACCCCCTCATTCCCCGGCTTCTGCAGGTTTAATGCAGACAATCGCCGCATGATCGTGGTGATAGGGAGCAAGCCACACGCTTTCCTGCACGGTGAAACCAGCCCCCTCCAGTGCCCCGATGGTCTCATCGAATACTATCGCGGGGTCCTTTCTCACATCCACGCTCCGGGTCTTGAGCATCAGGATGAGGTACCCGCCGGGTTTTAGGAACACGCAGTTGCGTATGGCAATAGCAGCCTGATCCGGCTGGGCAACGTCCTGATAGACCAGGTCGACTGTTTCAACCAGCGGGGCATAGGCTTCGGGGCGTGTCGCGTCGGCCATGATCGGGATGGCGTTCCTGCGACGGCGTGCCACCTCGATAAGGTCCTGCATGGGGCGCGGGGCAAACTCGATCGCATACACCACTTCGGTATAATCCGCAACATGGGAAACGGTCGTCCCGTTTGCTGCGCCAAGGTAGAGCACCCGCAGGGAGGGTTCGAGTTCGACCCCTTTTCCTACATGGTACAGGGCGGCAAGCTTGCTCCGGTACGGCTCCCAGATAC
>JBAVFZ010000232.1:0-5457 GCA_049684495.1 Anaerolineales bacterium | reverse complement strand
AGCCAAGCGGCCGGAAGCGGAAAAACTGCGCAAGCGGATTCTGGAAAAGAACCGCGGATAAATAATCGTTGCGCTCCGGTTTTGGAAATGGAACCAAAATGCGGATTTCTCCGGACGAGCCATGCAGGAAAAGCGGTGATCCATGGATGATTTCTATGTAAAAGGTTTTGTGACGGCTTTCCACCCGATGGCGATCGTCTGGTGGAACGCGCCGGCCGGCCCCAAAATCCGTCAGATATTTCTTTGCAGGAATAAGCTGCCGGAAAAGACCGCCCAATCATCCTATCCGGGCGCAATGCCGCGCTCTTGCGCGCAAATTTCCGAATTGGCCGGACGGATACAGGCTTTCCTGAACGGTGAAGATTTGGGGTTCGATTTGGAAATGGCCGCATTGGAGACCTGCGGAGAATTCCAGCGAAAGGTCCTGATGGCGGAATACCGGATCCCGCGCGGCCGGATCAGCACATACGGGAGAATCGCAAAACACATTGGCGCGCCGGGTGCCGCGCGCGCGGTGGGGACGGCGCTTGCGACCAATCCGTTCCCGATCGTCATTCCCTGCCACCGGGCGCTGCGCGCGGACGGGGGAATCGGCGGATACCAGGGCGGGGCGAAGATGAAGCGGTCGCTGTTGGAAATGGAAGGTGTCGAATTTGCCGATTCCGGAAAAGCCTGTTTGGACCGTGCCGTTTATTAATCGAATCCACAGGCTCCTCATGGAATCCGGACTGCGCCGCGTGCGAAAATAGAAGGTAAGGCTCAAGTTACTCTCTGCAGGAGGATAAGGGCCCGCGTACTTGTGATCGGAAATTTAAAAATATTCCATGAAAGGGACCTTGCGATGACGAATATCAGACGGATCCATCTTCCGGAAATTCCCGAACTTTGCTCCTGGATAATTTTTCTTTTTCTGACCAGCTGCGCTTCCACGCCGGCCGCAGCACAAACTCCGACCGCAACACCGCCTTCGGCACCCGTCTCGACGACCGCCGAGCAGGGGGAATACTGGCCGACGGAGGCCTGGCGCACTTCCACGCCGGAGGCGCAGGGGATGGACAGCGGTGTCCTGGACCGGATGATCGACAGCATCAAGATCCAGAAGCTGAACCTCGACAGCCTGCTGGTGATCCGGAACGGGTACATCGTACATGAGACGTACTTCGGATCCCAATCCGCGGATCAGAGGCACATCCAGTATTCCGTCACCAAGAGTTTTGTCTCGACCCTGATTGGAATCGCCCTCGATCGCGGCCGCATCGACCGGATCGACCGGCGTGTGTTCGAATTTTTCCCCGGGATCACAATCACCGATCCCGATCCCCGCAGGGAGAGCATGACGATCGAGGATCTGCTGACGATGCGTTCGGGATTGAATTGGAGCGATACCGACCAAGATTTCAATGACCTGTTCCGAAGCACGGATTGGGTGCGGCATATGCTAAGCCTGCCGATGGTCGTGGAACCGGGGACGGTGTTTACATATTGCTCAGGCTGCACCAATCTGCTTTCGGCCGTTTTGCAGGAAGCCGTCGGGAAGACGGCGCGCGATTTCGGACAGGAAGCGCTCTTCCAACCGCTCGGGATTTCCGACCTTGTGTGGGAAACCGATCCCACGGGAATTTCAATCGGCGGCTGGGGATTGTTCCTAGCCCCGCGCGATATGGCCAAGCTGGGGTACCTGTTCCTTAACCGCGGTATGTGGGAGGGACGGCAGATCGTCTCCGCGAGCTGGGTGGATGACGCGACGCGTAAACACACTCCGACCGGCGGCACACTGGGCTACGGCTACCAATGGTGGACGTATCCTTCGTGGGATGCCTATGCCGCGCTTGGGCGCGACGGCCAAACAATCTTCGTCGTCCCGGGATCCAAATTGATCGTCGTCACGACGGCCGGCGGGGTCGGGCATGACAAAATATTTCAATTGATCGAGGATTATGTTTATCCGGCTATTACGGCATGACCGGCGCGGCGGCCGATGAACGCATGCGTCCGGGGGATCGGCGGGATACAATGGTCGGACGAGGCGGATATTCCGGCATACGTGGTGATTGAATCCTAAGTGACGGATCGTACCCGTTATCAGGAGTACCTATCCTGTGTTCCGGAGACGGTCGCCCGGTTTGGCGGCTGCTACCTCTCCCAGAGCAACCGTGTTGTCCCGCTCTCCGGGGAGTGGATGCCCGAGCGGATGATATTGCTCGAATTCCCCGGTGAACGGAACATCCGGGATTGGCTCGAGTCCTCGGAATACCGGGCGATCGCGCCGCTGCGCGATGTGGGCGCAGAATCGCGCGCCGTCATCCTCGAAGGAACCGTCGACTGATGCTCGGGGATCCAGAGGCGGAATACCGGCAGGTGCATGGATGCCAACCCGGTCCGCAGGGAGCGCTCGATGGCAGGGAAAATATTTTTTCTACCGAACCTACTTTCCATCGACAACCGCAGGGATTGGCGCGCGTGGCTGAAATCCAACCATCTAAAGGAAAAAGAAGCCTGGCTGGTTTTTGCCAAGCGCCACACCGGCAAGCGCCGGATCCTCTACAACGACGCGGTCGAGGAGGCGCTGTGCTTCGGCTGGATCGACAGCACCGTCCGGCGGATCGATGAGGATCGGTACGCTCAGAAATTTTCTGTCCGGAATGTCAAGACGCCGTATTCTCAAGCTAACCTCGAGCGTCTGCGCGCGCTCGCTAAAAAAGGCAAAGTGATCAAATCGGTGCTGGAGAGATTCCGGAAGCAGGATGCCCGCCGGTTTGTGACCCCGTCGGATATTCTGCGGGAGATAAAAGCCAGCCGCAAGACGTGGGAGAATTTCCGGCGGTTTTCCCCGTCCTACATCCGGATCCGGATCGCGTACATCGAAGGGGCCCGGGACCGGCCGGCGGAGTTTGAAAAGCGAAAGCGCCACTTTCTGGAAATGACCGAAAAAAACAAGCAATTCGGTTTTGGTGGGGTGGAGAAATATTATTAATCGTGAAATTCAAAAGATCGCCATCATAAACACATGCGGAAATCCGGACCGGAAAACCATCGGCATTTGTGATCTTTGTGCCATTTGTGGCCGTCCTAAAAAACGGCAAGAATGCACATTCCGATTGCAGAAGTACCAATCAGTGATTTATTAGGATTGTCAAATTCCTCTCGATCGGAACCTTTCCTGGCGGCGCAAGCTGTGCCGGCGCGCTCGACAAGAAGGGGAATGTCATGGAATGGGTGCAGGATTGTCTGGGGCCGTACAGGCCGGAGACGGTCGAGAATCCAACCGGCCCCGCGGCGGGACGGGTGAAGGTCGAGAAGGGGCGATGGTGGGGGGCGAATCCTTTCGTCGCGCGCGCCGCTTACCGGCATTTTGAAGATCCGCCCGGATATCAGGATGCGCACATCGGCTTTCGCATAGTCACCATGGTTGAGTAACTTTTCTTGTGTTTGGAAGTATATTCTCTTTGATTGGTTTCTTCTCCAAACGTGTAAGATAAGTAATGGGAACATCATGACTGAGACATCCAAGAATTCGAACTTCAAAGACAGAAGCCGGGTCATTAATGTCCTTGGTATCCTGCTGCTGTTGGGCGGCATCGGTGTGAGATTTCTCGCGCCGCTTGAGATGTATTGTTTCTACCTCTTTTCCGCGGGCGGCCGGTTTGCCTATGACGGCTTCGGTTTTGGATCGTTCATGTTCGGAAATATCGCCGCCCAGATCGTCGGTTATTACCTGATCGCGGCCGTGCTCATTCCCCTCGGATACGGACACATCCGGCTCCGTGGCTGGGCGCGGACGCTTACGATAACCCTGGCATGGACCTGGCTGGTGGTCGGCGCGCCGATTGTGCTTCTGGTCGGCTTCGTCCTGCTCGGATCAAAGGATCTCGCACCCCCAGCCGCACTGGCGGCTTTGATGCTCCTTGCACTGTCTTACCTGGCATTGCCGGGGTTGGTGATTCGTTTCTACGGGGGCTTGAACATGCGCCGCACATTCGAGTCCAGGGATTCCAAAACCCATGGGATCGATGAGCTCCCCCAGCCGGTTCTGGTATAGGCCGCTCTCTTCGTTTTCTTCACTGTGATGATGCATCTTCTTATTATGTTTACCGTGATTTATCCGGCCTTCGGTGTTTTCCTCTACGGGGTGCCGGGATTGTCATGATCGATATCACGATCGTTTGCCTGCTGTGCCTGACCTGGGGGATCCTTCGGCGGCGGACGTAGGCCTGGTTGGGAGCAACGATCCTTTGGGGATTGTTCACGCTGTCCTTGATCATTACCTGGTTGAGCACCGGATATCCGCAGCTGCTTTCGGGATTGGCTTTTCCCGCGCGGGAGCTGGATATGCTGGAAGGAATACCATTGCAGGGCTTTCATATGGCCGCGCTTACCGGCTTCCCTTGCCTGATCACATGGATCCTGGCGGTCTCCTCAAGACGATATTTTCATCGCTCAATTATTTGAGATAATCTGCATCCGGATCACAACACCATTCGCGCCGGCGAGCGGCAATCGGCCTGGACGCGTTCCCCATTTCACCCATATCAAAAAACAATTTCTATGATTAAATATCTCCAGTTCTTGCCATTTCTGGAGGCGCCATGAAGATAGAGTATTCCATCGATATACACAGCCAGCCCAAAATGGTATTTGCCCGGATCGGCGACCCCGAAAAAGCCAAGGCCTGGATGAAAAACGTCTCGAACTCGGAAATCATCCGGGAAACGCCGGAGAGGGTTGGGACGACGTTCCGGGAGAGGGTCGAGGAAGGGGGAAATGGATTGGACATGCTGGGGGAAATCACCGGGTTCGTTCCCGATCGGTCGATTTCCTTTCACCTCACAAGCAAAATTCACGAACTCGATGTCGACTATGCGGTCGTGGACCACGCGGGCGGTGCGCGCCTGATGGTGAATTCGACCATCCGCTGGAAATTTCCGATGAATGTCATGGAATTATTTATCGGGAAGAAAATTAGGTCGAACATACTCGAGGAATTCCGGGGGGAATGTGCGGAATTAAAGCGGCTTTGCGAAACGGAAAATGCTTGAAATGATGATAACCATATTCACCTCCGGCACGCGCGGCGATATCCAGCCGTTCCTCCCGCTGGCGATGGGGTTGCAGCGCGCCGGATACGGCGTGCGCCTGTCGGCCAACCCCGAGTTCGGGAGCATGATCGAACAGGCCGGCATCCCCTTCGCGCCGGTGGAACTGGATTACAACAAACTTCTGCTCTCGCCGGAAATTCAAACCGCCATGGAAAAAGGCGGTTTAAATTTTTTATTGGTGATGCTCAAAGTGTTTCCGCGCGCATTCGAAATGGTGGAGCGGGCGCTGGCCGATGCCGCGCGCGTGGATTCACGAACCGACCTCATACTCTTCACCGCCAACGGACCGTGGGGATATCACATCGCAGAAGCGCTGCGCGTTCCCGCCGTCTTCGTGTGTTTCCAGCCGGCGGCCCGCAGC
>JBAVFZ010000231.1:0-19366 GCA_049684495.1 Anaerolineales bacterium | reverse complement strand
AACCACCAAGACACAAAGGCACAAAGAAGATTAAATTCAGGTTTTACTTCGTGTCTTCGTGTCTTTGTGGTTTATAAGTCCATACACGCCCGGGGATTACCCGTACCGGTTGAGATGAATGTTAAATAAAAAATAACAGGCTAATCTTTTGTCTTATCCTTGGGGGGCTTTGGAATCTTTGTGGGCTCTGCGGGCTCCGGGGTCTTTGAGGGCTTCGGTGTCTTTGACGGCTTTGGAGTCTTTGATGCTTTTTGAGTCTCCGAGGGTTCCGGAGTATTTGTGAGCTCCGGAGTATCAGTGAGCTCCGGGGTTCCGGTATTGGGGTTAGTACCCGGTTTTTTTTCCGTGGGCGACGACGCGTCCGTGCCCTTGCCTGCGTCTTGGGTGGATCCCTTTTCCTGATCCTGAGGATTCTCATCGGGCGTCTGATTCTTCTGCAAATTCCCGACCCGATCCATGCTTATTTTTGAATGTTCAACCGCCCGATCCAACGCGGGCCGGGCCTGTTCCGGTAGCCGATCCCGGAGGGCGAGCAGCACCTCCGTATGCCGCGCCAGCTGCGCCTGGATGTCTTCCAATTGGGGGGAATCGGACGGCAGTTGTTCCACGGCGGCATCCAGACGGCTGAGCGTCTTTTCGTAATTTTCCAATCCCGTGACAAGCTCCGCTTCGCGGTCTTTCGCAACCAACTGCTCGATTTCTTCGAGGCGTTCGTCGGTGAAATCCGCCAGCAGTTCCACGTCGCCGGCAACGGACCTCGATCCGGCGAGCGAGAGCTCCTCAAGGCCCTGTTTCACGGGGTACAGCGCGTCGCCCGGAAGCGCCTGGGCGGACGCGGACGTCACGCCCAACCCGGAAGCACATACGACGACCATGGCGGTCACGCCGACCAGTGCCGCCGTCCGGAGCCATCCTCCGCGGGCCTGCCCCGTCACAAAGGATCCGCGCCGAGCCGGTTGGGGGACAGTCTTTTTTATCCGCCGCAACAGGCGGGCTTCCGACGCCGCAACAAATTCCGGCGACGGGCCGCGGGTTGGGAGCAGTTCGCGCACGCGGCCGGCGGTTTCCAGCAGCGGGCGGATTTCCGATACCGCGCCCGCTTCTCCCCGCGTGGAATCTGCGGACGCCGCATTCCCTTCCAGCATCCGCTGGAAGGCGCGGTCCAGAATATCGGCTTGAATGCGGTCTTTGCGGATCATATCCGTTCCTGCAGTCTGCCGCGCAAAGACGCGATCGCCCGGTGCAGCAGAACGCGGGTCGCGCCTTCGGTCAGGTTCATCCAATTTGCCACCACGGATGTTGGCATCGCCAAAATAATCCGGAGGATGATCACCTCCCGGTAATTAAGCGGGATTTCCTCCATGGCTCTCCGCAAATCACGAATTTGTTCGTCCCGGATGACATGTTCATCAAGGGGACGAATCGACTCGAGTGCAGGTTCGGGGATCGCGGGCCAAGCTTCCGGTTTTTGACTGCGGTAATGATCGATCAGCACGTTTTTCGCAACCTGGTAAAGGAATGCGGAAAACGGCCAGCCCCGTTCGCGGTAAGTCCCCAGAGCCTGAAAGGAACGGAAAAAGACATCTTCCGTCAGATCCTCCGCTTCCTTGGATTCTCCCACACGGGCCAACAGGTAGCGGTAGATCGGATCCACGTAGCGCCGGTAGAGACAGCCGAATGCTTCGGCGTCTCCATCTCTAGCCTGGGTTATCAGGATCGCATCGCTCTGTTCGACTGGTGGTGTGTCAGTCATGACAACGGATTCCTACAAGGATTGTTACAGTATATCGCGGCGGACGGGACCGCTGTAAGTAATCATTATCCAAAAGGCAATGCCTTCGCAACTTTACGGCATGAGTATGGCGTAAAAAACCCGGGATTATTCGGGGTATCTGCCCGGACCAATGCCGACCCCGGCAGGACGTTTGTTATGGATATCCTTCTGTAACGCCCGGAGAACCCCACCGTTTTCCTTGTATCCGGCTATTCGGCCGGCCTGAAACGCAAAATGGTCCGGAGTCAGGCAGGATGAATTGTACAGGCCGACGCGCGATGTCACCCGGGCAAGGTGACATTCTACACACGGAGAAAACATGACGACCGCACGGCAAGCCCGATCGACCCTGTTCCTTCCGGTCTTTTTCCTTGGGGTGATTTCGGCGGCCTGCCTGTGCAATTTCAACTCCGTGATCCTCGATTCGATCCCAAACCAGAAGACCGGCTCGGGCGGCACCCTCGAAGCGGCGACCCAGACCCGCGCCTTGTTGGAAAGCTTGACGGGCGAACCGCGCGTGGCGGCGACCTTCCCCTCCGGGGCTCAGGTCGCCCTGTTTGCGCCGCAGGATAACGCCGTCGTCACCGAAGCGTGGGTGGATGTGATTGGCTCGGCTCCCGCGGAGACGGTCGTCACGCTGAATGATGAAATCACGGTGGCCGGCGCGGACGGAATGTTCTATGCCCGCGTGCCGCTGGAGGAAGGCTTGAACGAAATCCAGTGCATCGCGAGCGATCTGGAAGGAAACGAAGTCGCATTTTCGTTTCTGGTTGTGTACGAACCTGAAGAATAGCTTTTCAGAGATAAAGGAGTTCCTCCGATGAAATATATAGCCGTGGCAACCGCATCCCTTTTGCTGCTTTCCGCAGTGTGGGTCGGCGCCGGGGCTTCTCCCGCCCCGGCCGTGCTCGCCGATGCCGCGGCGCCGAAGACGCGCACTCCCAAAGCCACCCGCGAAGTCGTCACGAAAATCCCGAGAGAAAAAGCCACCAAGACGACCAAAGTCCCCAAGCCGAAGAAGATGAATTTCTCCGGCGAAGTGCTCGCGGTCGGGGATGCCAGCCTGACAATTAAAACCAAAACCGGCGAGGAAGTGTCCTTCGGTATCAGCGAAGATACGAGCGTGAAGATCCCGACCCGGAAGGGCGCGACACTGGCGGATATTACGGTTGGCGTGCGCGTGCTGGTGCGGGCGGCCGCGGAAGAGGGCGGCGCCTTTACCGCGCTTCAGATTTCCGTCTCGCCCGGGAAACCGGCCCCCAAGCATCATGTGGGGGAAGTGACGAAGTATGAGGCGGGCGTCAGCATCACGATCCTGGCCCATGACGGGAACGAATACACCTTCCTGATCAGGGAAGAGACCAAGATCCTTCCCGCGGAGCGCGCGGACGAGCTGGCCGTCGGCCGGCGGGTGACGATCATCTCCCCGCGCGACGTGACCGGCGGACCGTTCACCGCCAAGGGCATCGTGGTCCATCCGGAGGCGGATGACGAGGAGGGAACCGGCACGCTCGAGGCAACTCCAACCGAGACTCCCACCCCGACCGGAACCCCGACTCCCACACCCACCGATACGCCGAAGTTGGAGCTGCTTCCCGCCGACACCGCCACTCCAACGGCGGAATAATCCTTTGCGCAATACTGCCGGCGATCGACCGGCACGGCGATCGACCGGCACGGCGATCGACCGGCAGGACGCGGCGGTCCAATGGCCTGATTGGATAAAATGAAAAGGGCCGGTTTCCACCGGCCCTTTTCATTACCGCGTGTATTTTTATTTTTTCGCCCTGACGATGATCGTCTTGGCCTTGGCCTCTTCGGCCTTGGGGAGGGTCAGGGTCAGCACGCCGTTCTCAAAATCCGCATCCGATTTGTCGGCGCTGACGTTGCTCGGCAGCGATATCGAGCGGCTGAAGGAGCCGTAGCGGCGCTCGCGAAGGTGATAGGTTTTTTCCTTCTCTTCCTTTTCTTCTTTCACTTCGCCGCGGATTGTGAGCACGCCGTTGGCGACCGAAATCTGGATATCTTCAGGCTTGACACCCGGAAGACCCATCTTCACCACAACCGAGTCTGCGGTCTGATAAAGATCCATGGTTGGAACGGACTCCACATCCCACAGGCTGCCGAAGGGACGGTGAAAGCCGTCATCCATCAGCCGGTCCATCACTTCCCGCATGCTCGTCATTTCGCGGAACGGTTCGATCCGAATTAAATTTGCCATAAGCCACCTCCAGAATCCCCTTACGGGTTTTTGATGTTGGTAGTATAGCCATGAAATGTTAACGATAAATATAACCGGCGTCAGAAAAATGTTAACGGCCGGACGGAGCGGAGGACGGGGACCGCCTTCCGGTTCAGTGTGCGTTGTCCAGTTGTTTTTTTCGTTTCCCGAAATGGAGAATTCCGAGGTATGCCAGGAACGTCGCCACGAGACTCGCCAGGACAAGCTGCGCCATCGCCGGCGGGCCGGACCGTTCCATGATCCAGCCCGTCAATCCCGGCAGGATCATCCCGCCGATGCTGTCGCCGAGCAGGATGAAGCCGCTGATGCGGGCCGTGAGGGTTACGGATTGCCCGGACAGTGTGTATCCGCTCGGCCAAACCGGCGCCATGCAAAATCCGGCGCCCGCCGCGGCGATCCATATGGCAAGCGGAGCGGCCGGGAACAGGATCAGCAGGCTCAGGAAACCGGCGCATCCAATAAGCGCGACGGGGATGATCTGCCGCGGGGCGAAGCGGACGGCGGCGGGGATGGAAATCAAGCGCCCGATCGTGAACGCCAGCCAGAAAATGGATGTCAGATACGCCGCGCGCACGGCGTCCGCCAATCCCAGCGTGACCGCATACGTATAAATCCAGCCCCCGAAGGTGATCTCCGCGCTGACGTAGAAGAACAGGAACAGCATGGCCGCCAGCACCAGCGGGACAAGGAAGCGCCCTCCATCCCCCGCCGTTCCCGTCCGCGCCGCTTTCTGAGGCGGAGCGGGCGGCCGCAGGGAGAGAATCAGAATCGCGCCGACCAGCAGGTCGCACAGTGCCAGGAGGTGATAGCCATCCCGATACAATCCCCCGGCGCCGAGCAGCAACCCGAGCAGAAAAGGGCTGAGGAAAGACCCCAACCCGAAGAAGAAATGCAGCGCCGAGATAAAGGGGCTGGCTTTTTCCCCGTGCGTCCATAACATCAGGGTGTTCGCGCCGGTGTTGATCAAACCTCCGGCGATCCCCTTGACGACGAACAATCCCATCAACAGCGCGAACCAGGGAACATGGGGCGCAAGGAGCATCACCGCCCCGGAGCCGATTTGGGCGGCCGTGAGGACGAACCGGCCGGGGAGCTTATCGTACACCCAGCTGCCGAGCAATGTGCCCAGCGTGGCCCCTCCCGCACTGAGGAAGAAGACCATGCCGATGGCGGCCACCGTGCTGCCGGTTTGATCCGCCAGCGCGGGCAACGTCGGCCCGATCACCGCCATATCCATACCAAGACAGATAAAAATCAGAAAATAACCGGCCGACCTCTGGATGGCAATCCGCATAGATCTTTCCTCGGTTCAAAGTTAATGGAAAGCATATCATCCCCCGTATCTTTCCGGCGGCGGCTTATCCGGGAAACAGCACCGGGAAAACTTCCGGCGCGTACCGCCGGACCATGTCGCTGGTGATGCCGTTCTCCCGGCAGATTTCGGCGTACAGCCTGGCCGACGGGCGTTCGGTCCGCCGTTGCGTCTCCGGATCCAGCGCCCACAACCCGAAGCGCTGGGTCCAACCCCGCTCCCATTCGAAATTATCGACCAGGCTCCAGTGAAAATACCCGCGCACGGGAACGCCGATGTTCGCCGCCTTCCACGCCTGGTGGAGATGCTGGACCAGATAGCGCGGGCGGATACGGTCGGCCTCGTCCTCGATCCCGTTTTCGGTTATGTAGATCGGAAGCCCGAAGGCGTTCGCCCAGCGGATCGCGCGGGCCATTCCCTCGGGCATGTTGGCGTTCCAGCCGATGTCGCTCAGGTCGGCCCCATCCGGGTAAAACCGGCGCCCGAAGAGCTCGCCCGCCCTGCGCAGGTCGAACGAAACGTGGTCGAGGGAATAATAGTTCAAGCCGATGTAATCCTGCGTATGGGCAGCCCTGGCCTCACGATCCCGGCGGAGCGGGAACCGGAGCCGGCCGTCGTGCAATGCCCACGGGAAGAGATCGTTGGAAATTCTTGTTTGCAGGCGCGCCACCAATCCGTCCATAGGATTTGCGGTATGGGGAATAATGGGGCGGTACTGGATGGCAATTCCGACTCTGGCCCCCGGCTGAATTTCATGGATGGCATGGTACGCGGCGGCGTGGGCGAAGATCTGATTCCGCATCACGCCTAACGCGGTTTGGATATCCTTCCTTCCCGGCGGAAAATCACCGGAGGTATAGGCCAGATAGATATAGATGTTCGGCTCGTTGATCGTGCACCAGAAGTCCGTCAGCTCCTTGAGCGCCGCGACGGTTTTGCGCGTGAAGGCCTCGAAGCGGGCGACGACGCCTTCGTTTTCCCAGCCGCCCTGCTCCGCCAGCCAAAGCGGATTGGTGAAATGGTGCAGCGTCACCATCGGCTCGATCCCCCGCGCGTGCATGCCGGAAAGGATCTCCCGGTAGAAATCCAGTGCGTTCTCATCCCAGCGCCCGGGCTCCGGTTCGATCCGGCTCCATTCGACCGACAGCCGGTGGGCGTTCTGTCCGCCCGCCGCCGCCCGGTCCAGGTCTTCCTTCCACCGGCCGCCCCACCAATCGCAAGCCAGCCCGGATCGATCGCCGCGCAGGATGCGCCCCGGCTGCTTCTCCCAGGCCCACCAGTCGTTCAGCCGGTTTCCCCCTTCCACCTGATGGGAGGAGGTGGCGGTCCCCCAGAGGAAGCCTTTTGGAAAGTGAAACGCCGCTTCGATCATTCCGGCCTCCCGATTCGGAAAACCTCTCCACAAAGTACGCGAAAAAGAGCCGAAGAACACGAAGGATAATGGAAGAAAACTTCTGAGTAAATTACCACCGCCAAAGGCGGTGGCTTTAGAATGCCGCACCTGGAAGGTGCGCTCCTACCGATTCTTATCGAACAACCGCATTGCGCGCCGGCAACATCTCCTTTTCCGCCTTTTTCATATATGTGACCCGGTACCTACCATGCTCCGCTCCATCCTCCTTCCGGGCTGGTCAAACCTTTTCTTGTCACCTACCCGTTACCTCTGCTGCTTCCCATTCCACTCCGGTATGGATGCGTTCCGTTTACCATCCCATCCCACCTCCCCTGACCCCTCCTCCCTGCCCGTGATACAGGGAGGAGGGGAATGTTCTGAGCGGAGCGAAAGGGGAGAGGTGGGATGGGATGGTAAACGGAACGCATCCATACCGGAGAGGAATAGGAAGAAGCAGAGGTAACGGGTGGGTGACAAGAAAAGGTTCGACTAGCATGGAAGGGGGATGGAGCGGAGCATGAATGGTACCGGATCCCATATATGAAAAAGGCGGAAAAGGGGATCCTGCGGGCGCGTAAGGCGGTAGTTCGATAAGAACCGGCAGGAGCGCACCTTCCAGGTGCGGCATTCTGAAGCCACCGCCTTTGGCGGTGGTAATTTATTCACGCCACCTGTAATTCCAACTTTTTACAAATGCCGCCGGGAATCAAATGAGCCGAATCAGAATCCAATCCTTTTTGAAAAGACCGGGGAATCCGTCCTTTATATTGTTTCCATCCCAATTAATCCTTTCAAATTCCAATTCTTTGCCCGGAGGAAACCGCTACCATCTATTAAAAGGGGAAGAAAGCATATAGTAAAAAAGAAACGAGGAACCATGGCCCAAATAAAACTTCAAATTGGTGATCCGGCTCCGGATTTCGAATTGACAAGCGACGATGGTTCAAGCGTGAAGCTTTCCTCATTCCGCGGCCGCCGGGTCGTGATCTATTTTTATCCCAAGGATGATACCCCGGGCTGCACGACCCAAGCCTGCGGTTTCCGCGACCGCTATCCGCAAATCGAGGAGCAAAACGCGGTCGTGCTGGGTGTCAGCCCCGACAGCATCCAATCGCATAAGAAGTTCAAGATCAAATATAACCTTCCGTTCCGCCTGCTGGTGGACGGCGGCCATCGCGTCGCGGACGCGTATGGTGTCTGGGGAGGCGCATCGAATGTGCGCAGCCATTTTGTGGTCGATGAAAACGGCCGGCTGGCGGATGTCCAGGTCAAGGTGAGCCCGGAGGACAGCGTAAAACGGGCGCTGGACGCCTTGAAGACCGGACCCACCGGGAAGGCATGACCATGTATATCCTCCGCCGGGTTTTGGGGGCGGAGATCCGGCAATCATAGAAAAAGAAAAAGGAAGGCGAATATGGTCAAACGAAGGAATATCGGTCAAATTCTGGCGGATGAGCCGGCGCTCCCGAAAATTTTCATCGGCGACACCCGTTGGGCATGGTTCTGGCTGATCGTGCGGATTTACGTGGGCTGGCAGTGGTTAACGGCGGGCTGGGAAAAGGTGAACGACCCGACCTGGGTGGGAAGCCAGGCAGGGGTTTCTTTGTCCGGATTTCTATCGCATGCCATCACACTGGCCACCGGCGCGCATCCCAGCGTTCAGTCCTGGTATGCGTGGTTCGTTCAGAATATCGTACTACCGCAGGTGGTGGTGTGGAGTTACGCGGTGGCGTTCGGAGAATTACTGGTTGGGGTGGGTCTCGTCTTGGGAATTCTGACCGGCTTGGCCGCTTTCTTCGGGGGTTTCATGAACCTCAACTATCTGCTGGCCGGTTCCGTCAGCATCAACCCGATCCTGCTCATCCTGGAGATCGGCCTGGTTCTCGCCTGGAAGATAGCCGGTTGGTGGGGAGGGGACCGCTGGCTGTTGCCCGCCCTGAGCCGGAGGCCTTAGGAATCACATGACGAAATCCTGAACGCAGACCGCTCTGTCCGCCGCAACCATCCGCCCCATTGGAACAAAGAAACGACCTCGGTGATGAGAGATGGGTCCGCAGAAAAAACTGGAATCGTCCGCCAAAGTCATAGAAAAGGAATTGAACGCCGATCCCCAGCAGCGCCTGCGGATGCTGGAAGCCCGATTCCTGGCAGGAGGCTTAAGCGATTCAAATTCACGGAAACGGGGCGAGGCCCGGGAGAAGTTGCTGAAGCTGGGAAGGGCCGCCGTGCCGGCCCTGCTGTCTTCGCTGCAGGATGCCAACGCCAACGTGCGCTGGCAGGCGGCGAAAGCGCTCAGCCTGTTGCACGATCCCGGAACCACGACCGACCTGATGAACGCGATGGAGGACGACGATTTCGGAGTGCGCTGGCTGGCCGCGGAGGGATTAATCGCCATGGGCCCGGCCAGTCTGGAGGTCCTGGTTCAAGGCTTGATCTCCTGTTTCGATTCGATCCGGATCCGGGAGGGATCGCGGCATGTTCTCCGCGTTCTGGTGGACAACGGGTACACGGACGAATCGATTGAAAAATTATTGCATGCCTTGCAGGGGTTGGGGCCGTCGGAGGAAGTCGCCTGGGCGGCCGAGGCGGCCCGGGAAAAAATAAAAAGGATGGATCATTAACCATGCGCCAATCCACGGTTGCTCTGGGGAAAATAGCCGGGATACCGATTCAATTGGATTATTCCTGGTTTCTGATATTCATCCTGTTTACCTGGCTGCTGGCCACCAGCTATTACCCGGCCGAATATTCCAACTGGCCGCCCGCCGAGTATTGGATTCTGGGCGCCGTCACCGCCGTGATGCTCTTCGCCAGCGTGCTCCTGCACGAAGTGGGGCATTCCGTGGTGGCGATGCGAAACGGGATTCCGGTCGGTTCCATCACGCTCTTCCTCTTCGGCGGAGTGGCTCAGATCACCAAGGAACCGGCCCGGCCAATGGTGGATTTCCTGGTTGCCTCGGCCGGGCTCGCGGTGAGTTTCCTGCTGATGGTTGTTTTTGCTTTGATCCAGCCGCTGGTGTCCGGCATTCCGCCGCTCCTGGCGCTGGCGCGTTATCTGACGTATCTCAACGGGGCGTTGCTGGCATTCAACATCATTCCGGGTTTTCCGCTCGATGGCGGGCGGATCTTCCGTTCCCTGGTTTGGGGCGCCACGAAGAATTATGACCGCGCCACGCTGATCGCCGCCACGCTCGGGCGCATCCTCGCCGGATTGTTCATCCTGCTCGGCGTTTGGCTGATCTTCTTCGGCTCGTTCGCCAACGGATTATGGATAATCTTCATCGGCTGGTTCCTGGAAAGCTCGGCCACCCGGCAGGTGCAGCAGCAGACGTTGCGCACGCTTCTGGCGGGCCGCAATGCCGCATTGATTATGAACCGCAACTATATTTCCATCCCCGCCGATATTTCCCTCCAGGAGCTGGCCGATAAATACATCCTGGGTACGGGAAGACGCTTCTTCATCGTGGAAAAGGCCGGGGCGATGGTTGGGATCATGACCCTCCACAAGCTCCGGGAAATTCCGCGCCCCGATTGGCCGCGGACTTTGGTTTCGCAGGCGATGATACCGGTTGAAAAAACGGACCGGGTCGCTCCCGAGACGGAGTTATGGGATGCCCTGCAAAAATTGAATGCCGACGGCGTCAACCAGCTTCCGGTCATGACCGGCGGGCAGATCCAAGGGGTGCTCAGCCGGGAAGACGTCATCCATTTCCTCCAGACGCAGAAAGAGCTGCGATGAGCGCAAGGCGGCAGGATGTGACGATCCCGGTCCGGCAGATCGATCATGCCGCCGAACGGCCGTTTTTTCTCTGAAGCACGAAGGCGCAGGCCGGAGCCTTGCCCGCGGGCAAATTAAACCGCCGCAGGCTGCGGCAGATATGCGGATTGGAATCTTTCTCGCATACAGCATTCTACAGCACATAAACCGGACAGTCAGAAAGGAATAATTTCCTTGCCCAATCCGTCCCTCGACCCCGTCTGGCCGCTCGCGGTGTATTTCGCCGCGGTGGTGTTTCTGGTGGGAGCAACCCTGGTGATGTCGTATGTGCTCGGGGAACGGCATAACGGCCGCGCGACCGGGGAACCGTATGAATCGGGGATCGTTCCGACGGGAACCGCCGAAATCCGGTTCCCCGTCAAATACTACCTGGTGGCGATGTTCTTTGTCCTCTTCGATCTGGAGGCCGTGTTCATTTACGCCTGGGCCGTTTCCCTGCGCGAAGCCGGCTGGGCCGGATACGGGGAGATGGTGTTCTTCATTGGCATCCTGCTGGCCGGGCTGATCTACCTATGGAAAACCGGTGCTCTGGATTGGGGTTCGATCGGACGCAAATCCCTGGAATTGCGAAAGGTTGAAGAGCGGCATGACGCGGACGGCCAATAACCCGCTCCCCGGCGCCGGGGATTCGAATTCCACCCGTCCTCCGCGCCGGGAAAGCCTGGAGGAAACGGTCCACCGGTCGATTCTGCTTGTGCGGCTGGAACAGCTTCTCGCCTGGGGACGCAAGAACTCGATCTGGCCGTTTGGGTTCGGGCTTTCTTGCTGTTTCGTCGAGATGGCCACCAGCCTCACCAGCCAATACGACCTGGCGCGCTTTGGCTCGGAGATCATCCGCGGCACCCCGCGCGAGGCCGATATGATCATCATCTCCGGCACGATGTTCATCAAGATGGCGCCTGTCGTTCAGCGGCTGTATGAGCAGCTCATGGCGCCGCGCTGGGTGATCTCAATGGGATCCTGCGCAAACTCCGGCGGCATGTACGACATCTACAGCGTGGTCCAGGGGGTGGATAAATTCCTGCCGGTGGATGTATACGTGCCGGGCTGCCCGCCCAACCCGTATGCCTTCGTCGAAGGGCTGACCCTTTTGCAGCGGGCGGTCGGGACTGAGCGCAGGCCGCTGAGCTGGGTGATCGGACCGCAGGGGATCTCCCGTGCGCCGCTTCCCGCGCAGCGCGACGCCAAGCGCGAAGCGCGCGGCCGGGCGACCGTGCTGCGCGGGCCGGACGAGGTATGAGGGATCCCATGGCGGCCGACGGTGTTTTCCAGGAAGTACAGAGGGAATTCGGAACGGATTCCGGATTTCAACTGCAAGCGGTCCGGGATGAGATCCCGACCTTCTGGGTGCCGCGCGAACGGGTGGCGCCGGTTTTGAAATATCTCAAGCAGGATGCGCCGCAGCCGTACCGGATGCTGTATGACCTGACCGCCCTCGATGAACGCAGGCGCACCCGGCGCGAAGGCCAGCCGGAAAGCGATTTCACGCTGGTCTACCACCTCCTGTCGCTGGATCGCAACGCCGACGTCCGCGTCAAGGCGGCGTTGAAAGGGGATCGTCCGTCCGCCGCGAGCATCACGAATCTGTTCCCCGCCGCGAACTGGTATGAACGCGAAGTCTGGGACATGTTCGGGATCGCCTTCGAGGGGCATCCCGACCTGCGGCGGATCCTGATGCCGCCGACCTGGGAAGGCCATCCGTTGCGTAAGGAACACCCCGCCCGCGCGACCGAGATGGGCCCGTTTCAAATGCCCGCCGAACGCGTCGACCGCGAACAGGAGGCGCTCCGCTTCCACCCCGAGGAGTGGGGGATGAAGCCGCGCGACGGTGACTCTGAGTACATATTTCTCAACCTCGGTCCGAACCATCCGGGCGTGCACGGTGTCATCCGCTTTCTCCTGCAATTGGACGGCGAAGTCATCGTGGATGTCGTGCCGGAGATCGGCTTTCATCACCGCGGCGCGGAAAAAATGGCCGAGCGGCAAACCTGGCATACCTACATTCCCTACACCGACCGCATCGATTACCTCGGCGGATCCATGAACAACCTCGCCTACCTCCTGGCCGTCGAAAAACTGGCCGGGGTCGATGTTCCGGACCGCGCGAAGGTCATCCGCATCATGCTCGCGGAATTTTTCCGGCTCGCCAGCCACCTGGTCTGGTACGGAACCCTGGCGCAGGACCTGGGCGCGCTCTCGCCGGTGTTCTTCACCTTCAATGACCGCGAACGGATTTTCGACATCGTGGAAGCTATCACCGGCGGCCGGATGCATCCGAGCTGGTTCCGGATCGGCGGGGTGGCCGCGGATCTGCCGCGCGGATGGGAGCGAATGGTCGATGATTTCCTGACCTATCTGCCGGGCAGGCTGCGCGAATACGACGGCCTGGTCCTGAAGAACCGGATCTTCAAAGCGCGCACCCAGGGGATCGGCGCCTTCACCCGCGAAGAAGCGGTCGAGTGGGGAATGACCGGACCGGGCCTGCGCTCAACGGGCTTGGACTGGGATTTCCGGAAGAAGCGGCCGTACGGCGGCTACGACCAGTTCGAATTTGAAATTCCCGTCGGCAGCCGCGGCGATTGCTACGATCGTTCGGTGGTGCGGGTGGAGGAGATGCGCCAAAGCCTGCGGATCATCCGCCAATGCCGCGCGAACATGCCCGCCGGCGTGTACAAATCCGATCACCCCCTGGCCACGCCGCCGGTCAAGGAGCGCACGCTGCACGATATTGAAACCCTGATCGACCACTTCCTGTCCGTCAGCTGGGGGCCGGTCATCCCGCCCGGCGAGGCGTTTGCCGGGATCGAGGCGACCAAAGGCAACAACGGGTACTACCTGATCAGCGACGGCGGCATTCACGCCTACCGCGCCCGCATCCGCACGCCGTCCTTCCCGCATATCCAGATGGTTCCACTCATCAGCCGCGGGCTGATGGTCTCGGACCTGATCGCCATTCTGGGCAACGTGGATTTTGTGCTGGCGGACGTGGACCGCTAGCGGTGACTCCGGAGCGAGGACATGCTGACTGACGAAGAGATCCGCGAACTGGAAGCCGGTCTGGCGCCGTATCCGAAGAGGCAGGCGGGAACCGTGGACGCCCTGAAGATCGTCCAGCGCCGGCGGGGCTGGATTTCGAACGAGGCCCTGCGCGACGTAGCGGCTTACCTCGGGGTGACGGCGGAAGAACTCGAGCAGGTGGCGACGTTCTATTCCCTCATCTTCCGGCGGCAGGTCGGCCGCCATGTCATCCGCCTGTGCGACAGCGTCAGCTGCTGGATCATGGGATACGGGAATCTGTACGCGGAACTGACTGAAAAAATCGGCATCCGGTTCGGGGAAACCAGCGCGGACGGGCGCTTCACGCTGCTGCCGTCTTCCTGCCTCGGCGCATGCGACCACGCTCCGGCGCTGATGATCGACGACGATCTGATCACCGAATGGAATGCGACGGGCATCGATCCGGTTCTCTCGCGGTATCCGTGAAGGAGTATCTTGATGGAACGGCCGCTTACGCAGAATATCAAACCCGGAAGCCCGGCGCCGGACCTTAAGGAGTACGAGGGGACCGGCGGATACGAGGCCGTGCGCAAGGCTCTGCGCGAGCTTGCTCCGGAACAGGTGACCGGGATCGTCAAGGATTCCAATCTGCGCGGGCGGGGCGGGGCGGGTTTTCCCACCGGACAAAAATGGAGTTTCGTCCCGATGGGCGAAAAAGCCCCCGGTCCCAAATATCTGATCGCCAACGCGGACGAAATGGAGCCGGGATCGTTCAAGGACCGCCTGCTCCTGGAAGGCGACCCGCATCAGCTGATCGAGGGGATGATCCTTGCCGCGTACGCCATCCAGGCCTCCGTCGCCTACATCTTCCTGCGGGCGGAATATACGGATGCGGAGCGCGCGTTGCGCAAAGCCGTCGCCGAAGCGTACCGGGCGGGGTACCTCGGGAGCAAGATCCTCGGATCGTCGTTCGATCTGGAGTTGCATATGCATGTCAGCGCGGGGCGCTACATGTGCGGCGAAGAAACCGGATTGCTGAACGCATTGGAGGGCAAGCGCGCGATCCCGCGCTCCAAGCCGCCGTTTCCGCAGGTCAGCGGCCTGTGGGGGAAAGGCACGATTGTCAACAATGCCGAGACGTTGTGCAACCTTCCCCACATCGTCCGGAACGGCGCGGAGTGGTTCCGCAAGCTCGGCCTGATCGGGGACGGCGGCACGAAACTCTACGGCGTGAGCGGGAAGGTCAGGCATCCCGGCCTTTGGGAACTGCCAATGGGAACGCCGATCCGGGAAATTCTCGAGGAGCACGCCGGTGGAATGCGCGAGGGCGCGGCGTTCCGCGCGCTTCTCCCCGGCGGCGCCTCCACCGATTTCCTGACCGATGAGCACCTCGACGTGCCCATGGATTTTTCATCCATCGAAAAGGCGGGCAGCCGTCTGGGGACCGGAACGATGATCATCCTCGACGATAAAACCTGCCCGGTGGGGATGGTCCATAACCTGGAGGCCTTCTTCGCCCGCGAATCCTGCGGGTGGTGCACCCCCTGCCGCGAGGGGCTTCCCTGGATCGAAAAAATTCTGCGCGCGCTGGAAGAGGGGCGGGGAGAACCGGAATTCCTCGAGCACCTCGAACGGCACACCCGGCTGCTGGGGCCGGGACGGACCTTTTGCGCGCTGGCGCCCGGGGCGATGGAGCCTTTGCAGAGCGCGCTGAAAATTTTCCGGGAAGATTTCGAACGGCATATTCGCGAGAAGCGGTGCCCGTGGAGGGTGAGCCATGGCGACGATCTACGTTGACAACCGGCCGTACGCGGTCGCGGATGGGCAGAACCTGCTGCAGGCCTGCCTCGGCCTCGGATTCGACCTGCCGTATTTCTGCTGGCATCCGGCGATGGGCTCGGTGGGCGCGTGCCGCCAGTGCGCGGTCAAGCAGTTCCGGGATGAGAACGATACGCGCGGGAAGATCGTCATGTCCTGCATGACCCCGGCCGCCGAGGGCGTCCGCATCTCGATCGACGATCCGGAAGCGCGCGCATTCCGCGCCGGCGTCATCGAATTTATGATGTACAACCACCCGCACGACTGCCCGGTGTGCGACGAGGGCGGCGAATGCCACCTGCAGGATATGACCGTGATGACCGGGCACGTTCACCGCGAATACGCTTTTCCCAAGCGGACGTTCCGCAACCAGGACCTGGGCCCGCTGGTGGCGCACGAGATGAACCGCTGCATCCATTGTTACCGTTGTGTGCGCTTCTACCAGGACGTCGCCGGGGGGAGGGATTTCGGAGCGTTCGCGTCGCATGATCACGTCTATTTCGGGCGCGCGGAAGACGGCGCGCTGGAAAATGAGTTCAGCGGCAACCTGGTGGAGGTGTGCCCGACGGGGGTGTTCACCGATAAAACCTTCCGAAATAATTATGCCCGCTCCTGGGACCTGCAGACCGCACCGTCGGTCTGCATCCACTGCGGGCTCGGCTGCAACACGATCGCGGGCGGCCGGTACGACTCCCTGCGCCGGATCCGCAACCGCTACAACGGCGAGGTGAACAGCTATTTCCTCTGCGACCGGGGGCGGTTCGGCTACGAGTTTGTCGGGGCGGATTCGCGCATCCGGACCCCGCTCGCCCGGGATGGGGAAAACGGCGCGCTGCTCCCGGCCGAACCCGGAGAGGCTCTCCGCAGGGCGGCCGGGTACCTCGGCGACCGGCGCCGGACGATCGGGATCGGTTCCCCGCGGGCATCCCTCGAATCCAATTTCGCCCTGCGCCGCCTGGTGGGACCGGATCGTTTTTACCTCGGCGTTTCCGGGGAGGATTACCGCACGACGGCCGCCGCGATCCGCATCCTGAGCTCCGGCCCGGCCCGGTCTCCTTCTTTAAAGGAAGTGCGCGAGGCCGATGCGGTTCTGGTCCTGGGCGAGGACGTCACAAATACCGCGCCGATGCTCGCCCTGGCCCTGCGCCAGGTTGTTGACCCTGTGGAGACCGAAACCGTCCGGGCTCTGGGGATCCCCGCCTGGCAGGACGCCGCCGTCCGGGAAGCGGAGCAGGACGCGAAGGGATTGATCTTCCTGGCCACGCCGGTCCAAACCAAACTGGAGGATGCCGCCTTGCGCACGTACCACGCCGCGCCGGACGACCTGGCCCGGCTTGGGTTCGCGGTGGCGCATGCGATCGACCCCGGCTCCCTTGAAGTGATGGACCTTCCGGAGGAAGCCGCCCGCCTGGCGGAGGAGATCGCCGGCGCATTGATGGCCGCCAAGCGGCCGCTGGTCGTCTCCGGCGCCGGCTGCGCGAGCGAAGCGCTGCTCCAGGCGGCGGCCAATATCGCCTGGGCGCTGTGCCGCCGGGGAAACACCGCGCTGCTTTCGATTGCCCTCCCCGAAGCCAACAGCTTCGGGCTGGGCTTGATGGGCGGGGGCGATCTGCGGTCCGCCCTGCGGGAACTCCGCGAAGGGCGGGCGGATACGGTCATCATCCTCGAAAACGATCTTTACCGCCGGGAAAATTCCGAGGCTGTCGCCGCCGCGCTCGGCTCCGCGCGCCATGTCGTGTTGATCGACCATACCCTGCACGCGACCGCGGCGCTTGCGGATCTGGTCCTCCCGGCCGCCACGTTCGTCGAAGAATCCGGGACGCTCGTGAGCAGCGAGGGGCGCGCCCAGCGTTTCTATCAGGTGCTGATCCCCAAATCCGGGGCGCGGCCGAGCTGGCGCTGGCTGGCCGATTTGGGCCGCGCGTCTTCTTCATCCGCCCCGATGGGATGGAAGTCGCTGGACGGGGTTCTCTCGGATCTGGCCGTCGAAATCCCGCGGCTGCAGCCCGCACTGGAGATCGCTCCGCCGGCGGATTTCCTCCTGCGGGGGCAGAAGGTGGCCCGGCAATCGCCCCGCTACAGCGGCCGGACCGCGATCGACGCGGCGGTAAATGTGAGCGAGCCCGCGCCGCCGGACGATCCGGATTCACCGTTTGCGTTTTCCATGGAAGGCGACGAGGGGATGCCGCCGCCGGCGCTCGTCTCCCGGTATTGGGCTCCGGGCTGGAATTCCGTCCAATCCCTCAATAAATTCCAGTCGGAGATCGGCGGCCCCTTGCGCGGAGGAGATCCCGGCAAACGCCTGGTGGAACCGCAATCCGGGGCCGAACCGGAATTCTTCCGCGGCGTTCCGCCGATGTTCGAGCCGCTCGCCGGGCGCCTGCTGCTCATCCCCCTCTATCACATTTTCGGATCGGAAATGCTGAGCGCCCTCAGCCCGGGGATCGCCGGGCTGGTCCCCAAGCCCTATGTGGCGCTTCATCCCGCCGATGCCGCCGAACTCGACGCGGAACAGGGAGAGGCCGTTCGGCTCGAGTGGAAAGGCGCGGCGCTCGAACTGCCGGTGAAGATTGTTCCTTCCCTCCCGCAGGGATTGGCTGGATTGCCGGCGGGTCTGCCCGGAATGGAACGGATCGAATTGCCGGATTGGTGCGCGGTGAAGACCGCCGCGGCCCAGGCCTCTCCCCGGGGTGGTGAGGGAAAAAACGGAGGGGTGATGCGTCGGAAGGATCATCCGAATGAGTGATGTTCTGTTCCGCCTGGTTACGATCGTTGCAATGCTGATGGCGGCGCTCACGATCGCGGCCGGGTTGATCTGGTTTGAGCGCCGGCTGCTTGCGCTTTGGCAGGATCGCTACGGCCCCAACCGGGTCGGCCCGTTCGGATTGATGCAGGTGGTCGCCGATGTGATCAAAATTTTCACCAAGGAGGATTGGATCCCGCCCTTTGCCGACCGGGCGGTGTTCGTCCTGGCGCCGGCGATCGTATTCGCCGCCGGGCTGATGGGGTTTGCGATCCTGCCGGTGGCCTCCGCCATCGCCGTGGTGCATCTGAACATCGGCGTGTTGTATTTCCTGGCGGTGGCGTCGCTGGGCGCGTACGGCGTGGTGCTGGCCGGCTGGTCGTCGCACAGTAAATACCCGCTGCTGGGCGGCCTGCGGGCCGTGGCGCAGACGCTCGCCTACGAAGTGTTCATGGGCCTCTCGCTGATGGGCGTGGTGATGCTGGCCGGCAGTTTCGACCTGCGGGATATTGTCGAAGCGCAAACCCGTCTATGGTTCTGCGTTCCCCAGGTTCTCGGCTTGGCGGTTTTTTTTATCGCCGGGCTGGCCGAAGCGCACCGATCCCCCTTCGATCTGCCGGAAGCCGACAGCGAGCTGGTGGCCGGCTACCATGTGGAATATTCCGGCATGAAATTCGGGATGTTCTTCGTCGGCGAATATCTTTCGATCACGCTGATCTCGGCGATGATCGCCGTGCTGTTCTTCGGCGGATGGCAGGGGCCCCTGCTTCCGCCCGTCGTGTGGTTCCTGATCAAGACGTTTGCCTTCATCCTCCTGTTCATCCTGATGCGCGCGACCCTGCCGCGCCCGCGCTACGACCAATTGATGGCGCTCGGATGGAAGTTGCTGCTTCCGCTGACCCTGCTGAATCTGCTTGTCACCGGCGGGATCCTGTTGTGGCTCGGATGAGGAGTGGGCCGTGCTGAGTATTTTTAAAGGCTTGTGGATCATGTTGAGCCACACCTTCCGGCGCCGGGTGACGGTGCAGTACCCGGAAGAGAGGCCGGTTTTGCCGCCGCGCTACCGCGGCCGGATCGTGCTGACGCGGAGCCCTGACGGGGCGGAACGCTGCGTGGCCTGCTATCTGTGCTCGGCGGTCTGCCCGGTGGAGTGCATCGCGCTTCAGGCGGCGGAGGACGCAGGCGGCCGGCGCTACCCGGAATTCTTCCGGATTAATTTTTCGCGCTGTATTTTTTGCGGTTTCTGCGAGGAAGCCTGCCCGACCCAGGCCATCCAGCTCACGCCGGATTTCGAGATGGGCGAGTACGT
>JBAVFZ010000230.1:0-22482 GCA_049684495.1 Anaerolineales bacterium | reverse complement strand
CCGCGTGTACTCAGTCTGCCGTCGTAAACCTCCCGCCTCCATTCTGTATTGTAAGCCGGGATGGTTGCGAAGCGAGGGCGGTCTCGCGCCGCCCGTCGGGTGGAAGCCCTGCCTCAATCCATTCAAGCCCCTTCCGGGCTCGACCGTTTTAGCCCGCAGGGCTTCCATGGTATCAGCGAGGGGTTTCAACCCCGAGGGAACCCTGAAGGATTTGATATTTCTGCTAAGCACCACCGCCATTCCCGTCGGGCTGAAGCCCTGCCTCATTCCATGCAAGCCCCTTTAGGGCTAACCTGTTTTGGCCCGCCAGGGCTTCCGCGCGGGATTGCGAGCCGGTGTATATTTGACTTGATGCTTTAGTAGAAGCGTGATGAAAAAAAGACACCAACCCCTCCGCACGACCGATATCGCCCGGGCTGCCGGCGTGCATCCGAATACGGTTCGGAAGTACGAAGAGTGGGGATTCCTCCCGCCCGTCATGCGGTCCGCCAATAATTACCGCATCTATACCCGGTTTCATATGGAACAAATGGGGCTGGCGCGAATGGCGATGCACGGCGGCTGGCCGGGAAGCAGGATCCGAAAATCTGCGCTGGCCCTCGTCCGCGCCTCCGCCGCGCGGGATCTCAAACAGGCGGTTTGCCTGGCGCAGAACCACATCCGGTTGATAAAGGAGGAACGCGCCCAGGCGGAAGCCGCGGCCGGTTATTTGGAGAAATGGGTCCGCGGAAAAATCGCCGAGCGCCCCACCCGGCCGCTTTCCATCCTCGACGCCGCCCGGGCGGCGGATTCGACGCCGGATGCGATCCGCGGTTGGGAACGCAACGGCTTGTTACGCGTGCCGCGTAATCCGAAGAACGGATACCGCGCGTATGGCGTGCGCGAGATCGGCCGGCTGCGGGTGATCCGGATGCTCATGCGCTCCGGATACAGTACGATGGCCGTTCTGCGCGCCATGCGCGCGCTGGATTCCGGCGCCGTCAGAAAATTGCGCCGCGTGCTGGATACCCCGCGCCCGGAGGAGGATGTCCTATGGGCGGCGGATCGCTGGCTCTCGACCCTCTCCGAATACGAAGAACGCGCCCGCAGGATCCTTTCGCAACTGCGCAGAATGGCGCGAATCCCCGCCCTTTATTTTCTGTACGCGGATTGCGCGGATTTACTCGGATTTCGCGGATAAATCTTTTTGTTTCAAAATAACTTATAGCTTTTCTGTGTAATCTGTTTGTTCCGCGAAATCCGCGTACATAATCTTCTCCCAACCCTCCATTAGCCCACCAAGGTTGTAAGATATGACAAGCGATGGGAGGTCGAATGTTGAACGTTTCGAAAATGGTGATTGATCACGTGCAGGAATTGGCCGGCCGGAACGGGAGCGGTGACATCGGCTCGCCGCGTAATCGGGCGCGGTGTGGGTGGAGCCCTGGCCGGAGAGCGATCATTCCGCGTTCGCGATGCGCGGCGTTCCCGCGCTCGCCTTCGGCGGCGCCGGCATCCGCGAGATCACGCATTCCGCCGCCGATACGGTCGACGGGATGAGCGGCGTAAAATTGGACGAGGCCGCCTCGCTCGCGGCGGAGATCATAATGGAGATGCAGGATAAACCGACGGAATGGGGAAGATCCTCACCCCGACGGAAGAACACCGACTCCCCCTCTCCTGACATAAGTCAGGAGAGCATGTCCCGGAGCGAAGCGACGGGAGGGTTGGGGGGTGAGGATGGAAAAAAGGAAAACAATGTCTGACACGATTCTCATCCGTGGGGCGCGGCTGCATAATCTCAAGGACCTCGACCTCGACATTCCGAAGAACAAACTGATCGTGTTCTCCGGCCTCTCCGGGTCCGGGAAATCGACGCTGGTGTTCGATATCCTGCACAAGGAAGGCCAGCGGCAGTACCTCGAATCGCTCGGGATGGTAAGCCACCAGAACAAGCCGCCCGTCGACCGGATCGAAGGGCTCTCGCCTTCGATCAGCATCGGCCAGGAGATCACCAACCACAGCCCGCGTTCGACGGTCGGGACCGCGACCGAGGTATTCACCTACCTGCGCGTGCTTTTTGCGAGGCTCGGCCTCCGGCCGTGCCCACACTGCGGGAAGACGGTCGAACCCTCCTTCCTCCCCGGGGCTGTGGAGTGGGACGATGAAGCCGGCAGCGAGGCCGCGGCGGATTGCCCGCACTGCGGGAAGCCGGTGCCCGGCATCGGAATGGCGAATTTCTCGTTCAACAAACCCGAAGGCGCCTGCGGGACGTGCACCGGGCTGGGCGTTGTCGCCGCGGCGGATCTTTCCAAACTGGTCGACGAAAAGAAAACCATCGCCGGGGGCGCGATCACGGGCTGGGAGGAGTGGTACGTCACGCATTATTCCAAGAAGCTGCGCGCCGCCGCAAAGTATTATGGATTTCCGCTCGACCTCGATGATCCCATTGGGAAGTGGAATGCCGCCGCGCGCGATTTGCTCTTTTTCGGCACGGAGGATCCAAGGTTCCGGCGCCACTACCCGGATATCAAACCGGCCAAGACCAACGCCCAAGGGCAGTTCGAGGGAGTGGCCACAAATCTCCTGCGCCGGCACGCCGCCCACATCCAGGATGAAGCCTACCGGGAAAAGGTCGAAAAGTTTCTGGTCCGGCAGACCTGCCCGGAATGCGGCGGGTCGCGCCTGAAACCGGAAAGCCGGGCGGTGACGGTCGAGGGAAAAACCATCGTCGAGGCCGCATGCATGCCGATCAGCGAACTATCCGCGTGGCTGGACAGCCTGAGCGGGAAGATTCCATCCGAAGCCGGACCGGTGTTGACGCCGGTCCTGGATGATCTGCGCGAGCGCATTCGCCGGGTGGTCGATGTCGGGGTCGGCTACCTGACTCTCGGGCGCGCCTCGCCGTCGGTCTCGGCCGGCGAGGCGCAGCGTCTGCGGCTGGCGGCGCTGCTTGGTTCCGGCCTGACCGGGGTGCTCTACGTCCTCGACGAGCCGACGATCGGGCTGCATCAGCGCGACACCGGGCGCCTGATCGGAGTCCTGCGCAAGCTGCGCGACCTGGGCAACACGGTCCTGGTGATCGAGCACGACCTGCAGATGATCCGCGAAGCGGACCACGTGGTGGAGATCGGACCGGGCGCGGGGATGCATGGCGGGCGGGTGGTCGCCGCCGGAACGCCTGCGGTCGTAGCCGCCGCCGATACCGTCACCGGCCGGTATCTTTCCGGGAAGATAGCCATGCCCGGTCATCCCCGCCGCGCCCCGAACGGCAAGGCGCTGGTGATCCGCGGGGCGCGCGAACACAACCTGAAAAATCTCACCGTCTCCCTGCCGCTCGGGCTGTTTATCGCCGTCACCGGCCCCTCGGGCTCGGGAAAATCCTCGCTGCTGTTCGACATACTCGACCGCGCGGCGCGCAGGAAGTTCTTCGGATCCGATGAATGCGTGGGCGCGCACGATTCAATCGACGGCTGGGAGCACCTGGATAAAATCATCACCGTCGATCAAAGCGCGATCGGGCGCTCCACCCGCTCCAACGCCGCCACCTACACCGATACCTTCACCCCGATCCGCGAGGTGTTTGCCGCCCAGCCGGAGGCGCAGAAGAAGAAATTCTCGCCCCGTCATTTTTCCTTCAACGTTCCGGGCGGCCGCTGCGAGCGCTGCGAGGGCGCCGGCATCCTTCTGGTCCCGATGCAGCTTTTGCCTCCGGCCGAAGTGCGCTGCCCGGTGTGCCACGGCCGGCGCTTCATGCCCGAAGTCCTCGCGGTGCGCTATAACGGCTTCAACGTATCCGATATCCTCTCGATGACGATCGAAGAGGTCGGCGACGTATTCCGCGGCGTCCCCGAAGCGGCTTCGCGGCTGGCGCTGATGATGGAAGTGGGGCTCGGGTATTTGCCGCTCGGCCAAAGCGCGAGCACGCTATCGGGGGGCGAGGCCCAGCGGATCAAGCTGGCCAAGGAGCTCGGGAAGCGCGCCGGCGGCCGCACGCTCTACCTGCTCGACGAACCGACGACCGGATTGCACGCCGCGGATACCGCGCGGCTGATCTCCCTGCTCCAGCGCCTGGTGGATGCCGGGAACACGGTCGTCGTCATCGAACACAACCTGGATCTCGTCCGCTGCGCGGACTGGGTGATCGACCTCGGTCCGGATCCCTCCCTCTCGCTGCGCTTCGAGGCCGGGACAGGGGGCGGCGAGGCGGGCGGGTACCTTGTCGCGGAGGGGACGCCGGATCAGATCGCCGCGGCGGAGAATTCGGTGACGGGAGAATGCCTTCGAAAAATGTCTCATTCCAACCAAATCGCGGAATAAACTTTTCCTTTTTCTCCCCTTGCCTTTTTGTTAATCCAAATCCCGTAATCGCTTTTGGATTCAACTGATAGAATTCGGACCATCCCGTGCAATCCTCAGGGAAGGATCCCCCATGCCTAAGGTTCTTGGCATCGTCGGAAGTCCGCGTAAAAAGGGCAACACCCACCTTCTGGTATCCAGGATCCTGGAGGGGGCGCAAAGCGCGGGCGCGGAAACCGAATTGCTCCTCCTCAATGACCTGACGATCCGCGAATGCGACGACTGTCACGTCTGCTGGAGCGGCAAGCCGTGCGCCAGGAACGACGATATGAACGCGGTGTATCCCCGGATCGCCGCCAGCGGCGTGCTGGTCTTCGGGACGCCGGTCTATTGGTACGCTCCCACGGCGCTGATGAAATGTTTCATCGACCGCTTCGTTTATTTCAACTGTCCCGCCAACCGGGAGATGATCCGGGGCAAGTCGGCTATCCTCGCCGTTCCGTTCGAGGAGGAAAATCCCGAGACGGCGGCGCTGGTGACGGCCTTTTTCGAAAAGAGCCTGGCATACCTGGAAGTGAATTTGATCGGCAGCGTGATCGTTCCGGGGATGGGACGCCGGGGACAAATCCTCGAACAGCCGGCGCGATTGGCGGAAGCCTACGAATTGGGAAAACGCTCGGCGAACGCATCTTAATCGGAGTACACGGATTCCACCGAAAAAAGCCGATGGCACTGATTTGTTTTTTTAAAATGTATCTGCTCAGGCCGGAAAAATCGTACACGGATTACACGGAGAAGAGCCGATTACACGGATTCTTAAAAAAATTCGGCGTTTTCGGCTCTTTTCGGTCTTTCGGTGTACAAGAAAGAGAAATCAGGCTGAGTAAATACTTTAAAATTTTTAAGTGATCCGGATTTATTTAGTGTATTCCGTGCACTGCTTTTATTCGTATCTCCGGCGCAACACAGGATCGTTTGGCATCTGCATTCGTTGGTACAATAAATCAACCAATCCCCACCCGTTGAACCGACTTTCTGGGGGAGCTATATGCCGACCATCCACGCCCTCATCTGCCCGCAGTGCAACGGCCGGCTCGAGCCGAGCCGCTTCGCCCGCTCGATCGTCTGCCCGTACTGCGGCACGACGATCCGGATCGACGAGGACACAGTATCCGCATCCGCATACCGTGAAGCCTGTAAAGTCTGGAACTCGCCCGCGGATTTTCCGGCCGCCACCCTTTGCCGGATCGGCGAGGGCTACTGGTCGCTGGAAGGGTTTCTCGCGCGCGGGGAGAGCTCGGATGTCTACGAAGCGCGCCGCGCCCGCTGGCCCACCGAACGCGTGGTGATCAAATTCCTGCGGGAGAAGCGGGACGCCGACCTGTTCGACCGCGAATGGGCGGTGCTCGAGGAACTCCAGGCAAGCGAGGTTTCCGGAGCGGATGCCCTTTCCGCGCTCATCCCCCAGCCGGTTATCCATGGCGAGGTCAACGAAGGCTCGCATCCGGGCGCGCAAGCGATGGCGTTCCGCCGGGCTGCCGGTTTTCATCACACGCTGGAGGATGTTCGGCGGGCGTTTCCCGGAGGCATCGAACCGCGTGCGTCGATCTGGGTCTGGCGCCGGATTCTGGAGATCCTCTCCTTCGTCCATTCGGCCGGATTTGTCCACGGCGCCGTCCTGCCGCCCCAGCTCCTCGTCCAGGAAAACGATCACGGCATCCGGATCGTCGGATTTTCCTGCGCGGCCCGGATCGGGAAAAAACTGCCGGCGGTGAATCCGCGCTACGAAGCGTTCTATCCGCAATCCGCGCTCGACGGCGCGGCGATGATTCCCGCCGTGGATCTGATCATGAGCGCGCGCTGCATCGCCGCGGTGCTCGGCGGGGACGGCTCGGCCGGCACCCTGCCGGAATCCATCCCCGGACCGCTGGCGTCGGTCGTCCGCCGGGTCGGTTGGCCGGATCCGAAGGATCCGCGGTTCGAGGCAGCCCTCGCCATCCGCGAAGAGCTGGGCGGGGTTGCCAGCAGCGTATACGGCGCTCCCAAGTTCTGCCCGATCGTGATGCCGAAATAAACTCTGCCCCGGCGCAGTCTTCGCCGGGGCACCGTCCTATTAAATTTTTTTTTGGAGGTTGTCTTATGGGATACGGAAATTACAGCCAAACAGCGCACGAAGCGCTCACCCGCGGGCGCGTGCAGCTCCCCACCCAGCAGGTGTTCAAGCAGCGGGAGTGCCATCCGCTGATGAATCCGAAAGGCGTACGCGTCCGGGAAAGCCGCGACAGCGCCGATCATCCCCAATCCCTCGGGATCGTCTTTGCGTTGGACGTCACCGGATCGATGGGGAGGATCCCCCACCTCTTGGCGACCCAGCAGCTGCCGAAGTTCATGAAGGTGCTCGGCGATTGCGATGTGCGCGATCCGCAGCTCCTCTTCCTGGCCGTCGGCGACGCGATCGCCGACCGCGCCCCGCTGCAGGTCGGCCAGTTTGAAACGACCGCCGAGTTGATGGATCAATGGCTGACCCGGTCCTTTCTCGAGGCCGGCGGAGGGGGATCCGGTGAAGAATCGTACGAGTTGGCGTTATATTTCCTCGCCCAGCACACCGAGATGGATTGCGCGGTGAAGCGGCGCAAGCGCGGCTACCTGTTCATGACCGGCGACGAGCTTCCGTATCCCGTCCTTTCGAAGCATATCGTGGATACCGTCATCGGCGACCGGCTGGACGAGGACCTCAAGGTCGAGGAGATCGTGGCCGAGCTGCAGAAGACGTACGTCCCGTTCTTCGTCATCCCGGACCGCAACCGGGCCAAGAAGATCGAAAGCCGCTGGCGCGGCCTGCTCGGGGATAACGTGCTGGTCATGGACAATCCGCAGGACGTCTGCTACGTCACGGCCGGGGCGATGCTGCTGTGCGAGGGCCGCGTATCCGACGTCGCCGGCGTCGCCGGGATTCTCAAGGGGGCGGCGCTTCCCGCGGACCGCGAGGCGGCCGTCCAAAAGGCCCTCGCTCCGCTGGCGGATTCCCTGCGGGCGGGCGGACGTTCTTCGCAACCGCCGAGCGGTTCCGGAAGCGGGGGCGATTCCAATCCGCTCCGCCGATTGATCGACAATATCCGCAAGCTCTGATCCGCGCCGGATCGCTGCGCGGACAGGCAGAGGATTCTTTGCGCGGTTTTATCGTTGTTGATCTCGGCTTCGGAGATTCCGGCAAGGGACTCGTGACCGATTTTCTGGTGCGGCGCACCGGCGCCGCGCTCGTCGTGCGCTACAACGGCGGCGCGCAGGCGGGCCACAACGTGGTCACGCCGGACGGGATCCACCACACTTTTTCGCAATTCGGATCCGGAACGCTGGTTCCCGGCGTGCGGACCTTTCTTTCGCGGCATGTCGTCATCCACCCGACGGCGCTGCTGGTCGAACGGGACGCGCTGGCGGCCAAGGGGATCCGCGACGCGTTCCAACGGCTGCGGATCAGCAACCGGGCGCTGGTTATCACGCATTATCATCAAGCCGCCAACCGCCTGCGGGAGATCGCCCGCGGGCCGGACCGGCATGGGAGCTGCGGGATCGGGTTCGGAGAAACGATGCAGGACGCGTTGGACTTCCCGGACGATGCCGTCCGGGCGGGCGACTTATCCGATCCCGGTGTGTTGCGCCGAAAACTGGACGGCATCCGAAAGCGCAAGCGGGAGGAACTCGCCGTCCTCTGCGGCGACCGGCGGGATGAACCCGCATTCCAAACCGAGCTCGGCCTTTTCGATAATCCAGATTTTACCGAGAGGTGGATCGCTTCCGTAGCGCAACTCGCCCAAGCCGGTTTGATCGAATCCGATTCGAACCTGGCGCAATGGATGGGAAATTCTCCGGCGGTGATTTTCGAAGGGGCGCAGGGGGTACTGCTGGACGAGGATTACGGATTCCATCCCTATACGACCTGGTCGCGGTGCACGGCGGCCAACGCCGAAGAACTTGTCGCCGAAAATTTTCCGGCCCTGCGCCCGCACAAGGTCGGTGTACTTCGGTCGTATGCGGTGCGGCACGGGCCGGGTCCGCTGCCCACCGAAACCGGAGGATTGGCATCCGCCGTCTCCGATCACAATACCGCCGGAGAATGGCAGGGGAACGTCCGATACGGATGGTTCGACGCGGTATTGGCGCGCTACGCGCTGGAAGCCGCCGGCGGCGTGGAGCACTTGGCGGTTACCCACATGGACGTCCCTCCGCGGCTGGGGAAATGGCGCGCCTGCGGGGAATATGAAACCCGGCGCGACGGGGACTTCTTCCCGCAGGACATTTTCGGTTCCGGGAAAAGCCTGACGCGGCTGCCGTTGCTATCCGGCTCGTTGCTGGCCCAGCGGACGCGATTGACGCGGGCGCTGTTCCACGCCGGGCCGAAAATCGAAACGTACGAAGCCGATGAAAAGGCCGTCCTCGAAAAAATTGAATCACACTTGGGGCTTCCGGTAGACCTGATCTCCTGCGGGCCCCGCGCGGAAGATGTAACGGTGTTCGAGGGATTTGCGGGAAAGGAATAGACTGGATTACAGGATCGAATGATGCCCAAAGAAAAATTCTACGTCGTTTGGAAGGGCCGCAAGCGCGGGATATTTTCCACCTGGCAGGAATGCTCGGCGTCTGTGAACGGGTACGTGGATGCCCAGTATATGGCGTTTGCCTCCCGCGCGCTGGCCGAGCAGGCCTTCCGCGGGCGGTACACGGACTACCGCGACGGGCATGCCCGCGCGGCGAAACTCAGCCGGTCGGGCGGAGACGTTCCAGCGCCGGATTCGATCGCGGTGGATGCTTCCTGCATCGGGAACCCCGGCCCGATGGAATACCGGGGCGTGCACATCGGAGAGGGACGCGAGGTATTCCGCCAGGGGCCGGTAGCCATGGGCACCAACAACATCGGCGAGTTCCTGGCGATCGTGCATGCCTTGGCGTATTTGAATAAAGAAAACCTGGATTGGCCGGTCTATAGCGATTCGGTCCAGGCGATCCGCTGGGTTGCGGAGAAGCAGTGCAAGACCAAACTGCCGCGAACGGAAGAGACTCGAGCGGTGTATGCGCTTATCGCCCGCGCGCAGGATTGGTTGCGCGAAAATCCTTATGAGAATGAAGTACGCAAGTGGAAGACCGATAAGTGGGGGGAGAGTCCGGCGGATTTCGGACGCAAATGAGTCCACGAAGAGCACGAAGAAGATCTGAAGGGCACGAAGAATTACTTAATTAAAATTTTATAAAAAACTTATCCACTTCGTGTTCTTCAGGTTTACCTTCGTGCTCTTCGTGGAATCTATTCAGTCAACTCTTTCGACAATAGCGTATAAAATTTTGTCCGCGCGTCCTTCTCCCGCCACGGCGCGTGGCCGCATTTGGGCAGCAGGATGAAGCGGAAATCCGCGAGTACGGATTCGAGCGGTTTCTGTACGCCTTCGGCCGGGTGCGGGTCGTAATCCCCGTGGATCGCGACGACCGGACAGCGGATCTGCTTCCCAAGCTCGAGCAGCTCCCCGCTGCGGCGCATCTCCGACGCCGTACGCCACACGGCCCGGTAAATATTGAATTGCAGTTTTATCGTTTCGTCCTGGACCGGCAGCGGGTGGAAGGTGTCGGTCTTGGAAAAGAGCCGGCCCAGGCGGGCCAGCGAGGTTTGGTGGCTCTGCCCGGAAATATCGTGCAGCCGTTTCTGAGTTCGCGCCACTTCGCGTTGTTCCTCTTCGCTCAGCCGGCTCATCCGCGTGTCTTCGATCTGGGCGACATACTGCACCTCGAAGGGCGGGCAGCCGACCAGGATCAGTTTACCCACCTTTGCCGGATGACGCGCGGCGAGGATGTACCCCAGCCATGCCCCCCACGAATATCCGATCAGCGTGGCGGGCAGCGCCGCGCGCGATTCGAGGACCTCGCGCAGTTCGTCCACCTGGCCTTCGAGCGTGTCCGCCTCCTGCAGCGGCTCGAGCACGCCGCGCTCGCGCGAGAGTTCCCGCGCCACCGGCGCCATCTCGCCCGGCGCACCCGGCCCGCCGTGCAGGACGGCGATGCGATAAGGGGCGTTTCCGTACGATCTGAGATTATCCATTATTCCCTTGATTGTGTCATGAATTTTTCAGTGCGTAGAACAGATCTCACCGCAAAGCCCGCCCTTGTCGGGCTGGGCCAGGGACGCGAAGGTCGCAAAGAATTTATTTTTATTAATTTCTTGGCGTTCTATGCGTCTCTGCGGTGAGAATTAATTCTTTAGTTCTCCTATTACTTCGTCGCGGTCGATGGAACACAGCCGCACGCGTGAGAAGGTGTTTGGCGCGATCGAATCTGATTTTACCCGGATGCGCAGAAAGTTGCCGGTCAATCCGCGGCGCAGCCCGCAGCGCGTATCCGCCTCCCACAGCACGTCCATCTCGCGCCCGAGAAACGCGCGGGAGAAATTTTCCGCCGCCTGGCTGCCGATGTGGCGCGCCCACATCGCCCGGTGGCGGATCGTATCCGGCGGGACCGCCGCATCCATTCCCGCGGCGGCCGTCCCCGGGCGCGGCGAGAAGCGGAAGATGTGCAGCCGCGCAAAGCGCATCCGCTCGACGAAACCGATGCTCTCGCGGAATTCCGATTCGTCCTCGCCCGGGAAGCCGACCAGCAGATCGGTGGTCACCGCCAAATCCGGAATTTGCGCGCGGGCCGCTGCGACGATATCCGCGTATTCTTCGGGCGAGGTGCGGCGGTTCATCCGGCGCAGGGTCGAACCGCAGCCGGATTGCAGCGGCAGATGTAAATGCGGGCACAAGCGCCCATCCTGCCACAACCGGAAGAATTCCGGATGCAGCTCCCACGGCTCGAGCGAGGAGAGCCGCAGGCGCGGGACTGCCGTGCGGGCAAGGATGTCTTCGAGAAGATCGTCAAGCACCGATCCGCTCCCGAGGTCCCTGCCCCAGGCGCCGAGGTGGACTCCCGCCAGCACCGCTTCTTTGGCGCCCAAGCGCTGCGCGGCAAGGATATCCGCGAGGATCGCATCCGCCGGCCGGCTGCGCAAGGGTCCGCGCGCCAGGCGCGTGACGCAGTAGGTACAAGCATTGTCGCATCCATCCTGTACTTTAATGTACGCGCGCGTCCGGCGGCGCACGGATATCGGGGAAGGAGCCGCGGCCGGCTGTTCCTCCGAGCCGAGGATCGCCGGGATGAGGCCGTCTTTTTCCGCGTTGGGGATCACGCGGGTCACGCCCGGCAGCGCGGCGGCGCGCTCCGGTTCCATCGTCGCCCAGCAGCCGGTGGCGGCGATGCGGGCCGCGCCGTTGCGGTCGTGCGCCTGCCGTATCTTCTGGCGGCTGTCGCGTTCCGCTTCGCGCGTGACCGTGCAGGTGTTGATCACGACCCAGTCGGCGGCTTCCGCGGTGGGGGCAATTTCATGCCGCAGGACGCGCGCTTCCGCCGACATGCTTTCGATTTCGGCTTCATTCACGCGGCAGCCGACCAGGTCAAAAAAGATTCTCATTAATTACAGCTTTTTGTACACGGATTACACGGAAAAATTCGGATTTCACCGAAAAATTCTGAAAAAATTCCGGTGCAATCGGATCTTTTCCGTGACATCCGTGTACGCTTTTCCCGCGCAAGGTAATAAACCGCACTCGAACCTTCGTCGCGGAAACAACTATGGTTTGCGTACGATGAAATTATCGAAAAACAGATCGGAACCGGGTTGATCGTAAGCGCCCAGCCACAGCCCGGCATCTCCCGTGGGAAATTCCGCGTCGGTGGCGGTGGAGACAAGCACATCATTCACGAAAAGGGACAGGCTTGTTCCGGAACAATCACCGCGAAGATGGTTGGCCGCAAGCCCGGGTCGGATGGCCGGATTGGATTTGAGCGATTCTCCCGAAAGCATGACCAGGTCCGCGGCGGGGCTGCGCTTGGCAATTCCTGCCTGCCCGTCGCCGGAAATCATCAGGATGTAGAAATTCTTCCCGTCCCGGTAACGGCACAGCACCCCGAAGACGTCCGAATTCGGACCGCTTTTCTTGGTCACATCCACTTCGATCCGGACGTCGCCGGGAAATTGCCGCCCCGGAGTCGCCCACATGTAATAGTCGGCGGTTGCGGAAAAGATCCGGTAGGCCCCGTCGGCGTAATCCGTTACGCCGTCGGCTCCTTCCACCCGGTCCCAGCCGCTCCCGGGGTCGGAAAAATCATCCTGGAAATACACGTCGCCCTGGGGCATACTCCGGATGCCGCAGGATGCAAGCAGGATGGGGAGCAGGAACAGGGCCATTCGGTTTTTCATAATCTTGGGAAGCATCCGCCGGAATTCTGGGATTGCACGCGAAGGTGGCCTAAAGAATACATCACTTGGGGGAATGTGGCAATACGCCGCGACTCCGCGTGCCGGCTTTAGGCTGTATTCGAGGCGATATCCGGGGAGGTGGAGCAGCCATAAGGAACGGGTGTTGACGAAAAACAGAATTGCCACCTTGACGAGCCCGGTGCGGAAAAGAAACCTCCGTCGGGTCCATACCGGCGGAGGTTTGCCCAAAGAGGAGGAGTTGTTTCCGTCAACTCAACGTGCGAGAACATCGTACGCCGTTTTTTATTTTTCGTCATTGCCGAATGTCATATGAATGGGGGTACGGTTGGCGTATAATCCCGGCGTGCAGACGTTTTTTACGCGCGCGTTACGGATGAGGATCGAAACGCGTTTAATTTTTTTATGTTGAATTTATGAGGGACCTTACCGCACTGCGCGCGCGTCTCCGCCAGGCCGGATTGAAGCCGGCTTCCTCGCTCGCGCCTCCCGTTCGAAAACAGCCCGCCATCCCCGTCGATTGGCCCGGCCGCGAGATCGTTACGCCCGCCGGTTCATTTATGCTGGCCGAGTACCGCTACGCCGCGGATTGGCGGCACGGCGGAAGGGCGCTGGCAAAATTATTGGAGACATCCCCGCTTCCCAATTTCCCCGACGTCCCTTTGGACACATCGCCCGCGGACATGATCTTCATGGATACCGAAACCACCGGACTGGCGGGCGGCGCCGGAACGCTGGCGTTCCTGGTCGGCACGGGCAGTTACACGGCGGAAGGTTTTGTCCTGCGCCAGTATTTCCTCCCTGATCCGTCCGGCGAAGCCGCGATGCTCGAGACAAGCCTGGATGAAATGGAATCCCATAAAGCGCTGGTAACCTTCAACGGGCGCGCCTTCGACGTGCCGATCCTGCAGGCGCGCTCCGCGCTGCGCCTGCGGCGGCTCGATGCGCTGACCGGGATCGCCCAGTTTGATTTGCTGATCCATGCCCGGCGTTTATGGAAGAGCCGGCTGGAATCCTGCGCGTTGCGGAATCTGGAGACGAACCTGTTGGACGTGCGCCGGTCATCGGAAGACGTGCCCAGCGGATTGATCCCGTACCTCTACCGCGAATATCTGCAGACCAACGACCCGAACCTGATGGCGGGCGTGCTCTACCACAATGCCCAGGATATTCTCTCGATGGCCGTCCTGGCCGCGGAGGTGGCCGACCGGTACCGGCGCGCGCCGGACGAATTCGAGGATCCGCAAGACGCCCTGGCGATGGGATTCATCTACCGCGGTATGGGAAGAAGGACGCTCGCCGAGCAGAGTTTCCGCGCCGCGCTACAGGCGGACTTGGCCGGGCAAGACCGCGTCCGCGCGCTGGAAGGATTGGCAAATCTGATGAAGGCCGGCGGCGGGTTCGAACGCGCGGCGGAATTATGGGAAGCCTGGCACGCCACTGCACCCGGTGATCCGCTGCCCTGCATCGAACTGGCAAAATATTTTGAATGGCGGAAACGCGACCTGAAGCAGGCAGTGCAATGGACGGAATGTGCGCTGTCCGCGTCCGAAAGGATCCCGGCCGCCGGCCGGAGGCGCGAACTGGAGCGGGCGGTGGCGCACCGCATGCAGCGCCTGGAGAAAAAACAAAAAAGCGCGGGCCGGAAAAAGCCGGCGCGCGCATAATGGTTGAACCCCTTTTCCCTAAAAAACGGCCTTCCAGAATTGCATTTTATCCACGGAGGCCGCAGAGGGCAGGGAGGGCAAGAATAATCGAAGTATTTCTCCGTGAATCTCCGTGTCTTCCGCGGATTGTTTCCGAATGGAACTCCTCGACATCCAGATCCGCAGGATGATCTCCGGAAGTTCCAATAATAAAATAGATATGATTTTTCACAATGGCCCCGGAGCAGGCCCGGTCTTCCGGTGCCGGATCACGTGGCTGTGCTAAAATCCGGTGGATATTTATGCGCATCGTACGCCTGTCCCTCTCGAACTTCCGCAACTACATCCGCCTCGAAACCGCATTCCCGCGCGGTGCGATCCTCCTGGCCGGCCCGAACGCCCAGGGTAAAACCTCCCTCTTGGAAGCGATCTACCTCTTCACCCACGCCCGTTCGCCGCTGGCGGAAAACGACCGCCAGCTGATCAACTTCCTGGCGCTGCGCGAGGAACAGCCGTTTGCGCGGTTGGAGGCGGAAGTGGAGGAACGGAACGGCCCGCTCCGCATCGAACTGCGCCTGTTTTATGAACGCACAACGGCGGGTGAACCGCGCTTCCGAAAGGATGTCCTGGTCAACGGCGTAAGGCGCAAGCCTTCAGAATTGCCCGGGGTTTTCCGCGCGCTGCTTTTTCTGCCGCAGGAGTTGCGCGTCGTCGAGGGCGCGCCTTCCGACCGCCGGCGCCATCTCGATGAGGCGGCGGCCCAGGCGGATCCGCCGTACCGGACGGCGATGTGGGATTATCACCACGCCCTGACCCAGCGTAACGCGCTGCTGCGTACCCTCCAGGAAGGCGGCGGCGACCCCAGCCAACTCGATGTGTGGGACGAACCGCTGGCAACGGCCGGGTCCGCGCTGCTTCTGGGCCGCGCGCGCGCGCTGGCGGAAATCGAAACCTTGGCCGCCCCGCTCCACCGTCGCCTGACGCACGGCCTGGAAACGCTCCACATCCGCTACCATCCGGCCTGGGATCCGTCGCGCCCGGCGGAGGAGGCGGAGGACCTGCAGCGGGAACTCCCGATCGACGCCGCGGTGGATCACACGAAATGGAAGGCGGACCAAGTGCGCGGGATGTTCCTCGAGCATTTGCGCGGCACCCGCGAGCAGGCGATCCGGCGCGGGCTGACGATCGCCGGGCCGCACCGCGACGAAGTCCGCTTTTTAGCCAACGGGATCGATCTGACCACCTACGGATCGCGCGGCCAGGCCCGCACGGCGATCCTCGCGCTGAAACTGGCGGAGGTGGAATGGCTGCGCACCCGCAGCGGCGAATGGCCGGTCCTGCTGCTGGATGAGGTGTTTTCCGAATTGGATATCCGCCGGCGCGAGGACCTGCTGGCCGATCTGGCGCGCGCCGACCAGGTGTTCACCACCGCCAGCGATCCGGAAATGCTGCCGGTAACTTACCGCCGCCGCGCGCAAAGCTGGTGGGTCGAGGGCGGGACATTGAAGCCTTATTCACCGGAGACGGGAAAAGAATAGACAGGATTTACAGGATGGTTCAGGATTATTTTAAGAAAAATCAGAGATGAATAACTTGATGTAGATCTGATTAACATTTATTTTCTTGGTGTCTTGGCGGTTTAATTCTTTTCTCTTTGCAGTCGACAAATTATTCCCGGCGAAGGCACAAAGACACAAAGAAGAAAGAGAAATCCCTTGGTGTCTTTGTGTTTTGGCGCTGAAATTCTTTTTCTTTCGGTGGACAAATTATTTACCACGAAGAACCAAGACACGAAGGAAACCAAGAAGGATCTGATCTATTAGTGTCTTCGTGTCTTGGTGATTGAAATTCTATTCTCTTTATAGTCGATGAATTATTTACCGTGAAGACGCTAAGACACGAAAAAAAGAGAAATCACATTGTGCCTTCGTGTCTTGGTTGTGCAATTCTATTCATTCTCTGGTGTCGGATTTCCTCCCCCCTTGCTTTTAGGGAGAGCTCCGCCGCCAAGCGGTTTCTTGGAGGGTGCCCCCACCCGGCGCGGATATTTCGGCGGCGTGGCGGCTTGTTTCCGGATGACGATCAGATACCGGGCTTCGGCGATCCCTGGAAGCTCGACCGGCATGACTTTCTCAACCGCGCCGCCCAGCAGGTGCAGGGCACCGGCCGCGGAATGCGCTTCGGCCGGACCGTTTGCCCCTTTTTGCGCCAGGGCGAACCCGCCGACTTTCACCAGCGGCAGCAAGTATTCGGCGAGGACGCACAGGTCTGCGACGGCGCGGGCGACCGCCCAATGATATTGTTCGCGATGGGCGGGATCCTGCCCGACCTCTTCCGCGCGGGCATTCAGGATCGTAACCTCGCGCAGCTGCAACTCCTCCGTCACGAAGCGGCAGAAATCCGCCTTCTTGCGCACGGATTCCACCAGGGTGAGGCGAATCTCCGGCGCGGCGATCTTGAGCGGAATCCCCGGAAAACCCGCGCCGGTCCCGATGTCAATCACCCGCATTCCCGGACGCAGCGGCATCACCTTCAGGCAGGAAAGCGAATCCAGAAAATGTTTGGTCCGGATGTCTTCGCGCCCGGTGATCGAAGTCAGGTTGAACCGCCTGTTCCATTCCAGAAGCGATTCCTCATATCGTTCGAAATCCCGGATCTGGTTTTCGGTGAGGGAGATTCCCGATACGGGAAGCGCGGACGGGAGGAATGGCTTCATGGCCTGAGACCGGTGTCCGGCGGATGCGCGGCTAGGCGTGGGGCGGAGGCATGCACAGGTATTCGTCCCATATGTTGTACAGCGGCACGGCCGAGCGGGATTGGAAAATGCGGAAGACATCGGCGGCGGTGATGACGGCGCCCAGGCCCTCGCTCTGCAGTTCGCGCAGGCTTTCCTCAAAAGGCTGGTTCCCCATGCGCTGCCGGAGCGCATGCAGCATCGTCGCGCCGCGCAGGTACACGCTGTCCACGTAATCCCGGAACCGGGTGAACTGGTAAACCGGATAATCCACGCACAGATCGGAGGGATAGCGCTGCACCCGGGTCCACCACCACCATTTCACGAGGCTCGGATACGCCCGTTCGTAGAAAAACAACTCGCTGTAGGTGGCGAAGGATTCGTCCAGCCACGGGTCGATGGCCTGGTCGTTCCCCACCCGGCCGTACCACCACTGATGCGCCGTCTCGTGCGCGGTGATGGCGGTGAGGTAATCCGCGCCGTTGCCCGCGTAGTACGGGAACAATTCCGGGTTGAGGAAAACCAGTCCGTCGTATTCCATCCCGTCGGGCAGTTCGGATTCGAGGAGTGTCAGCCGCGGATGGGGGTAGGCTCCGTAGCGTTCCGTGAATATCTCGACCGACCGGGCGGCGAGACCGGTCATGAAGTTGCCCTGCGCCTCGTACTGCGGACGGGTATAGCCGATGATTTCCACATTCCCTGCCGTCCGCCGGTACGGGATTTGGGTGGTCAGGGCCAGCGCAAAGGACCGCCCGGTAAAGCGGAAGTGCAGCGGCATCTCCCCCTCTTCCGAGACGCCGCTCGCAGCCACCCAGTACGTCGTATCGCCTTGGATATCCAGGCGGATGTCGAAATCGGCATAGGCGAAACTGAGGTGTTCGCCAACCTTTCCCGGAGCGTGCGCCAGCCAGCCTTTCCCTTCAAGGTACGGAGGAAAAGATGCGTACCAGTTTCCGATCACGATCTGGTAATTGTTCCACCCCAGCACCGAATTTTCCTGCGCAATGATGCGCCGGTATTCCAGCCGAATAACCACGCTCTCGCCGGGGGCGAGCGGCGCTTCGAGCGGGATTCGCAGCAAGCCGTTTTCGATCGAGGCCGGTGCCGTCTGTGAAGCGCGGTTTGAGGAAAGGCTTTGCAGTTCGAATAATTCCTTGCGGCGCGCGGGTTCAATTTGCAGTACGAGTTCCGGGATCGATTCGGCCGAATGGTTGGTATACGTCGCCTGCTCGCGGACGACAAGCGACATCGTTTCCCCGTTCTCGCCGGTGGAGAGGCGGGTGTCGAGAGAAGCCTCGATTTGATACAACGGGCGGTCGAGGGGAGCCGCAGTGGGTTCAAGAGTGGATGGGAACGTCTCCGTCGGACCGGCAATCGCCGCGCTGGGCTGGACCGGCGTGCCAATGGATCCGCCGGATGGCGGTGTGGCGGAAAGGTTCGATGGAACGGAGGGCGTTCCTGCGGAACAGGCGCATAAGCAGAAGAACAAAAGACCGCAGGCGGCGGAACGAATGGACATGCGGCGTCTATCGATACGGATGGAATGGATAAAGGCCCACGGTTTTTATGCGATCCAATGCGGGAATAATCCTACCTCGTAACCACCACCACAAGCAACTGGCTGTATTCACCGGCGGGGAAATCCACTCTCCCGTCAGATACCTGCCTGCTGTGCGTAAAATGGATTTCCAGGAACACCGATCGTCCCGCCGGCCAACCGGAAAGCACCGTCGACCAATTCCGGCACAGCCAGCCTAGGATTCCCGGTTTGTCGAATATCCGCATGCTGCCTTCTTCCAAAGGTACGTCATTGATAAGAAATTCCACGTTAAGAGAATCCATGAAATCCTGAAAATTCTCGTTCTTGGTGCAGAAGTAGCAATCCCACAACCACTCCGAATCCTGAGTGACTTCGACGCTGTAACTGTAGACTCCCGGCTCGGCCAACTCCCTGAAATGCGTGAGAGTCCACAGCGAGGGGACGGTATCCAATTCCAGATCCGTCGGCGGGGTGGCGGTCAATTTGACGAATGCCCTGGTGGAGGTGGCTTCCGGGATTTTGGTGTCGGTTGGGGTGGGCGAGAGAAAAACCGTTGGATTTCCGGGGACGGTCGTGGTTGGCGAGGCGGTGGCTGTCGGCGGTTCGCCTTTGATCAGGTCGGGAAGGCTGGATTTCCCCGTCAGGAAGATGAGAAGGCTGGTGATCCCGGTCAGAATGGCAATGAAGCTGGCCAGCGGAACATTGCTTTTATGCGGCGGATTTTCTTTTTTCGTATCCACGTCCTGCTCCCGGAAGCGGATTGCCGGAGACTCGATGCGGGCTATTTTACCAACGATTGCTTCCGGGCTTCAAGAAAGCGCTCCCAGGCGGGGTTGCTTCCCGGCGTCGCGCTTTTTCGCCAGTATCTCGGAGTGACGTTCTTCCACTTCGCGACCCAGGGTCATCCAATCCTCGACGGCGAAGAGGAACCCCGGTTGCTCGCCGAGGAAAAGAAACGGGTGGGTAAGGGTGCGCAAAAGGAAGAACGCCGCCGGAAGGGACATCAATTCGATCGCGACGCTCTGCTTCAAGGCCATCCGGACGGCCAGCGCACGGCGGGAGCGCGGTTGAGTCTTTGGGGAATGGATCTGCCCGTGTTGGACGGACCGCGAGGTCCGCAGGCGGGAATAGGAGACGATCAGATGCAGCAGGCCGACTTGCAGGAGCAGGAAGTCGGGCTTGCACTGCACATACGCCATTCGCGGAAGGATCAGAATGATAAGCCACAACAGCGCGGCGATACCTGCGGCCAGGCCGAGCAGGGGGCTCTGCGCCGGAACGGATATCCCCATATGCGCTGGAAGCCATCCGGTTAACGCGACGATCCAGAACAGAATCAGAATGACCGCCAGGGCAAAAATCGGAAGCAAGAGGGGGCGCATTAATTCCCGAAAGAGGATCAGCGGGAAGCGCTTTTGGACGGACATAGCACCTCTTCGTTCTAATCCAACCACCAACTCTTTAAGGAAGGGGGAGTTGGGGGTTGGGTTAAGTGGATTCGACCGGCTGGGTGAACCAAAAGCTGCTACCTTCACCCGGTTTGCTTTCCACGCCGATCGTTCCACCCAGCACTTCGACCAGGCGTTTGGTGACGTGCAAGCCGAGTCCCCAGCCCGGCTGGTCGCGCACGGCGGCGGATTCACCGCGGAAGAACTGGGTGAACAGGCGGGATTGATCCTCTTCCGTCATCCCGATCCCGTGATCCCGCACGGTTACCCGCACCAGCGGACCCTCGCGCGCGGCGTGGATCTCGATCCGCCCTCCCTCCGGGGTGTATTTGTTGGCATTGCTGAGCAGGTTGGTGAGGATCTGCATCAGCCGCTGCGGATCGGTGTGCAGATGGGGCAGGTCCGCGGGGATTCCGGTTTCCACAACCTGCCGGCGCGCGTCGAATTGCGGCTTCATCTGGGCCATGACGTCGCGGAGTGTTTCTGCGGCGGGAACCGCCGCCGGTTCGATCCGCAACCGACCGGTTTCGATCCGTGAAATATCCGAGAGATCCGAAACCAGAGTCGTCATGCGGTCCACGTTGCTTACTATCGTGCGCAGGAACTCGAGCTGCTTTTCGTTCACCGGGCCGATCAGCCCCTGCTTCAGAAGATCGGCGTATCCGCGGATCGAGGTCATGGGGATTTTCAGTTCGTGGGATACGATCGAGACGAATTGGGATTTCGCGTCGTTGGCGCGGCGCAGGCGCTGGAACAGGCGTGTGTTTTCAGCCGCTGCGGCGGCGTGATCCGCCAGGCGCTCCAGGGCTCCGCGTTCCGCTCCGGAAAAATCCGGCTCCTGCCGTTCGACCAGCACCAAGCCGACGGTTTTCCCTTCGCGCACCACCGGGGCGAGCATTCCGGCCGGCAGGTTGGGGGTCCCGCTGCGGATAGCCACGGCGCTTCCGGCGGCGGCCTCCGCCAGCGGATCCCCCTGCAGCGGAAGCGCGGGGGTTTCCTTTTCGGCGAAACCGGAGGCGGCGACGATTTGCGGATCGCTTTCCTCATCCGGACGGATGGCCACCCATCCGCGGGCGGCGTGGGTGATCTGCACCGCAAGATCCAGAAGTGTTGACGCCACTTTTTCCGTTTCCAGCGTGGCGTTTAACTGGCGGTCGGCGCGCTGCAGGCCTTCCAGCTCCGCGACCCGCGCCGCCAGCGCGCGGTCGGTGAGCGTGTAGAGCTGCGCGTTTTCGATCGCGATCGCGGCCTGCACGGCGAACGCCGAGAGCAGATCGCGGTCGCGCTCGGAAAACAATCCGGTCCGCACGTGGTTATCGACGTAAATCACGCCCAGGACGTGGTCTTTAACCTTGAGCGGGACGCACAGGACCGATCGCAGCGAGAACTGCATCACCGAACGCTGTTCGGAAAAGCGCGGATCGGTCTGGGCGTTGGTGGTCAGCACGGCTTTGCCGGTCCGCGAGACGGTCTCGACCACCGAACGGCTGTATTCCATTTCCTTGTCGCTGAGCGACTCGCGTTCGAGGTTGCGCGCCGCGCGCAGGTCCAACCCGCCGGCCGCCTCGTCGAACAGCATGACGCATCCGCGTTCCGCGCCCGTCAGCCGGATCACTGCGTCCATCACCTGGGTCAGCGCGTCGTCGAGGACGAGCGAGGATCCGAGCGCCTGGGTCACCTGGTAGATCGCCGCCAGGCGCGAATGCTCGTCCACGCGGCTGATCTCCTGGGTGAAGGAATCCAAATAGCCAAGCGTCTGCTGGATCAATCCCTGCAGGCCGTCGCCGGGATCCAGCCGCTTTTGCATGGCCCGCAAGGCGGCCCGCAGGCCTTCGAGGGAGGCGGGCATGGTCTGGGGAGATGACATGATTACCTCGACGCTTTCCGGCGCGCCTTTGCTTTCCCCGCGGTACGGGCCTGCCCCCGAATGAGATTTTCGGGAGGGCATGTGCGGGAGGCCGCGCGGAAGAAGGGACACATTCGGCGCAGCGCACAGCGCGGGCAGTCCGGCTTGCGGGCATGGCACACTTCGCGCCCGAGCCGGATAAGGTTCAGGTGGGCGGAGGCGTATTGATCCGCGTCAAACAGCCGCGCCAGGTGATCGTGCGCGGCATCCGCCGTCATCCGCCCCGGGCGCAGCCCCAGCCGGCCGGTCACCCGGTGGACATGCGTGTCGACCGGGAAGGCGGGCATCTCCAGCGCAAAGAGCATCACGATCGCGGCCGTTTTCGGCCCGACGCCCGGGAGTTCCCGCAGCCAGGCCCGCGCGGTATCCGGCGGATACGCGCGCAGAAAATCCAATTCGATCCGGCCGCGGGCTTCCTTTATTGTACGCAAAACGGATCGGATGCGCGGGCCTTTCTGGGGACCCAAACCCGCCGGGTGGACCGCGGCGACAATATCCTCAACCGGACTTTCGAGCGCATCCTCCCATGCGGGGAATCGCGCGCGCAGGGCTTGGAAAGCTTTATCCCGGTTGGAGTCGTTGGTGTTCTGCGAGAGGATGGTTGAAATCAGTTCGTCAACCGGCGGTTTTTGAT
>JBAVFZ010000229.1:0-13276 GCA_049684495.1 Anaerolineales bacterium | reverse complement strand
CCATATCGAGACCGCAATAATAAACGGTGGTCTCGATACGGTCGTCGCTCCGCTCCGACCTACTCGACCGCCTATTTCATAGGAGGATGCAACCATGGCAGGAGAGAAGGTAATGAACCGCTGGTGGGTGGTGGTGGGGGCGCTGGTGATCCAAGTCAGCCTCGGCGCGGTGTACATCTGGAGCGTGTTCCAGACCCCGCTCAAAGCCGTCTACCAGGATTGGAGCGAGACGCAGGTCACGCTGCCGGCCCAGATCGTGCTGGCGGCGTTCGCCCTGGCGGTGATCTTCGCCGGGCGGATTCAGGACCGCGTGGGGCCGCGGATCGTGGCCACCTTCGGCGGGATCATCCTCGGCGTGGGGTTGATCCTCGCCAAGTTCACCGAACTCTTCCCGTCGGGCACCGCGCTGGTCTGGCTGATCGCCACCTTTTCGATCCTGGGCGGGATCGGGATCGGCGCCGGGTACGTGTGCCCGATCGCCACGTGCGTCAAATGGTTTCCGGACAAGCGCGGGCTGATCACCGGCCTGGCGGTGGCGGGGTTCGGCGCCGGCGCCTTCTTCTTCGCGCCTTTGGCCAAGGCGCTGATTTCCGGCGGCACGTACGAGCTGATGGGGCTGCGCCTCTTCGCCCTGCCGCAGCTGGGCGTGTTCAACACCTTCCTGGTGCTGGGCGTGATCTTCCTCGTGTGCGTTGTCGCCGGCGCGCAGCTTCTGAAAAATCCGCCGGCCGGGTACGTCCCGGCGGGCTGGACACCGCCGCAGGCGAAGACCCCCGCCGCGGCCGCGGTCAAAGCGGATCTCTCCCCGACGGAGATGATCCGTACGCCGACGTTCTGGCTGTTGTGGGTGACGTACTTCATCGCCTGCACGGGCGGATTGCAGATCATCATGAAGGCATCGCCGATCTGGCAATCCTTCAGCCTGGGCACCCAGACGCCGCCGATTTCCGCCGTCGATTTCGGGCTGTCCGCCACGGCCGCGGCGATGGCCGTATCCATCATCGCCATTTTCAATTCCACCGGAAGAATCCTGTGGGGAATCGTGTCCGACAAAGTCGGGCGCAAGATCACGCTGGTGGTGATCTTCGTCCTGTGCGGGATCGCTCTGATCGGTTTGGATCTGCTGCATGCGTACCCGTATTTCCTGGCCACCGTCTCGCTCATTGGGCTGTGCTTCGGGGGATTCCTCGCCTTATACCCCGCGTTGACCGCCGACTACTTTGGAACCAAGAACATCGGAGTGAATTATGGGGTGATGTTCACCGCCTACGGAGCGGGGGGGATTGTCGGCCCATACCTGGCGGCATCGCTGATGCGCGTGGTGGACAAGGTGGCCTACCAGGCCAAGGATTCGGCCGGGGTGATCGTGGAAAAATTATTCACGGTCGGGGATTACCGCATGGCATTCATCGCGGCGGGAATCGCCGGCCTGATTGCGGCGGGTATGGTGATGTTGATCCGGCCACCGGTGCGGGGAAAATAATAGTAGATCGCGAACGTAGGGGCGAAGCGGCACCCCGCCCGCACCTGTCACCCCGGCGTGCTCCAGGCCGGGGTCCATGGATGCCGGCTAAAAACGCGCGGGCATGACGATCGTATCCAGGGCGAGGCACTGCCTCGCCCGCACCTGTCACCCCGGCGTGCTCCAGGCCGGGGTCCATGGATGCCGGCTAAAAACGCGCCGGCATGACGATCGTATCCCGGGCGAGGCAGTGCCTTGCCCCTACGGGTTTATTCCATGGATCGGGAACACCAATGATTTCACCTTCTTTACCGTGTATGCCAGCGCCTGGGTGACGGCCTCCCGCTGCTGCTCCGGGATCACCAGTTCCCTGTCCCGCAATCCGCCTTTCCACTCCGTGCTCCCCAGCATCACGCCGCCCAATCCGGCGTTCCCATAATCATCGTCGTCCTGCCCGCTGAGCACGCTCCAGGCCAGGGCCCAGGCGCGGACCGTGTTCTCCACGTTGTAGCCGCCGCCGCCCGTCATCAGGACCGGTTTTTCAAACGCCAGCACCCGGCGCAGGACTTCCGCATACACGTTGTTGGTCAATTGCAGATGGGCCAGCGGATCCTGCGCCAGGCCGTCGGTTCCGAGTTCGATCACGAACACGTCCGGACCAAAGGCCCGGATCAGCGGCGGGACGACCTGGTCGAACGCGCCGAGGTAGGCTTCATCGTACGTCCCGACCGGCAATGGCACGTTGACGGAAAACCCGGCGCCCTTCCCCGAGCCGATTTCCGTTTCGAAACCGGTTCCCGGGAATAGGATGCGCGGATTCTCATGCAGGGAGATCGTCATCACATCCGCCCGGTCCTGAAAGGCGAAAGCGACCCCGTCGCCGTTGTGCACATCGATGTCGAGGTAGAGGACGCGTTTACCGGCCTCCGCCAGCGCCAGGCAGCCGAGCGCGGGATCGTTGATGTAGCAGAACCCGGCCGCGCGCTCCGGGAAGGCATGGTGGAATCCGCCGTGCGGATTGAAGGCCGCATCCGCGCGGCGCTCGAGAATGGCGGCCGCGCCGGCGAGCGTGGCGCCGGCGGCCAGGACCGAGTGTTCGTACATCCCCGGGAACACCGGACAATCCGAAGTCCCGATCCCCATCCTTAGCACGTCGTAATCCCATCCGCCCTGCGAGGCGTTCTGGAGCGCATCCAGGTAGCGGCGGGTGTGGAATTTCTCGAGCACCGCGCGGGGAGCGGGCTCAAAACCCGCTTCGGCATGGTCCTCGCCGGTCAGCCAGCCCATGGACCGGATCAATTCGCGGGTTTTAGGCGCGCGGGTTGTATTAAAAGGGTGGTCGGGGGGAAAGGGAAATTTTTCGAGTTCGGCGCTGAAAAGTAAGAGGGACTTCCGGGGGGCCATGCCGGGATTATAGTAGCTGTAACTGGCTGGAACAAGAGGCCTATGGCGCGGGATACAAACGCCGGGGATCTCCTTTCGGGGATCGGTCCCGAAAATCACCGGCCCCAAAGATCTAGCGGCGGAGGCTGCGTTAAGCGCGTCCATATGGAAGACGATCCAATGAAATCAGTGAAAAAACCGTTCCGGCTCCTTATTTTGAAGTAATGGGAAAACGTGATCGAGACTGTATACCTTTTCGTCGAAAAAAGTGAAATTTAGGGCAAACCATGTAAACGTTTACATAATAGGACTTATATTGTCTAAATAATGTTACAAATTTTTATTTTCCATGAAGTGATAAATGAGGCTGTTATTTGGCCTTTTTTAAGGCCTGGGGTGTTGACAACGATTTATATGGCAGTATAATCTGGCCTGGTTTTACGAGCACCCTAAAAAATAAAGCGTTTTGCTTCCACATATGCTTCCGGTCTGACGGTGGTTGGGGCGCGATCGGCTTCTCGCCGACCCACGCGTTCCGGTAAAAAATCCGATCATAGATTCCGAAGACATGAGAATGGTCTCCAAGACCGAATCACCCTCCCTCCTTTTCGCACGAAAAAATATTTGGGTTCTATTTAATACCGCGGCGTATCCGAAGAAAGCCGCGTTTTTGGATTTTGGTCTTATCCTTTTCCAGACGAAGGGAGGTGGTAAGAGGGGATAACCTGCGCGATTCCGTTTCATGCACGGAAAAAGGTACGTCAGCCGACTGTTCTGAATTTCTGTTTGAGGAGAAAAGGAGATAGGAAATGCGTAAAATTTTTGTTGTTCTGACGGCGCTGACCGTCCTGAGCATGCTTCTCGTGGCGTGCGGTGGTGGAACTACCCCCGTGGCGACCACCGGACCTGCTGACACGGCTATTCCCGTAGCAACGTCCAAGCCGGGTGCGGTGGATGTCCGCTGGTTCGTGGGCATGGGCACCGGGACCGATCCTGTGCAGGTTCGCGCTGAATTGGAAGTCGTAAATCAATTCAATGCGAAGCAGGACGCGATCAACCTGATCCTGGAAATCGTTCCCTACGATTCCGCCAAGGACGTCCTCTCCACCCAGATCGCTTCCGGCAACGGCCCCGACATCATCGGGCCGGTAGGCTGGGGCGGTTCGAACGCGTTCTTCGGTCAGTGGCTGGACATCTCCTCCCAGATGACCGCCAGCGGATTCGACAGCTCGGTCTTCAACCCGGCCCTGGTCTCCATGTACGAGACCTCGGAAGGGCAGGTCGGGCTTCCGTTCGCGGTTTATCCTTCGGTCGTCTTCTACAACACCAAGCTCTTCGATGAAGCCGGTCTTGCGTATCCGCCCGCTGCTTACGGCGCCAAGTACAAGATGCCGGACGGCAGCGAAGTGGATTGGTCGTGGGACACCCTGACCGCCGTTTCGAAGCTGCTCACCATCGACGGCGCCGGGCTGAACTCGACTGAAGAAGGCTTCAACAAGGACGATGTCAAGCAGTACGGTTACACTTGGCAGTACGAGAATCACCCGAACTACTGGGGCTCCTTCTTCGCCAGCGGCTCGATGGTCGCCGCCGATGGCAAGACCGCCCAGGCTCCGGATGCGTGGGTCGCCGCTTGGAAGTGGACCTACGATGCGATCTGGGGCGCCCAGCCGTTCATGGCCAACGCCGCGGTTGAGGGCAGCCAGGACTACGCCGGTGGCAACCCCTTCAACAGCAATAAAGTTGCCATGACCGACCAGCCGTTCTGGTACACCTGCTGCATGAACGACAACAAGACCTGGGACGCCGCTGCGATGCCGTCCTACAATGGTAAAGTCGGCGGCCGCATCGATGCCGATACCTTCCGCGTCTGGAAGGGCACCAAGGTCCCGGAGCAGGCCTTCGAAGTTCTGAAGTACCTTGTAACCGACGCGGTTCAGATCCTGATCGTCGGCAGCAAGGATATGAAGGCTGCTTACGGCGCGATCCCCGCGCTGACCTCCGCCCAGGAAGCCTGGAGAGCCGAGAAGGCTGCTGCGTATCCGTGGGTCAAGAACCTGGATACCGTTATCGCCGGCCTGGATTACCCGGATGCTCCGAGCGCTGAAGGCTACATGCCGAACTACAATGAAGCCTGGACGCGTGGTAACACGTTCGCCAATCTGCTGCGGAACACCGCCGGGCTCGACCTGGACAAGGAAATCGCAACCTACCTGGCCGACCTGACCGTGATCTTCGGCAAGTAATCGGTTCCAGATATACAATCGGGCGGGCGATGCAAATCGCCCGCCCGATACCTTTCCACGGAGCGTCATAATGGAGCAACTTACCCGTTTACCCCAACTGCCTTCCGCCGACACCCTCCGGAACATGCCCCCGCTGGCGCGGCGGGAATTCCGAAACGGGATGCTGTTTATCTCACCGTGGCTTATCGGTTTCCTGATTTTCACGCTCCTCCCCATGATCGCGACCTTCCTGTTCACGTTCATGGACCTCAGGATCGAAGACCAGATCCTCGCCGCCCCGAAATGGGTCGGGTTCGACAACTACGCCACCCTGTTCACCGACGGCACGGTTTGGGGTAAAGCCGGGAGCGAGACTCCGGGGGCCATGTTGGTGACCCTTAAGTTTGGTCTGATGTCCCTGCCGGTCGCGATCTTCCTCCCGCTCTTTATCGCACTGCTGATGAACAACAAGAACCTCAAAGGGCAAAACTTATTCCGTTCGTTGTTCTACATGCCCTACATCATCCCCTTCGTCGCCAGCGTCATCCTGTGGGGCGGCGTGCTGAACCCGGAAAACGGCTGGGTCAACAAGTTCCTGATGTGGCTGGGCATGGCAAAATCCCAGGTTCCGCTATGGGTTAACGACGTCAACTGGGTCTATCCGACCTTCATCATCATGGGCATCTGGGGGATCGGCAACGCCATGCTGACCCAACTGGCCGGGCTGCAATCCGTCCCGACCGAACTGTACGACGCTTCGAAGGTGGACGGCGCCGGTGTATGGGCCACCTTCTGGAACGTCACCTTCCCGATGATTTCGCCGGTTGTGTTTTACAACCTGATCCTCAGCGTCGTCGGCCTGTTCCAATACTTTTTGGTACCGCTGGTGGTTAACCAGGGCACCGGGTATCCGGGCGGCGCGACGATGTTTTATAACCTTTTGCTTTATCGGACGTTCTTCTTCTATCACAACATGTCGTACGGGGCGACGCTCGCCTGGGTGCTCTTCCTGGTCATCCTGGTGGTCACGTTCTTCCTGTTCGCCACCGCCCGGAAGTGGGTGTATTACGCGTCGGATAAATAGCCCGGCTCCCCGATTGGTGCAACCATGGAGACTACTTACCGCCCATCCAGGTTAGCGAAGGCCATGCCGTCGGTGCTGGTCACCGGCCTTGTCACCCTTCTGCTGATCGTATTCCTGATCCCGTTCGTGTACATGATCATGACTTCCTTGAAAACGCAGGCCCAGTTCGCCCTGCAGAATGCGCCTATCTGGCCGGTGGCTCCGCCCAAATTCACACTCCCGGCGGATCTCTCCGGGACTTTCACCGTCGTCGTCAATAAAGTCGGGAGCACGGTGGAAGAAACGGTGGATCTGACGGCGTTTGCCGGCCAGACCCTCGACCTCTACACCGTTCCCCTGGAAAACGGACCGAAAAAAGACATGGTCCTGCTCCGGGGATTCCAAAAGGGGAGCATCTTCATCGATCCGAAGAACCTGACCGCCGGCCCGAGCGCGTGGAACGGCGGCTCGTATAAATCCCTCGACCGGCCGTGGGTCTTTTCGCCGGCCTGGGGCAACTTCACCGAAATGTGGAATGCGATCAACTACCCGCAGGTGCTGTGGAATACGTTCTTCTACGCGTCCACCACGACCGTCGGGGTGCTGATCTCGTGCATCCTGGTGGCGTTCGGCTTCTCGCGCTTCCGTTTCCCGTTCCGCGACCTGCTGTTCATGCTGCTGATCTCGATCATGTTCCTGCCCGGCACGGTGACCATCATCCCGACCTTTCTGTTCTTCACCCAGATCGGATGGGTGGGGACCTGGCTGCCGATGATCGTTCCGTCGTTCTTCGCCAATCCCTACGATACATTTCTGCTGCGGCAGTTCTTCATGACCCTGCCGCGCGAGCTGGACGAGAGTGCGATGATCGACGGCGCCAGCCCGCTGCGGGTCCTGTGGTCGGTCATCATCCCGCAATCGTACCCCGTGATCGTGGCGGTGACGGTATTCCACATCGTGTGGGCCTGGAATGATTACTTCACCCCGTTGATCTACCTTACGGCCAAGATGGACATGCAGCCGGTCTCGGTGGCCCTGGCCCGCTTCAACGGGATGTTCGGCCAGCGGCCGGAGCTGATCCAGGCCGGCGCGCTGGTCACCCTGATCCCTCCCCTGATCCTGTTCATCGCCGCCCAGCGGTTCTTCGTCCAGGGTATAGTGATCACCGGCGTGGAAAAGTAATCCGGACGGACGAACGACCCGGGAAGGAAATTTTTTTGCACTGCTTTCTCGGCAGGGGTGAAAAAGGCCGAGAATGGAAATCCGGCCGCGGGAAACCGCGAACGGGTTTTTCGGCGGCCAAAATAAAAAAATAGAGCATCGGGAGATATAGCAATGGATACGATTGCCGTTCGAAGACCGAGACTGGCCAAATCCATGCGGTCCCTCTTAGTGACCGCGTTTACCACGGGGCTGTTGATCCTGTTTCTGATCCCGTTTGGCTACATGGTCATGACGTCCCTCAAGACACAGGCCCAATTCACCCTGCCGAACGCGCCGATCTGGCCGGTGGCTCCGCCCACGTTCGTCGTTCCGGCGGAACTGCGGGGCACCTTCGCCGTCCAGGTGAACAAGGTGGGAACGCTGGTCGAGGAGACCATCGATTACCAGGCCATCGCCGGGCAAACCCTCGAGGTCTACACCGTTCCGATGCCGGACGGATCCGAAAAGAGCGCCGCGCTGATCAAAGGCTTCCAAAAAGGAAGCATCTTCCTGGATGTCTCCAATCCCAGCGCGGCACCGATCGTTTATAACAGCGGCTCCTATAAAGGCCTGCAGCGTCCGTGGATCTTCTCTCCGGCCTGGGCGAATTATACGGAAATGTGGAACGCGCTCAATTACCCGCAGGTGCTGTGGAACACGTTCTTTTACGCGTTCACCACGACCATCGGGGTGCTGATCTCGTGCGTGATGGTGGCGTACGGGTTTTCGCGCTTCCGCTTCCCGTTCCGGGATCTGTTGTTCATGCTGCTGATCTCGGTCATGTTCCTGCCCCAGACGGTGACGGTCATCCCGACCTTCCTGTTCTTTACCCAGATCGGCTGGGTGGGAACCTGGCTGCCGCTGATCGTCCCATCCTTCTTCACCAACCCGTACGACACGTTTCTCCTGCGGCAGTTCTTTATGACCCTGCCGCGCGAACTGGACGAGAGCGCGATGATCGACGGCGCCAACCCATTCCAGATTCTGTGGTCGATCATCATCCCGCAATCCTACCCGGTAATGGTGGCGGTGACGGTCTTCCACATCGTCTGGGCCTGGAACGATTACTTCAATCCGCTGATTTACCTCACCACCAAGACGAACATGCAACCGATCTCTGTGGCGCTGGCGCGCTTCAACGGGATGTACGTCCAGCGGCAGGAGCTGATCCAGGCGGGCGCGCTGGTCACCCTGATCCCGCCCCTGATCCTGTTCATCGCCGCCCAGCGCTTCTTCGTCCAGGGCATCGTCATCACCGGCGTGGAAAAGTAGTGCGCCATGGCGGAGAGGTTCCGGGTCGCCGCGGCAAATCCATAGGCATTCCCGCTCAGCCTGACATTCCGTCAGGCTGAGTTTGTTTCAACACCGGACGCCGAAGGAACGGCGGACCGGTCCGGATCGGATCACTCGGCGTCGCATGGGCTCGCATGGATGCCGGACCGTAGAAAGGATGTCGTGGAAATGCCCACCAAATCCAAGAAGAGCACCGCCCCGGGGTCCACGCGTAAAAAGCTGGCGGCCCGCGGAAAAAGCCCGGTCGCGCGCAAGCCCGCCCGCGCCGCTCCCGCGCGCCCGGCTTCCGGGCGGATCACCGCTCAGGCGGGCGCAGCCGCAATGACGGCGGCGCTTCCGGCTCCGACCGTCTATCACAAGCCGCGCTTAAGGGCGCTCCCTTCGATCCTGGTCACGAGCTTCACCACGATCATGCTGATGGTGTTCCTTGTCCCCTTCCTTTATATGATCCTGACGTCGCTTAAAACACAGGCGCAATTTGCCTTTGCGAACGCTCCCATCTGGCCGGTGCTGCCGCCGACCTGGGTATACGAGGGCGGAAACACGGGCACCTATACCGTGATGGTGGCCAAGGCGCTGCCCGAGCCCGTTGAAGAGACGGTCAATCTCGGCGATTACGTCGGCAAGACGCTGGAGGTGTATACGGTCCCGACCGAGAGCGGCGAGAAAAACCTGGCCATCCTGAAGGGGTATCAGAAAGGAGCTGTCTTCATCGACCCGGCCAACATCGCCGCGGCGCCGGTCGTGTGGAACGGCGGCTCCTTCAAATCCCTGCAGCGCCCCTGGGTGTTTGCTCCGGCCTGGGACAATTACATCCGTATGTGGAACGATCTTAACTACCCACAGGTATTGTGGAACACCTTCTACTACACGCTGACTACGACCATCGGGGTGCTGATCTCGTGCGTCCTGGTGGCCTTCGGCTTCTCGCGTTTCCGCTTCCCGTTCCGCGACATTCTCTTCATGCTGCTGATCTCGATCATGTTCCTCCCCGGGACCGTCACCATCATCCCGCAATTCCTGTTCTTCACCAAGATCGGCTGGGTGGGAACCTGGCTGCCGCTGATCGTCCCGGCGTTCTTTGCCAACCCCTACGACACCTTCCTCCTGCGGCAGTTCTTCATGACCCTGCCGCGCGAACTGGACGAGAGCGCGATGATCGACGGCGCCTCGCCGTTTCGGATCCTGTGGTCGGTCATCCTTCCGCAATCCTACCCGGTGCTCGTGGCGGTGACCGTCTTCCACATCGTCTGGTCCTGGAACGACTACTTCGGCCCGCTGATCTATCTTTCCACCAAGCTGAACATGCAGCCGATCTCGGTGGCGCTGGCGCGGTTCAACTCGATGTTCGGCCAGCATCCGGAACTGATCCAGGCCGGCGCGCTCGTCACTTTGATCCCGCCGCTGATCCTGTTCGTCGCCGCCCAGCGCTTCTTCGTCCAGGGCATCGTTATCACCGGCGTGGAAAAATAAGGCCGGCCGCGCCAGGAGCGGATACGCGGAGTATTTCCGTTTGTGATAAATCCGGGCGGCCGTTCGGGTCGCCCGGATCATGTTTTCGGTAGTTCACCAACCACAACTCTTTTATTCTCAGCCGCATCCTTATCGGAGAGAAAAATGGACATTCCCCACCGGTTTCGAACGCTCATCCTGCTCGGCTGCTTTTTGTTCCTGACGGCCTGCCAGCCCGAATTCGCCACGCCGTCCCCGACCACCTATCCGTCGGGCGTCTTTTTAATCGATACCGCCTCGGACCTGGGAGAGATCAGCCCCTACGTGCTGGGGACCAACCACGGCCCGTGGGCAGACCTGGGCGTGAACAACATCGAACCGGCCAAGCAATCCGGGATCACCTTCCTGCGCTGGCCGGGCGGCAACTGGGGCGACCGAAACGACATCACGGCCGTCCAGGTGGACAACTACATCGCCCAGGCGAAGATGATGGGCGCCGAGCCGAGCTTCACCCTGCGGCTGCCGGGCAGCACACCCGAGGCGGCCGCCGGCTGGGTGCGCTACGTGAATATCGAAAAGCAGTACGGCGTGAAATACTGGAGCATCGGGAACGAGCCCTCGCTCTATGAAGCGGACACGTCGCTGGGGGAGCAGGCGATGGACGCCGTAACATACGCCAAACGCTGGCGGGAATTCGCGCAGGCGATGAAGAAGGTCGATCCGACAATCATCCTCTACGGACCCGACACCCACCAGTTCAGCGGGGATCCGGCGATCGATCCGAAGGATTCCGCAGGCAAGGATTACCTGCGCGAGTTCCTGAAGGTGAACGCCGACCTGGTCGACATCGTCACCGTCCACCGCTACCCGTTCCCCTCCTGCCTGACCTGCGGAACGCCGTCGAAGGCGCAACTGCTGGCCAACACGCCGGAATGGGACAACATCATCCCCGACCTGCGGCGCGTGATCAAGGAAGTGACCGGGAAGGAAAAACCGGTCGGGGTCATGGAATGGAACTCAAACTGGTCCAACGTCTCCGGAGCGGAAACCTCGCCGGATTCGTTCCTGGGCGCGCTCTGGACGGCGGATGTGATGGGGCGCATGATCCGCCAGCGGCCGGAACTGCTCGCGTATTGGACCCTGAAAACAGGATCCTCGGACGCCGGGCACGCGCTGATGACCTCCTACACGCTCCGCCCGAGCTACTCCGTGTTCCAGATCTACAAGCGATTCGGGAACCATCTCCTGGCGGCCAACGCCGACGATCCGATGGTCTCGCTGTTCGCCGCCAAGCGCGACGACGGCTCGCTGACCGCGATCTTCATCAACCGCGGCGACGCGGCGGTGAAGATGATCCTCCGGCTGGACAAGGGGGACGCGTATAAACTCAAAGAAGTCTACCTGTTCGACGGAACGCACAACGCGGAACCGGCGGATGTGCCGGCGTTTACAAACGGAGATCCGGTGGAGATCGCCCCGCTTTCCGTGACGCTGTGGGTGTTCGCCGCCAAATAGCGGTGCCGGATCGTTTCCGAAAGGAATGGTTTTGGTGATGAAAAACGCCCCTGCACGAGGGGCGTTTTTTGTCGTATCGATACCAGTGGAGCCGACGATGGACGATGGACCATCGACCATGGCCGAGGGGTTAATGTGAGCTTTTCGCATTTGCGAAAAATATTAAATATCTCACCGCAAAGTCGCGAAGAGCGCAAAGAATAAAAATATTAAAGAATTTCTTGGCGTCCTTTGCGTCCCTGGCCCAGCCCGACCAGGGCGGGCTTTGCGGTGAAAAGGTTTTAGTCATTTTGCGGTGAACTTCGCCAGCGCGAGCTGCTTTTCCGACAGCTCGAGCAGCTTTTTCATCCGCCCGGCCAGCGGTTCCTGCGGCGTGGATTCCAGATCCTTGACGGTAGCCTTGAGCGCCGCGACGAAATTATCCGTTACTTAGGCCGCGCGGTCGGCTAGCATCTTTTCTGATAGTTCGTCGTTCTCCTGGCCGAGCAGGTCGCGGACGAAGCGCAGTTCCGGCGGGAGGGATTTTTCCAGCGCGGCGAGGATTTTCGTCTTCACTTCCTCCAGCCGCTGGACGGCGTTCTCCTGCTTGTTGCGGCGGGCGCTTTCCAAATTCGCCTCGAGCACCGCGAAGAACAGGTCGTTGCATTCCGGAAGGTGCTCCTCGACGGCCGCATCCAGGTCCGGCGCCTGGAGGATGGTTTGCAGGAGGCCGGCGATGAGGTTCATTTCCGATTGCACCGCCTGCTGGACGCGCTCGATTTCCGCGAGGGCCCGGTCGCGGATGGCCGTCAGCCGTTCGCGTTCGGCGCCGGCGGATTTTTCCACGGTCTCCGTGAAGCGCTGGAAGAACGCGTAATCCATCACCTGCCAGGCAAGGGCGGCCAGCGCGGTGACCCGATCCAGCGAGGGCGCCGCGGCGACCAGCTTCACCAGCGCCTCCAGGCTGAACTCCTTGCCCAGCACTTCCAGGTCCCGGGCGGCGGTTTCCATCTCCTCTTTCTGAGCCAGCGAGCGTTTTCCGGCCGAGGAGTGCTGGATGACATCCGCCCTGGTCTGGAGGGCTTTTTCCGCGAAGGCTTTATCCTCCTGGGCCGCCGCCGAGCGCGCGATCGCGCCGAGCAGCGCGAGCACGTCCGAATCGATCCGCGCGTCCTGATCTTTGATGAGCGCCAGTCGCGCCTCAGGCTCGGCGTCTATCAACTCGCGGACCAGTTTCGACTTGGCGCGCTGCTGCTCGAGCATCTCCCGGGTGATCCCGTCGGATTCAAGAACCCGTTCCATCAATCCCTGGGCGGTGAGGACCGCCTGCGGCCGCAGCAGGTACCCTTTGCGCTGTTCCGGCGGCAGGCCGTTGACCACCTGCTGGGTCAGCCCGCCCAGGAATTTTTCCTGATCGATCGGCCCGAGCCGCAATTCCGGCGGAACGAAGGTGAGGAGGAGTTCCTTGAGCGGGTCGTGATACACCAGGGGCGAAGCGAGCGTCCCCTGAAATCCGCAGCCGGGGCACTGGAAGAAATTCAGCCGCCCCTGCAGCAGCCGTTGTTTGGATCCGGGATCGCGCCCGACGTCGATCACCTGTTCGATGAGCGCGGACTGCGGGGTCCCGCAGGACGGGCATTTGATGGTCGTTTGAATGGCGGGCATGGGTTACCTTTCGGGTAAAGATGGTGCATTCTACCC
>JBAVFZ010000228.1:0-20178 GCA_049684495.1 Anaerolineales bacterium | reverse complement strand
GGTTTGGTCGTCATTCCCGCGTGTTCCAAGCGGGAATCCAGGATTTTCCAGGGTGGATGCCCGCTAAAATCACGCGGGCATGACGATCATGAATATCCCGGCGATTCTTTGTAAACAGCCTCTGACCGACGCCGCGGTGTTTTCCGCGGTGAGGCCGGGAGGGGTCATCCATTTGTTCGTCCTCCGTCTCCTTTTAGTGAAAACCATGTGAGAATTTTTCCCTTGAAATAAGGGAAAATAAAGGTTTTCGGGTATACTTACCGCGCGCTCCCGGGCAGCCACGGGAGCGCGCATACCGATGGATACCTCCCATATTCGCAATTTCTGCATAATCGCCCACGTCGACCACGGCAAATCCACCCTTGCCGACCGGTTGCTGCAGCGGACGGGCACGATTTCCGACCGCCAGATGACCGAGCAGGTCCTGGATACCATGGATCTCGAGCGCGAACGCGGTGTGACGATCAAAGCCTCGGCCGTGCGCATGAGTTACACCGCCAAGGACGGCGCCACCTACGAGCTTAATCTGATCGACACCCCCGGCCATGTGGATTTCGCCTACGAGGTGAGCCGGGCGCTGGCCGCCTGCGAAGGCGCGCTCCTGGTGGTCGACGCCACGCAGGGGATCGAAGCTCAGACGCTGGCCAACCTCTACCTGGCGCTGGAATCCAACCTGGAAGTGATCCCGGTTTTGAATAAAGTGGACCTGGCTTCGGCCCGGACCGAGGAAGTGGGCCGCGAGGTGGCTTCGCTTTTGGGCGGGGATCCCGGCGACATGATCGCCATCTCGGCCAAGACCGGCTTGAACGTCGAGGCCGTGCTCGAGGCGATCGTAAAAAAAATTCCTCCCCCCGCCGGGTCCGTGGACGAACCGGCGCGCGGCCTGATATTCGACTCGCATTACGATTCCTACCGCGGCGTGGTGGCCGATCTGCGGGTGCGCGAGGGCGTGCTGAAAATGGGCGACGTGCTCAAGGTGATGTCGTCGGAAGCCAAATTCGAACCGATCGAGATCGGCATCTTCGCCCCGGACATGCGCCCGACCGGCGAACTCGCCGCCGGCGAGGTGGGGTACATCGCCACCGGTTTGAAAATCATCCGCGAGTGCCGCGTCGGCGATACGATCACCACGGCGCTCCGTCCGGCGGCGGAACCGCTGCCGGGATACCGGCACATCAAACCGATGGTCTTTGCCGGTATATACCCGGTCGAGGGCGAGGACTACGCCGATTTAAAGGATGCCCTTGAGAAACTGCAGCTCAACGACGCCTCTCTGTTTTACGAACCGGAAACCTCCCAGGCGCTGAACTTCGGGTTCCGCTGCGGGTTCCTCGGGCTGTTCCACATGGATATCATCCAGGAGCGCCTGGAACGCGAGTATGACCTGGATGTGATCGCCACCGCGCCCTCGGTGGAGTATGAGGTCGTGCTGCTGGACGGCACGGTGCGCAAGGTGGATTCGCCCGCCGCGCTCCCGCCCGAAGACCAGATCGCCGAAATCCGCGAGCCGTGGATGGAGCTGCAGATCTTCACGCCCGACGAGTATTACGGCACCTCGATGGATCTGGTCACCAAGCGGCGCGGCGTTTTCCGCGAACAGGCGCTGACCTCGCCCGGCCGGGTGCAGCTGACCTTCGAGCTGCCGCTGGCGGAATTGATCGTGGATTTTTACGATAGGTTGAAATCCCGCACGCGCGGGTACGCTTCGCTGGATTACCGCTTCCTCGAATACCGCAAGGAGGACCTTGTCCGCCTGGATATCCACCTCAACGACGAACCGGTGGACGCACTGGCGACGATCGTCCACCGCGACGCGGCCTATCATCGCGGGCAGTCGCTGGTCACGAAATTGAAGGACCTCATCCCGCGCCAGCAGTTCGTCGTCCCGGTCCAGGCGGTGGCGGGCGGCCGGGTGATCTCCCGCGCGAACGTCAAAGGCCTGCGCAAGGACGTGCTCGCCAAATGCTATGGCGGGGATATCACCCGCAAGCGCAAGCTGCTGGAAAAACAGAAGCGCGGCAAAAAGCGCATGAAGAGGATCGGGAGCGTGGAAGTGCCCCAGGAGGCGTTTATGGCCGTGCTCGGAATGGGGAACGAGGAATGAAGCCCTCCAAACCGCGCGCCCCGTGGGTCCGCCTGCTTCCCGGATTCCTGATCAGCGCCGTGGCGATCGCGCTGCTCGTGTTCGTCGTGGATTGGCGGAAGACGGCGGATGCTTGGAAGGGCGCGGAGCTGTGGGTGCTGGCGCCGGCGATCCTCTGCATGGTTTGCGCGATGCTCACCCGCGCCGCCGCCTGGCGCTGCCTGATGGGGAACGCGGTTCCGCTCGGCCGGTCATTCTGGATTTTAAACATCAGCTACCTGTTGAACGGAATCCTGCCGTTCCGGCTCGGCGACGTGGCCCGCGCCTATCTGGTCAGCCGGAGCAGGGACGGCTCGCCGGCCGGGGTGACTGCCGGCGCCGCGTTGAGCGCGGTCGCGCTCGAGCGGATGTTCGACCTGGCGTTCACCTGCGTCCTGGTGCTGTGCCTGTTCCCGCTCATCGCGGGGATGGAATTCAGCGGACGGATTCTTCTCGCCGCCTTCGGTCTCGCGGCGGTCTTCTTCGCGGGCCTGGTATTTATCGCCGCCTACCGGACGCGGATCCTGGGAATCGTTGACTCGCTGGTGGCACGGTTTCCCCTACTCCGGCCGGTCTCGGATGTGGCCGGACATTTTCTCGACGGCCTTGGGGAAGTGCGCAACCTGCGCCGGTCCGTCCCGGCATTTTTGCTGATCGTCGTCACGATGATCCTGTGGGCCGCCGAATATTGGGTGGTGCTGCGCGGGTTCTTTCCGGCGGCGTCCGTGTTCTGGGGATTGCTCTCGCTCGTCGGCGGTTTGATCGGCGTGGCGCTGCCTTCCGCGCCGAGTTCCCTGGGCGTGTTCGAGGGTTCGGTGACAGTCGTGCTGACGATGGGCGGCCTGGCGCAGGGCGCGGCCATCGCATACGCGATCGCCATCCATCTGTTGAACATCGTTTTCCTCTCCAGCCTCGGCGTTCTTGGGTTGATCGTGGAAGGACAATCCCTGGGTTCGATCCTGGCGGCGGCCAAATCGGGTGGAAAGGAAATCACTTAACCACTCCTCACCCCCATCCCCTGCACCCCTTCCCCCTCTCCTGCGGTTACCGCAGGTGAGGGGGAAGGGGACGGGGGATAGAGGTGAGGAAAGGAAGCGCATGCGGATCTTAATCGCTCTGACCTATTACCGCCCGCACGTCTCGGGCTTGACCATCTATGCCGAACGGCTGGGGCGCGCGCTCGTCCGCCGCGGGCACAAGGTGACCATCCTCACCTCCCGTTTCGATTCCTCCCTTCCGGCCAATGAAACCGTCGGCGGGATGCAGATCGTCCGCCCGTGGGTGTGGTTCCGGATCAGCAAGGGCGTGATCATGCCCACCTTCGGCTACTGGGCCAACCGGCTGGCGCTTTCGCACGATGTCCTCTCCATCCATCTGCCGCAGTTCGACGCCCCGGGGATCGCGCTCCGCGGGCGGTTGCTGCGCAAACCGACCGTACTGACCTATCATTCGGACCTCAGCCTGCCGCCGACGCTGTTCAATCGCGTGGCCAACCAGGTGGTGCATGTGGCCAACCACGCGGCCGCGGGCCTCGCCGACCGCATCGTCGCCTACACCCGCGACTTCGCGGAGCACTCGCCGTTCCTATCCCGCTACCTTTCAAAAGTGCAGGTCATCCCCCCGCCGGTCGAGGTGGGATCCGCCTCGGAGGCGGAGGTGCGGGCCTTCCGCACCAAATACAACCTGGAGGGGCACAAGGTGATCGGCATGGCCGCCCGGCTCGCGGCGGAGAAGGGCGTGGAATACCTGCTCGAAGCCGCGCCGGCCATTCTGGAAAAGTATCCCGGAACGCGGTTCCTCTTCGCCGGCCAGTGCGAAAAAGTCCTGGGCGAGGAAGCCTACGAACGGAAAATCGCGCCGCTCCTGACGGCGCTCGGCGACCGCTGGACCTTTTTGGGCGTGTTGCAGCCGGATGCAATGGCGGCGTTCTTCAAATCCTGCGACGTCACCGTCCTGCCGAGCATTAACTCGACCGAGACGTTCGGCTTGGTCCAGATCGAATCCATGATCTGCGGCACGCCCACGGTCGCCTCCGGGCTGCCCGGCGTCCGCGAGCCGGTGCGGATAACCGGCATGGGCAAGGTTGTGCCGCCGCGCGATCCGGCGCGATTGGCGCAGGCAATCCTTGAAATCCTCGCCGACCGGCCGCGGTTTGTGCAGCCCGCGGATAAAATCATCGATATGTTCTCTTCCGATGCGACCGCCGCGCGGTATGAAGCATTGTTCGAAGAGATACTGAAATCGAAATCATAGGCGCGATCAGAGCTCGCGCCCGGAGATAAGATAGAATCGGCGCGATCAGAGATCGCGCCCGCAAGAATGGATGGCTATCGAGTGCGCCCGCAGGGGCCGGAGGAGTATTCCGTAATGTCCGAATCCGAGCTCAGTGTCTGGGACTGGCTGGTCCTTAAATGGAAAACACCGCGTTGGAAACGGGCGGTGCGACTCATCCTGGCCGGCATTTTTGCCGCCGCTGGCGCGGTTTACCTTGCGGCGTTGCCGGCCAGCGCCAACTGGCTTCCGCTGTTCGCCCTGGCTCTGGCGTTCCTTATCTTTGGGCTGCGGACCGAGGTACCGGATGAACCGCTGCCGGTCGAACCGGAAGGCTTTGAACCGGCCGGGGAACCGCTCGCGGCGTCCGTCGAACAACCCGCGGCGCCGGAAACGGAGCTGAGCCCAACCGACACGCCGGGGCGCCCCGGCTTGCTCGCCGCCCTGCGCATTCCGTTTGCGCTTATGCTCGCGCTCTCGGCCCAGTGGGTGATGGATGTCCGGCCGATGCCAATGGAAACCTCCCAGACCGTCGGATCGATCCTTTATGCCGCGGCGCTCCTTTTGTTCGCCTCGGCGATCTTTTCCGGCGATGCGGTCTTCTCCCTGAAAGCCTCGCCCGGCATCGGCCGCGGAATTCGATTCAACCGGCAGCGGTTGTGGCTGCTGGCGGGAGGGATATTTTTCGGGGTGCTGGCCTATGCCGGCAGCGCGGGGGGAATGTTCCGGCCGTTGGCGCTCCTGACGCTCGCCTTCGCGATCGTCTATTGGTGGGCCGCCCTGGCGGATTATCCGGGCAGCTTCCTCGACGGCATCATCGATGCCGGCAAGAGGGCGGGCGCGCGCGTCCGGGAGCTCGGTGCATCGCTGCAAAAAGGAGTCACCCTTTCCTGGTGGTCGCTGCTGGTCATACTGAGTTTTTCCGTCCTGGTGTTCACCCGCACGGTCGATATGGCGTCCGTCCCGCCGGAAATGACCAGCGACCATGTCGAGAAGCTTATTAATGTCAACGAGATACTCCAGGGGAAAACCTATATTTTCTTCCCCAACAACGGCGGCCGCGAGGCGCTGGAGTTCTACCTGGTGGCGTTCGTATCGCAGGTGTTCGGCACCGGCATCTCCTTCCTTTCCCTGAAGATCGTTTCGGTGGCGGTCGGAATCCTCACCCTTCCGTTCCTTTACCTGCTCGGCCGGGAGATCGCCGACCGCCGGGTCGGCCTGCTGGCGATGATTCTCGGCGGGGTGGGGTATTGGCCGGATATGATCAGCCGGATCGGTTTGCGGCTCCCGCTGGCGATGCTCTTTTGCGCCGCCACGCTGTACTTTTTTTACAAGGCGCTGCGCCGCCGGAGCTGGAACGATTTTCTCCGGGCGGGAGCGGCGCTTGGGATCGGCTTGTACGGATACACGCCCATCCGGGTGGTACCGGTCGCGCTGGCCGTCATCCTGATATTATTCCTGCTCCATCCCGAATCGAAAGGCTCCCGCAAGTGGGCGACGGCGGGTTTCCTGGTCGTGCTCGGGACGATGACCCTGTTGTTCCTCCCGTTCCTGCGCTACGCCGTTGAATTCCCCGCCGATTTCTGGATGCGGACCACCACCCGGATCTTCCCCGGCGAGACATTTTCGATTACGGTCCTTATAGACACTTTCATCAGCAATGTCTGGATCGCGCTGCAGATGTTCAGCTGGAACGACGGCGTGGGCTGGTTCAACTGCGTCCCGCTCCGCCCGGCGCTGGATGTGATCGCCGGCGGATTGTTCCATCTCGGATTCATCGGGATGCTGGTATGGGGATTGAAGAAAAAATCCTGGGAGGCGCTCTCGCTCTTCTCGCTGGTCCCGGTTCTGCTGCTGCCCACGATCCTCGCCCTCGCGATCCCGAATGAAAATCCGTCGCTGGCGCGCGCGATCGCCGCCGTACCGGTGGTTTTCCTTCTGCCCGCCCTGACCCTCGTTCTGGCGGTCGATTTTCTGCGCGGGATGGTTCCCGGCCGCCGCGGGATCTGGGTCGGAGCCGCCTTCGCGTCGATCCTGGTTGTGGCGGGGGCGGCGCAGGATTTCGATCTCACCCTGCGCCAGTACCCGGAGACCTACCGCGTCAATTCCGAGAATGCGTCCGAGCTGGGCGTGTTCATGCACGAGTTCGTGGCATCCATCGGCGCCCCCGCCGATGTCTACCTGATCCCGTACCCCTACTGGGTCGACGACCGGATCATGAATATCGCCGCCGGCTTCCCGATCGACTCGCAGCATTACCTTTTCCCGGACCAGATCGCCGGTTTTACATTCAGCGGGCGTCCGACCCTGTTCCTGCTCCTGGCGACGGATGTGGACAGTCTGGAAGCCTTGAAATTGAAATTTCCGGACGGCTACTTCGCGACCGTCGTATCCGCCTTCCCCAATCACGATTTTATCTATTTCATCGTGCCCGGAACGCCCGGTCCGGTAAATCCCTGAGCGCGGAGAATGGAAAGCCGTATGGATAATCCCAATCCGGAACAATGGAACCCCGTGAGCGGACCGGAAGAAAAACGCCCGGAAGCCGCGCCCAGCCCGCAAGCGCCGGCGCCTGCGCCGGAACTCTTCCTCCCGGCACCGGTCACGCCGCGGCCGGCGGTCGATCCGATTGTGCGCATCCGCAGCATCGCGTTCGAAGTCATCCTCTGCGCGTTGATCCTGGCCGGGGTGTTTTTCCGGTTTTCGGGGAACAATTGGAGCGAAGGAACGTATCTGAATCCGGACGAGCTGGGGGTGAACAATGTCGTCTCCGGAATCCATATCCCGGCTTCGATCGGCGAATATTTCAACACGCGCATCTCGCCGGTCTCGCCGTATATGTATTACGACGAGGCGGGCAATCCGATCGGGCACGGACCGGATCCGGCGATGGTCTGGGGGCAGTGGCCGAGCATCCTCATCCGCGCCACGGCCGAAGGCCTTACCGGCCTTCAGAAAACCATCCTGCCGCCGATCAACAATCTGATTTCGAAAGGCTGCGCAGGGGCGGAAGGAGCGGCGTCGGACGGAACCGAGTGCCGGCTGATCGAATTCGTCGATTACACCAGTTACTGGCATATCCAACGGCTCGGGCGATTCCTCTCCGCGTTGACCGATACGATCACGCTGTTGGTCCTGTTGGCGATCGGGCTGCGGCTCTATAACCGCCGGATCGCGCTTCTCGCGACCGCGCTCAGCGCGCTGGCCGCGACCCAGATCCAACAATCGCACTTCATGACGATCGATAATTTCGGCGTGATGTTCGCCGCGCTTTCCATGTACTCGGCCGTCCGCGCCGCGCAAAAAGGCGGATGGCGGTGGTACGCGCTGTTCGGATGCTTCTACGGGATGACGCTCGCCTCGCGCCCGAATTTCGCGCCGCTCGGGGCGATGATCCTGGTGGCCGTAATCATCGGCCATTGGGAGAAAATAAAAGACGCCGCGCTGGGCGTGGGCCCGCGGTTTATCCTCCCGATCGGCATGTTCGCGCTGGCCGTCGCGGTGACCGTGCTTTCCTTCCGCATCGCCCAGCCGATGTCGTTCCGGGAAACAACCGGCGATACCGGATTCCTCACCCTGCATTTGAATCCGGATTGGCTGGACCGCATGCGTTATGCCGAAGCGGTATCCGGCGGATCCGGCGGGATCGCGGGCTATCCGCCGGCCGAGCATTGGGCCAACCGGCCGGCGATCCTCACCCCGCTGGTGAGCATCGTGCTGTGGGGGATGGGGCTCCCGCTCGGATTGGCGGCCTTCGGCGGCCTGCTGTGGGCCGGTTTGCGCGCCCTGCGGGGGATGGATTGGAAACAACATGCGCTCCCGGTCCTTTTTGCGGGCGGGATGTTCCTCTTCCTTGGCAGCCGCTGGGTCAAGGAGATGCGCTACTTCCTCGTCATCTATCCCTACCTGTGCCTGCTGGCCGCCTGGGCGCTCGCGGAACTATGGAGCGCGGCTTCCCGCACCCGCGCCAGCTGGAAAAAACCGCTGGCGGGCCTCGCGGCCGGCGTGGTGCTGATCGGAACGCTGGCCTGGGCCTGGAACTTCAGCGCAATCTACCGGACGGAGAACACGCGCCTCGCCGCTTCGCGCTGGATGTACCAGAATTTCCCGGCCGCTTTCCGCCTGACGATGGCGCTCGCCGACGGCGGGGAATACCAGCAGGGCGTGAATTTCCCCCAGCAGGAAATCGGAACCGAAGCCATTGAGATGAGCTTCGAGGCCGTGCGTTCCGGAACGGTCGAGAGCCTCTCGCTGGGCTTTGTTAAGGATCTCTCCGGCGCGACCGGATCGGTGATGCACGTGGTGTTGTATTCCGAGCCGCCCGGACCCGAGCCGATGGCCGAGGCCGACGTGCTTCTTCCGGCGGTCGGGGAGGAGGATCGCGGAGCAAGGCTCGACGCCGCCTTCGGACCGGTGACGCTCGAGGAGGGCCGGCGCTATCACCTGTATGTTTCGGCCGCGCGCGGCGGACCGTTCTCGGTCAAGGGCGCCTGGTTTGTCGACGAGGACTGGGACGAGGGCCTTCCCTTCAACCTCGACGGCCTGGACGCCAACTGGCAGTTCGACCGCGCCAACGCGACCCGCATGAACATCGAGTGGCCGGACGTCGAGGAAAAGCGGCAGATGCTGATCGACAACCTGGCCCGGACGGATTACGTGATCATCCAGAGCCAGCGCCGGATCTGGAGCGTGTGCCGGATGCCGGCGGTCTATCCGATGACGATGGAGTATTACCGGGCGCTGTTTGACGGCCGGCTGGGGTTCGAACTGGTCGCCGTATTCCAGCACCCGTTCACCTTCGGCCCGCTGCAGATCTCGGACCTGGCCGGGACCGTATCGTGGGGCGAAACGCCCAACCTGCCGATGTTCAATCTCAACCCGCTGGCGGCCGAAGAATCTTTCAGCGTATACGACCATGCCCCGGTGTGGATCTTCCAGAAGCGGGCGGATTACTCGCAATCCAATGTGGAAGAAATCCTGCGCGCGGTCGACATCAGCCGCGTCGCCAACCAGGACGCCAGCCAGTCGTTTGCCGTTCTGAACCGGTTGATGCTTCCGGATGACCGGCTCGCGGAGCAGGAATCGGGCGGGACCTGGTCGGAAATGTTTTCCTACGAATGGATCTGGAACAAGTATCCCGGCCTGGCCGCCGGGATGTGGTGGATCTGGGCGGTCCTGACCGGATGGGCGGCGTTGCCGCTGGTCTCGCTCATCTTCCGCGGCCTGCCGGACGAGGGCTATTCGATCGCCAAAACCGCCGGCTGGCTGCTGGTGGGGTGGGCGGCGTGGCTGCTGGGCAGCGCGCGGATCCCGTTTGTCTGGACGACGATCGCGCTGGTCTGGCTGGCGCTGGCCGCGGCCGGCGGATATCTGTTCTGGCGGGACCGCACGCGCTGGAAGGAAAAAATCCGGGCGCTGTGGAAGACCTGGCTGATCGTCGAAATCCTCTTCGCGGCGCTGCTCGTTTTCTTCCTGCTGATCCGCCTGGGGAACAGCGACCTGTGGCATCCCTCCAAGGGCGGCGAGAAGCCGATGGACTTCTCCCAGCTCAACGCCGTCATCAAAAGCACCTCCTTCCCGCCGTACGACGGTTGGTACGCGGGCGGATACATGAACTATTACTACTTCGGCGACGTCCTAATCGCGATCCCGACCAAGCTGCTGGGCACGGTCCCGTCGATCGCCTACAACCTCGGGCTGGCGATGCTGTTTGCCACGATCGGGGTGACCGCCTACGGCGTCGCCTGGAACATGGCCGAAAGCATCCGGCGCAAGGGCGCGACCAAGGTCTCGCCGGTGGTGGCGGGGCTGGGCGCGGCGCTGCTGATGGTTGTGCTTGGCAACCTGGGCGAGGTCATTCTGGTCTGGGACGGGCTGGCCCGGGTAAGTTCGCTTCCTTATCCGCGCGGGCTGCTGTTCGGCCTGGGGGATCTTCCGCATGTGATTGTCGGCGGGTTCCGGATGTTGCTTGGCCAGGCGACCTGGCCGTTCGGGTTGGATAACTGGTACTGGAACGCCTCGCGCTCGATCCCGGTGCCGGTCGGCCCCGACGGCGGCTCGCTCGAAGCCGGACCGATCACGGAGTTTCCGTTTTTCTCCTTCCTCTATGCGGATCTGCACGCGCACAGCATGTCCCTCCCGGCGATGATCCTGGCGCTGGCGGGCTCCGCCGCGATGATCATCACTCCGGCCAATCTGCGTTCCTGGAAAACTTCGCTGCCGCTGGTCGGGATCACCGCGCTGGCGGTGGGGTCGCTCTGGGCGAGCAACACCTGGAACTTCCCGGCCGCGCTCGGGATCGCGCTCCTCGGCCTGGCACTGGCGGGCTGGAGGATGATCGAGCAAGGCGGCGAGCTGAGGAATCCCCGCGCCTGGCTGCGGTTGATCATTCTGGCGGGATTGCTCACCGCGCTTTCGATCTTGCTGTTCGCGCCGTACCACGCGTGGTATGGCTCCGGATACAACAGCGTGGAACGCTGGAAGGGATCCCGGACCCCGCTCGATGCCTATTTCCTGGTCCACGGCCTGCTTCTGTTCGTCCTGATCTCTTACGTCATCGGCCTCACCCGCGAACGGTTGAAATCCACCCGAATCGCCGAATGGACGAAACACGCCGGGCTGGGCACGACGCTTTTGCTGGCCGGGTCGCTGCTGATCGCGGGATTGGTGATCCTCGGCGTGCTGGGGTATCCGGTGCTGGTCTTCGCCATCCCGATGATGCTCTGGGCGGTCATTCTGGGATTGGGGGACAAGCTGCCCGACGAGCACCGCATGACGCTCGGGTTGTTCGTATCGGCCCTCGCGATCACGTGCGGCGTGGAGCTGGTCGTCATCACCGGGGACCTGGACCGGATGAATACGGTCTTCAAGTTCTACGTCCAGGCCTGGGCGTACTTTGCCGTGGCGGCCGGGGTGGGCCTGGGCTGGCTGGTCTGTAAAATCCGCGATGCCGGCCGGCTCTTCCGCAACATTTGGTTCGGCGTGCTGGGCGTGCTCGTGGCCGGCGCCTTCAGCTACACCCTGTTCGCGTCGTATTTCAAGATCATCGACCGGATGAGCGAGACCGCGCCGCGCACGCTCGACGGCATGACCTTCATGCAATATTCGACCTACTACGACGGAGCGTCCACCGACCTGGCGCTGAATATGGACCTGTCGGAGGATTTCTTCGCCATCCGCTGGATGCAGGAGAACATCAAGGGGTCGCCGGTCATCGTCGAAGCCCACCTGGTGGAATACCGCTGGGGTTCGCGGTTCACCATCTTCACCGGCCTGCCCGGCGTGGTTGGATGGAACTGGCATGAACGCCAGCAGCGCGGGGTGGTCGACGACCAGGGCGTGTGGGAACGGGTATACGCGATCGGCGATTTTTACTCCACGGCCAATCCCGACGAAGCGATGGTGTTTTTGAGGAAATATCATGTGAAGTACGTCATCGTCGGCCAGGTGGAGCGCGCCTTCTACCTGCCTGAAGGGATTGCCAAGTTCGAGCGCATGGCGCAGGCCGGCCAGTTGAAGGCGGTCTTCACCGTCGGGCAGACGACGGTTTACGAAGTGGTAACCTAACCCCCCATCCCCTGTCCCCTTCCCCCCTTCCCTTAAGGGAAGGGGGGAAGGGGTGCCTGAACCCTGGTGTTCTTCCAGGGTGAAGGCGGGGAAAGGGGGTTAGGTCAGGAGCAACCGCGACCATGACCTTCTGGGAAATCGCAGGCGACTTTCTCCGCTGGTGGGCGAGCACCTCGCTGCTTGCGCTCGCGCTGTGGCCGATCACGTTCCAATGCCTCAAGCGGCTGCCCGACCGCGGCTGGACGTTTGCGCGGATGGCCGGGATCCTCGCCACGGGATATTTCTTCTGGCTCGGGTGCTGGCTGCGCCTGTGGCAGAACCTGCCGGGCGCGGTCTGGCTGTGCGCGGGCGCGCTGTTTGCGGCGGGGATGATCCTGGCCCGTTCCCGAGGGGAAAATCCCTGGGGCTGGCTGCGCGAACATAAAAAGGAAGCGCTGTTCACGGAAGGCGTGTTCCTCGTCCTGTTCGCGATGCTGACCTGGTTCCGGTCGTACGACGCCGGCGCGACCCACACCGAGCGGCCAATGGATCTGGCGTTCCTCAACGCCATCATGCGCTCGACGTATTTCCCGCCCAACGATCCCTGGCTCTCCGGGTATGCGATTTCCTATTATCACTTCGGCTACATCCTGACCGGGATGCTGGCGAAGATGTCCGGCCTGGCCGGGAGCGTCGCGTTCAGCTTCGGCGTCACGGGCTCCTTCAGCCTGGCCGGCTTGGGCGCCTGGGGCCTGCTGCGAAATCTGCTGTTGCTCAAGGCGGAACCCGAACCCGATCCCGATCCCGAACCGGAACCGGTATCAGTACAAACTTCTAATCCAGATCCCCCGGATACCGCCACTCCGTGGCGGAAATCAAGGAACTTCTGGACATCCCATCATTTTTGGTGGCCGCTACTCGCCCCGTTTACGCTGCTCTTCCTGGGGAACCTGGAGATCGGCCTGGAATTCCTTTATTCAAACCATATCGGATGGAATGCCAACTGGGAAGAAGGCCAGAACAATTTCTGGACGGAGCTGGATATCAGCGATCTGAACATTCCGCCGACAGGCGCGCCGAGTCCGATTCCACACCTCAGCGGATGGTGGTGGTGGCATGCGTCCCGGGTGGTCCACGATCATCCTCTCGGGGATCAATCCAACGCTTCCAAGATCGAAGTGATCGACGAATTTCCGGCGTTCTCGTTCGTCATCGGCGATATGCATCCGCATGTTATGGCGCTGCCCTTCCTGCTGATGGCGGTCGCCGTAGTGTTGGAAATCCTACTGCGTGGCGGGAGCGCGATCGCCGAATCGGCATCCGACCGCTGGTTGTTTTTCGGATTCACCGTCCTCTCCATCGGCAGCCTGGTGTTCCTCAACACCTGGGACATTCTTGTTTTCGGAATGGCCGCGATCGCCTCCTGGGTCGGGTGGAAGATGAGCCGGCGGGAATTTCACTTCGGGCCGTTTTCCGGATGGAAGGCGTTCCTCGCGCGCTGGGCGGCCACCGGCGCGGTGGCAATGGCGCTGTTCATCCCGTTCCTGATCGGCTTCTCGTCGCAGGCCGGCGGCGTTCTGCCCAACGTGCTGTTCCCAACCAAGGGCGGCCAGTTCTTCGTCATGTTCGGAACACTGTTCGTCCCGGTCTTCGCCTGGCTGTTTTTGGAGATGCGCTCACGCGGGTGGAACCCGGATTGGAAGAATGGGTTAACGCTCGCCGGAACCGGATTGGCAGCCCTGCTGGTCGGATCGCTCGTCCTGGGGTTTGCCATTTCGCTTTCTCCGGTTGCGATGGCGAGCTTGGCGGATGTGCTCGGCGGCTACGGGACGATGGATGCCTTGTCGATCGTCCTGGTGAAACGCTTCTTCGACCCCTGGGCTTCGCTTCTGCCCTTCGGGCTGATCGCGGTCGCGCTGGCGGCGCTGTTCGGTTGGGCGCTCAGGAAATCGTCCCTGCCGAACGAACCGGCTGATGCGGAAATCCTCCCGCTTGGAAAACAATGGGTCGACGCATTCGTCCTGATCCTTGTCCTGTGGGGGGCGTTGATGGCGCTCTTCCCGGAATATTTCTACTTGCGCGATTTATTCGGCTCGCGCATAAACACCGTGTTCAAATTTTATTTCCAAGCCTGGACGTTTCTGAGCATCGCCGCGGCCTATGGAATAAAACGCCTGATTGAAGAAATCCAGGCGCGTTCCGCGGCCGGCGGCGCGCACAGAACGTACGCCACGGCCGCTCTCGCAATCGTTTTTATCCCACTGCTGATCGGTTCTTTGTATTACCCGATGGCGGTCTGGACCAAGATGAATGAAGTAAAAAATCCAAACGAACCCACGCTGGATGCCTCGGCGTATCTACCTGTAGAGGATCCGGCGGACGCGGCGGCAATAAAGTGGATGCAGGAAAACATCGTTGATAACGGTCCATTGGTTGAGGCGGTCGGGGATGACTATATCGCCGCCGCCGCCCGAGTATCGACAGCAACCGGCATTCCGAACATCCTTGGTTGGCGTTTTCATGAAATGCAATGGCGCGGAGAAAGCGGCGAAGTGCTTCGGCGGGTCGCGGATGTGGAAGAGCTTTATAAATCGCCGGATTGGATCTCGGCCGAGGAGATCCTTGCGCGATATGATGTCCGATACGTATATTTCGGCCGGCTGGAAGAAGACCTGTACGGCACGCGCGGGCTGAGTAAATTCCGCATGCACCTGAAGGTGATCTACGAAGCGGACGGGGTCATCATCTTCGAAAGGGTGGTTCCATGAGAGTGCGCGACGCGCTCGACCGGTTCCTTGATAAGTTTGAGCTCCCGGTTTATGCGGCGCTGTTCCTCGCCGCGCTGGTTCTGCGCCTATCCGCGCTGGAAGGCGGGCCGCTATCCCCAAAGGAAGCCGCGGAAGCCTGGGGGGCGATGGATCTGCTGCGCGGCGGAGCGGCCGCGTCGTCCAGCGCTTTGTACGCGTCGTTCACCGCCGGCTTGCTTTTTCTCTCCGGAGCGTCGCACGGAGCGCCGCGTTTATTCCCGGCCGCGGCCGGAGCGCTCGCGGTCCTTCTGCCGCTCCTGTTCCGCAATACCCGCGGTCGGATTGAATCGCTTCTGCTGGCGGTGTTGCTTGCCCTTTCGCCCTCGCTTTGGATCGCTTCGACGATGGCGGGCGGGACGGCGCTGGGTTTCCTGGCGGCAGGCTTCTTTATTTTCTACGCGCGCTCGAAGCAATCGCATCCGCTGGTAAGCGGGCTCGCGCTCGGCCTCGCGGCCGCGGCCGGGCCGGCCGGGTGGAGCGGATTGGCCATCGCGGCGGCCGTTCCGCTTGTGGAACGGTTCCTGCATTCGGGAAATACCCCGGCCGAAACCGCAGGGGCAGGCGGCCGTCCGCCCATCATACGGGCGGACCCCCGCTTCGCGAGGGCGGACAGCCGTCCGCCCCTACCCATGCCCGCTGCGATCGCCGGATTTCTTATCGGCATCCTCGGAGGTGCAACGGGTTTGTTTATCTTCCCGCGCGGGATCGGCGCGCTGGCGGCCGGTATAGGCGGCTGGCTGGGCGCGTTCCTTTCCGGCTGGCCGCGCATCGGTGAATTCATCCTGCTCTTCATCGGGTACGAGCCGATGGCGATCGTGTTCGGGACGGTGGGATTGATCCTGCTTTCGAGGGGATTGTTCTCCGCCGAGGACCGGTTCTGGACAACCTTCGCCGCCGTCGCAACAATCTGGGTGCTCATCCGGCCCGCGGCTTTTCCCGACGAAGCGGTATGGGTGATCCTGCCGCTGCTCGTCCTCGGCGCGCGCGCGCTGCGCCTGACGCTCGAATCCCCCGTGCTCGAGGAGCGGCCGATTTTCGCATTGGTGCAGGCGGGCGCCATCCTGACGCTCGCGGCCTTCGCCGTGCTCAACCTCGCCGCTTACGTTTCCTCCGGCTCCCTATTGAATATCGTTTTGGCGTTGGTCGGGATCCTTGGCGGATTATTCCCCGGGCTCCTGTATTCCGAGGATCTGCGCCGCGCGGTCCGCGCATCTCTGGCGGGATTGGCGCTGGCGTGGTTTTCCATCCTCTTCGTCACCCAGGCCGGCGCGGGCTGGAACGCCACCCATTCGCGCCGCACATCCGCGAATGAACTGTGGCAGACGGAAACCGCCGCCGCGGACGTCCTGCGCCTGCACTCCACGCTCGTGCAAATCTCCGGGTGGCAGACGGGCGTCAAAGACGAATTGTCCGTGGTCATCCAGCTGCCCGAGGAATCCGCGCTCGGGTGGGAACTTCTGACGTACAAGGCGGCCGGATATCCGGTCATGGTGGACATGCTTTCCACGCCGCCGATGCTGATCTCCCCGTACGTCGAGTTGGAGGGTGCGGTAGCCGCTCCCCAATTGACGGTGGTGTACCGCGGGCAGGCATTCGGGTACACTGAACGACGGGCGTGGTTCGGCTGGCCGCCGGATCTCATCCGCTGGCTGCTTTTCCGCGATGGTCCGGTGGAGCGGGAGCGGGTGATCCTTTGGGTGCGGTCGGACATTCTCGTTCCGGAGGAAGGAGCAAAGGAATGAGCGACTTACCCGCGAAAATTATCACGGTCGACGGGCCGGCGGCATCGGGCAAAACGACGATCGGCCGGATGCTCGCCGACAGGCTCGGATACCTGTTTTTCGACACCGGGGTGATGTACCGGGCCGTCGCGCTGGCGGCGTATCAAACCGGGGTGTCGCCCGCCGACGAGGAGGGAGTATCGGCGCTGGCGGAGAAAATCGCGATCGATGTCCAGCCGGTGACGGCGCGGGACGACCGCACCAGCACGGTCCTGCTCGACGGCGACGACGTCTCGTGGGCGATCCGCGAGCCGGTGGTGGACGAATCCGTCTCGCGCGTATCGGCCTACCCCCGGGTGCGGGCGGCGATGGTCATCCAGCAGCGGAAGGTCGGCCTGCGCGGCAAGGTGGTGATGATTGGTCGCGACATCGGCACGGTCGTCCTGCCCGAAGCGCATATAAAAATTTACCTCGACGCCTCGCTCGAAGTCCGCGCCCGGCGGCGGTTCCAGGATCTGGATTCGCGCGGCGGGGATCAGACGCTCGAGGAAGTGCAGGCGGCGCTGGCCCGCCGCGACGAGGTCGATTCCGGGCGCGACCTTTCCCCCCTGCGCCCGGCCAAGGACGCGCTCGTCATCGACACCTCCGCGCTGACGCCGGAAGAGACCATCCAGAAGATCGAGCCGTTGCTGGCGGGTTGATTTTGCTGTTGAGGCGGAAAACCCTTTTACCGCAAAACCTGCCCCGGTTGGGGTAGGCCGGGGACGCAAGGGACGCGAAGGAAAAAAGTATATTAAAAATAAGGTAGTCCTCCCCGTGCCCCCGGCTCGACCCAGCCGGGGCGGGCTGCCCTCGCGGAGCATCCCCACTTGATCTTGATTTATGAGCGGGGATGAGCGCGAAGCGGGGGTGTTCGTAGCGGGGATCCGGAGTATTTTTTTTTAGCCCATGGATCGATTATGTATTTGCTGGATTCCCGCTTAAAGCGCGCGGGAATGACGAACAATCACAATGGATAGTCATCCCTGCGCGGTCTTGGCGGGGATCCAGAGGTTAGTAGAATTGAACCCCGGTTCATATCATGCGTCATGGATTCCCGCCCACACTTCGCAGCCATCTCCGCTTATGGAGCAGTAACAAGCGGGGATGCTTCGCGAGGGCAGGCCTAAAGCGCGCGGGAATGACGACCAATCTCAGATTGGCTCCCCAACCCCGGAGAAAAATGCCAAGAAAGATAAAGGTCCTTTTCATCTTCGCCGGAATGCTCTTCGTATTCGCCTGCAGCATGCTTGCTCCGGCGCCCTCCGTTTCCGAAACCATCGTTCCGGCTGAGACCCAGGTGGCAGCTTCCCCAACGGCTGAGGTGCTAAAACCGACCGCCGCGGGGGACCCGATCCGGTATATCAACCCCAAACGCTATCGGGTCGAATCCGTCGCCACCGTGACCAACGGCGGCTTCACGCTTACCGAACTGCAGGTTTATCAGCCGAAGCCGGTCAATTGGGACGGCCAGGAGAGCGTGACGATCGAGGAGGTTTCGCCGGCCAGCGTTCAGGTGGGCAAGGATAACGTCACCGGATCGGAGATGTACTATTGGCATCTGGCGAACACGCCCGCCTGGGGAAGAACCCAGGATTTGAAATACCGGTTCACGTTTACGGCGTATGAAACCCGGACTTCGATCGATCCGGAATCGGTTAAAAAGTACAACACGCTCACCGCCGACTACCGGTGGTATACGAGGGCGGAACCCTACATTGAATCCGGCGATCCGCAGATCATCGCATTGGCGGACCGGGTCGGCGGCGATGAGACAAATCCATTCCTGTTGGCGGAAAAATTTTACGATTACGTGGTTGCCAATGCCCGCTATCAGCTGGTCGACGGATTGCTGGGCGCCAAGGCGTTGATGGAAAACGGAGCGGGCGAGTGCGGCGATTATTCCGCGCTGTTCATCGCCCTGGCGAGGGCCAAGAAGATACCCGCCCGGTCGGTCGTCGGATTCTGGGCGATCAGCGGGACAAACCAGGCGCACGTCTGGGCGGAATTCTACCTGGAGGGGATCGGCTGGATCCCGGCCGATCCGACCGTCGGCCAATCCGAACCATCCAAGAACGGGATCCAGGATTATTATTTTGGAAACATGGACAACCAGCGCGTAATCCTCAGCAAAGGTTTCAACATCAAGTTGGATCCGCCGGCGCCGAACGGTACTGTCGCCTCTTTGCTGCAAATGCCCTGGTGGTGGTACTGGGGGACGGGCGGGGATGCCTCCACCGTGTCGCTTGAGATGACGGCCTGGAAGGTGACGCCGAACTGAATCCGGGGAGCTATTCCGCGCGGATGATGGTTTATCGCCACAAAGGGCACAAAGGTCACAAGAATTATTTTGTGTTCCCTGGCCTAGCCCGCCAGGGCAGGCTTTGTGTCCTTTGTGGCTGGGATATACGCAAGCCTCCGTCAAATGTTTCCCGCCGGGTGTGTCAATATTGAAACAAGTCCGTCATCCGTTTGACATATCCGGCGGATAGGCTATAACCGTTGGGAAGGTTCGGGCTCCCGCATATTAAGAGGTAATTCCATGCCTATCCAGCGGTTCATAACGATTACATTGACCTTGGCGGGCCTCAGCATTGCCGCCGCCTGCGCCCCGACTTCCGCGGGACAACCTGTCTGGAGTTCGCCTTCTCAAGAAGAGAACGCATCCGCAACGATACCATCCGGTTCTTTTACCATTACCAGCACCAAATACCCGACAAGGACAAGACCGAATACCCCAACCATCACCCCGACGAACACTCCGCTGGATGATACATCCATCCTCCTGCCCGGCTGGGTGCCGGAGGGCGCGCGGGCGAGAATCGGACGGGGGATCATCAACCAAATCGCGCTCTCGCCGGACGGAAAAACGGTCGCCGTGGCGGGGGCGACGGGATTGTCACTGTTCACGACGGATTCGTTTCAGGAAGTATGGAGCATTCCAACACAAACAGAGGTAACCCATGTTTCCTTCCTGGAAGACGGTCTGACGATTGCGACGCTGTCTCTTGATGATGGATTTGATGAGGTTAGTATCGGATCGTGTTATGGGAAATGCTTTTTTCTTGAACGGATTTACCTTTGGAATACCGTCGATGGAGGATTAAAAAAATCACTTCCGGTAAACTTCTCCAGCAGTTTTAAACCCCTCATCACATTTTCAGATGCCGGCGACCTTATGGCGATTGCGGGTTCTTCCGGGGGAACCGTCGATGTATGGAACCTTGCCAGTGGATCGAAGTTCCGCCAATGGGTAAATACGCCAATAGAAGGAATGGATTTGTCTTTCGACGGTCATTCCCTCGCAACCAATTATGGGAAAACTGTATGTATCTGGGGAGTGGATACCGGAGAGTCGTTTATTTGCTGGGAAGCTCCTGAGGAGCTCGGCGAAGACTTTGACAAAGATAATTTTGAATTATCCCCTGATGGCCGGTTTTTGGCATCCGGATGGGGAAGGACGATCACGCTGTGGGATCCGTCGAGTGGGAGAATTATTCGCCGTTTGAAAACTCAATTGAGTCCTTCGGCCTTATTATTTTCTTCTGACGGGAGCCGGTTGGCCAATGGATCTGCAGGGGGTGTTGAGCTGTGGAATTTAAATACCGGGGATTCTATTGGGATCACGGAAAGGATATTTCAAAGCCGGATGGGAGAAAGCCCTATGTTGCGG
>JBAVFZ010000227.1:0-15523 GCA_049684495.1 Anaerolineales bacterium | reverse complement strand
GTGGATATACCTCGCGATCGGGACCGTGATGCTCCTGGCGCGCCGGCCGGCAGGATGGGGATTATCCTTCGTCGCGATGCTGCTTTTCCTCACCGGAGTGACTCTGCAGCTTGCTCTTCAGCTTATCCTCGGAAATGCCGACACCAATCTTCCAGGGTTTATGCGATTATTCGACCTGCTGGCATTCCCCTTTGCGGGCATGCGCCTCGCCTACTCGGCCACCACCGGCGGCGGTACGGCCCGCGCGGGAAGTCCGGCCAGCCAGATCCGGCAGGCCGCCGCGGAATCCGTGCCTTCGCTCTCGGAGTTGATCCTGACGCATCAGCCCCAGGACCTGCCGCAGGCGGTCACGGTCTGGCTCTGCAACGCGATGCGCGTCGAAGTCGCCTACTTCGTGGCATCCAGCGAAAACGGGGACAGCGTGGAATTTATATCCGGATACGACCGGATCAACGCCCAGGCGCTTCCCGGATTCACGGTGACCTCCGAAGCCGCGCCGCAGCTGCATTTTGCGGTGTCGGGCCGGGAAATCATGCGGCTGGGGAAAGTGGACGCGGATTCCTCGTTGCGCAGCGCGGCCGAACAGGCGCATCTGCCCCAGGCCGGACCGGCTTTATACGCGCCTCTTCCGCTCGGCGATGAAGCCGCGATGGGAATTCTGCTCCTGGCGGCGTACTCCGGCGAAGAATGGAAAGAGGAGGATGAACCCGTCGCCCAGGCGTTTGCGAAAGCCAGCAGCATAGCCTTCCAGGAGATGCACGAACGCAGCTTGTTGCAGCAGGGCGTCGAGGACGCGCAACAGGAAAACGCCCGCCTTCAGGAGGAAAGCGAACGCGTGCAGGCGGAGCGGATGAACCTGGAAACCCAGCTCGAACAGGCCGAGCAGGAGTGGCGCAACGAGCGCCAGCGCGCCGAAGGGCTGGCCTCCCTGGTAAAAGACCAGGACATTCCGGCGGCGGCGCCGGTCCCCCTTCCCGAAGGCGGGACCGAAGCGGAACGGCAATGGATGCTGGCGATCCAGCAAAAAGACGGCTGGATCAACCGGCTGCAGGAGGAATTGGAAACCACCCGCGCCGAACTGCTGGGCGCGCAGCGGGAAGCCGATCAATTCAAGGGATCGGCCGCCGCGGCCGAGAAAATGCGCGCGGAGAACCGGCATCTGCAGGATGAGATGCGCCAGATTCAAACCATGTCGGGCGAAGCCCCCGCCGCCGGCGAAGGCTTTGCCGGCGTGGAAATCACCCGCTTGCGGAACGCGCTCGAAGAATCCGAGCAAAAATACCAGCAGGAAATTTCGCGCATTCAAAACGAACTGCGCAAAACGCTGACCGAATACGCCCATCTCCAATCCGCATTGCTGCAGCCCCCTCCGCCGACCGAACCCGGAAAGAAGCTGACATTCGGAGCCGACGTCGGGATGGTGACCGGGCTGATCGCGGAAATCCGCCAGCCGTTTTCCTCCATGGTGGGATACACCGACCTGCTGCTTTCGGAATCGGCCGGGATCCTCGGCGGCATGCAGCGGAAATTCCTGGACCGGATCCGGGCCAGCATCACCCGGACCGAAGCCCTTTTCGAAGACCTGCTCCAGCTGCTGCTGTTGCCGGAAAAAATCGCCGCCCCGCGGATGCAGCCGGTGGACGTGGCCAGCGTCATCGACGGCGCCATCACGGGCGCCAGCGATACCGTGCGCGAAAAGAATCTCGTCCTGCGGCTGGATGTCGACGAGGAGATGCCGCCGGTCGAAATCGACCGGGATGCGTTGCAGCAAATCCTCAATCATCTGGTGCAAAACGCCGTGCTGATCACGCCGCCGGAAAAAGAGGTCGTGCTCACGACGCATACGCCCCTGGCCGAACAAAACCGGCAACTGGCGCTGCTCATAACGGTGAAAGACAGCGGGCCGGGGATCGCCGCCGAGGACCAGCCGCGGGTGTTCACCCGGCTGTACCGCACGGAGGGGCCGCTGATCGAGGGCCTGGGCGACACGGGCGTGGGGATGGCCGTGGCGCGAACCCTGACCGAGGCGATGGGCGGACGGATCTGGCTGGAAAGCCAGATCGGGCACGGGACGACCTTCTTTGTCCTGCTCCCGGTGCAGGTCGGCCAGACCTCGTCGCCCGAAAACGCGAATCCGGATATTATTGCCTGACCCCGCCGGCCGGCCGGAAAATCCCGGCTTCTCCTCCGGGTGATTGGAAGGACTAGGAACAAGCATGTCGCCAAAAATCCTGATCGTGGAAGATGAAGAGCAGATCGCGTCCTTCCTGCGCCGCGGACTCGCGTATGAAGGGTACGAGGTGGAAACGGCCGCCGACGGCGCCTCGGCGCTGGCCAAGGCGCGCGACGCGCGGCCGGATCTGGTCGTGCTGGACCTGATGCTGCCCGGCATGGACGGATTGGAAGTCTGCCGGCGGTTGCGGTCGGCGCATTCCTCCCTGCCGATCCTCATTCTCACCGCGCGCGATTCCGTATCCGACCGGGTCCAGGGACTCGACGCGGGATCCGACGATTACATGGTCAAACCCTTTGCGCTGGCCGAGCTGCTGGCGCGGGTGCGCGCCCTGCTCCGGCGCGCCGGACCCGGGGAACCCGAAGTGCTGCAGTTCGCCGACCTGCGGCTGGATACCGGCACCCGCCAGGTGTACCGCGCCGAAACGCGGATCGAACTGACATCCAAGGAATTCGATCTGCTGGAGTTGTTCCTGCGCCATCCGAAGCAGGTGCTCACCCGCGAGACCATCTACGACCGGGTCTGGGGCTACGACTTCGGCGGCGAGAGCAACATCATCGAAGTTTATATCCGCTACCTGCGCCAGAAACTCGAATCGGACGGGCGAAGCCGCCTGCTCTTTACCGTGCGCGGGGTCGGATACGTTCTGCGGGAAGAGACCTGACCTCCCCGGAGAGGGGACATGGCATGTCGCTGCGCGCCCGCTTGATCTTCGGTTATTCCGCCCTTCTGGCTGCAATCCTCTTCCTGTTCGGCGCCAGCCTGTATTTCATCCTGCGCTACACCCTCACCCAGCAGATTGATCAGGCCCTCCAGGAATCCGCGCAGGATATCTTCCGCTCGATGACCGTCCGCAGCGTCGAAGATCTGAAATTCCTGAACCTGCCGCCGCTCCCGTTTTCCTCCTCGAATACCTATGTCCAGGTGTGGAGCGCGGACGGCGAGCTGCTTTCCTTCTCCCCCAACATGCAAAGCGTCCGCGAACCGCTCGCCCCGGCCGCCGTCCCCGGGCAAGGAAGGGGCACGCCGATTTCCTACGGCCCCAACCTGGAAGGCGCGACCGCCACGCCGGAATTCTCGCCGCTTCCGGCGGAGGACCTGCGATTCTCCGATACCAACATCCACGGGCTGCACATGCGCGTGATCACCAAAACCCTCTGGGTCGAAGGCCAATTTCTGGGTCTGCTTCAGATCGGGACGCCGCTGGCGGTCGTCGACCGGGCGCTTTCGATTCTGTTCTTCGAGCTGGCAATCGGGGGCGGATCCGCCGTGCTGCTCTCGGTCCTGATCGGCAACTGGATCGCGCTGGGGGCGCTGCAGCCGCTGGAATCGGTGACCACGACCGCGATCCAAATCACGCACGCGGACGATCTTTCGCGCCGGATTCCGCTGGAGGTTTCCGCGTCCAGCGAGGTCGGCCGGCTGATCCTGGCTTTCAACGAGACGCTCGAGCGGCTGGAAAAACTTTTTTCGTCCCAATCCCGTTTTCTGGCGGACGTATCGCACGAACTGCGGACCCCGCTGACGTCGATCCGGGGCAATGTCGACCTGATCCGGAAGATGGGCGCCGATTCCGAATCCCTGCAATCCGTTCAATCCGAAGTGGACCGGATGAGCCGACTGGTGGGCGATCTGCTGACGCTTTCCCGCGTCGAAGCCGGAACCCTGCCGCTGGTAAAAACGCCGGTCGAGGTGGACACGCTGCTGCTGGAGGTGATGCAGCAGGCGATCGGCCTGGCGCAGGGGAAAATCGAAATCTGCATCGGAAATCTGGAGCAGGCGTCCGTCGTCGGCGACCGCGACCGGCTGAAGCAGCTGCTGCTGAACCTGGTGGTTAACGCGCTGCAATACACCCAGCCCGGCGGCCGGGTGGTGCTCTCGCTGCGGGTCATCGATGATTGCGTGCACATCACCGTTTCCGACAACGGGCCGGGCATCCCGCGCGAGGACCTTCCGTTCATCTTCGACCGGTTCTACCGCGTGGAAAAATCACGCGGCCGGGGCCCGCTCGGCGGTTCCGGCCTCGGGTTATCTATCGCGCAGTGGATCGCGCACGGCCATGACGGGCGGATCGAGGTCGCCTCGGAATCCGGCAAGGGGACGACGTTTTCCGTCTGGCTGCCGCTGGGGAAAAGCGACCACGGATCGTTGACGATCGACCGTGGATAATCGGCGACGGGCCTTGGACGATAGACGATGAACCTTGGACGATGGACGACAGACCATCGCCGATCGACCATTCAACGAAGCGCATTTCCATCAATCGTCATGCCGGCGTGTTCTTGGCCGGCATCCAGGTCGAGGACAGACCATCAACCTTTGACGATCGACAATGGATCATTGTTTATCGGTTTTGTAGAGGTTAATCTTGTTTGACTATAGGAATTCGTGAGCGAGAAATAACCCTATCGAATATTTTTTTATTGTTCGGTGTAATCGGGTCTGTCTGGTGTTTCGGTTTACGGAATTCAAGAGATCATTTATTTGGAAGCTTTCTCGCAAAGCGAAGCCCCGCCCGCGGCGAGCCACTCCTCCAGACGCGGGCTGGAGGTTCCACCCGCGGCGGCATCCGCATAGATGCCCTCCCCCCAATACGCATAGCGTTTTGTTTCCGCCGGCCACCCGGATGGATCCTTGTGGATCACCCCGTGGCCGCCGTTGTATCCGGCCAGCGCGCGGCGGATATCGCCCTCGGCCTTCAACAAGGATTCGGCCAGATACGCCAATCCGCGCCGGGCGTTGACCTCCGGAGCCTGCATATCCTCGCCGTCGGAAAAGTGGAACGGCATCACCTGGAAAAGCCCCTGCGCGCCGGAGCGCGAAACGGCGCGCGGATTGCCGCAGGATTCGATCTGCATGACCGTTGCCACCAGATTGGGATCCAGCCCGTAGCCCTCCGACCAGCGCACGATTTCCTCATCCCAGGCTTGGACCGAGGGCGTGAAAAGTCGGGCGACCCGGGAGGAGACAACCGGAATTCCGGGCCGCGGAAGGCGGAACGCAGCGCCGCCCAGCATTACCTTTAATCCGAAAACGGTCAGGCAGGCGACACCCAGCGGGGCTATCTTCGCAATCGTTTCGGAACTTATGGCCTTGGCGGCTCTTTCACGGAGGTTTTTCATCATCAGAAAAACAATCCCATGCCCTTACTTCAGGCACTTTCGAATTTCCTTCCGCGCCCAAACGTAGTGACTGCTGGTGCAGCCGATGAAATACGCCGCCAACGCATTTTTATTGGTCCAGGCATAACGGCCGCGCGTGAACAACTCCGCCTCGGAAATGCCGTTTACCAAATCCAGGATTTTCGCGAAGGAGGCGCGGTATCTCCGACAAACCTCCCTGACGGTGCGGTTGTGGTGTTTATCGAAGATCTCTTTGTTGAGCGCGGGCAGCTGCGCCCAATTGTACTTTTCCGAAGGAACGGCGGGGGTTTTCCCCTTCCGCCCGGCTTCATACCAGCCCGTGACCATCCGTTCCCATTCCGTCAAGTGGGCGAGCACGTCTTTGATCGACCATTGGGTCGACCGGTTGACGGCTGAGATTTGTTCCTCGGTCAAGGCCGCCAGAGTTTTTTCAAGGGCATCGTGTTCGGTTTGCATCGCGGCGACTAATTGCTTTTTACCGGTCGGTCTGGACATAACTTTCTCCAAAAATAAAAATTGGCTTTTTCTATTGCCGGATAAATCATACCCGAATTTGGACGCTTCCCCGGACCCTTTTTGGAAACGGATCCGGGGAAGCGATGAACCCAATCTGTCGAAAGAGTCAGGACCGGCCGCCGGTGAACGGCCGCACCATGGCCGCGACCGGGGCAGACGCGGGGATTGCCGGAACGGGCAGCGGCTTTTTCTGGACGGGCGGCATGGGATTCGCTTTTTGCTTCCCGCCCGACAGGGTCAGCGTGCCGATCAACAGGATCCGGATCAGCCAGACCGCACCCGCGACGAGGATCGGAACGTAGAGGATGAGATCCTGCCGCGTGACGAGCTCGTTGCCGAGGATCGGCTGCCCGAGCAGCGCGATGGTCATCGCCCACCAGGTCGTTGCGGCATTGATCATCCCGGCCAGAAGCCAGGCCGCGAGCAGATAGATGCCCTCCATCCGCCCGTCCGCCGCGCGGTCCTCCGGCGAGAATAATCTCGCGATCCCGGCGAAATCGATCACGCAGAAGGCCAGGGCCAGGATCGTCGCCCAGGAGAAGCCGAGAAAATTCAGGCCGCCCATCACGCCGCCCAGCGCGTGCTCGGTTGTGCTGTAGTTGAACGCTTCAAAGAGGACGGTCGCGCCGACGATCAGGGCGAGGAACGACGCGCCGCGCTCGGGAAGCCGAAGGTTGGGGATCAGGGAAGAGAAGGAGAATTGAAACGGTTTTTGGGATTGTATGGTTTGCATGGCTCCACCTCCAGAATTTGCATCATTATAGAACATGCGTTCTAGTTGTCAATAAGGCAAGGATCGTGCCAGTTTTCGGCCGTTTCTAGGCGAAAACCGCCCATAACTGGCAACAGTTTTTTCTATTATGGAAATTGACCCTCCAAGGAGCATTTGGGTACACCGAAACACCGAACGAATCCGATAGCACCGAAGCAAGAAGTTTGGCGGATACCTTCGCCAAATTCTACGATGCGCTTTCCGCCGAGGAAAAGGCCAAGGCCTGCATCGTCGCCGGCAATTACGGCGAAGCCGGCGCGCTCGAGTTCTTCGGACCGGCGCGCGGCCTGCCGCCGGTGGTCAGCGGGCATAATTCTTATTTCATTTGTGGTCCGGGGGAATGGACGGGCAAGGTGATCCTGTATTACGGATATGGCACGGAACGGGAACTCCGATCCGCGTTCGAATCGGTCGAGTGGCTGGGATTTACCCATTGCCAATACTGCATGCCGTATGAAAACAACCGGTCGATCTGCCTGTGCAAAGGAATCAGACAACCGTTGGAAGAAATCTGGCCCGGGTTGGCACTATTTCTGTGATCGGGGAGTCTGATGCAGAACTGAGACCGGACCCCAAAGGGCGGTCGGCGGGACCCTAAGGGTTGGCAAAACCAACCCTTAGGGTCCCTTTTTTTCCTATACCACTACTCCCAGCGGAAGAACTTCACCGCCAGGACTGCGCATATCAGCAGCCAAACCAAGAGCACCAGCAGATCGGTCCCGAGCGGGTGCAACGGCGCCGCGCCGACCATGATCTGGCGGAACGCATCGGCCAGGTAGGTGAGCGGCATCGCGTCGACCACCGGCCGGATCCACTTCGGCATTGTATCGACCGGAAAGAACAATCCGGAAAGGAACATCATCGGGAAGTTGATGAACTGGCTTGCGCCGTTGATGCCCTCCTGGGTCTTTCCCCAAGTGGACATGAAGTAGCCCAGGCAGACGAACACCAGCGCCCCAATGATCACGAAGCCCGCCAGAAGGAGCAGGTTCCCGACGATCTGCACCCGGAACACCAGGGCGCCGACCAGAATGATCAGTGTGGTCTGGACCAGGCCGACGGTGAGGCGCAGGCAGACCTGGGCCGCCAGGAGCTTCGTGCGGGAAAGCGGCGTGGCTCCGAGGCGGCGCAGCACCTGCTGCTCGCGCAATTGCACGAGCGGCGGCGCGGTGGCGAAGATACCGAGTTGCATGATCGCCATGGCGAGAATCCCAGGCACGAGAAAATCGATCGTGCGCAGGGAGGAGGCGGTGATCGTCATCGTCTGGATCGTGAACAACGCGGTCCGTCCGGAAAGCCCCTGCTCCACGCCGCCAAGGACCTTTTCAACGATGGTGAGCAGGATCTGGGCGGTGAGCTGGTTCGACGGATCGTAGTGAACTTGGATATCGGCCGTCTTGCCCGCGATCACCGCGGCGGTCACGCCGTCCGGGACGACGACGACGGCGTTCAGATCGCCGTGCCTGAGTTTTTCCAGCAGGTCGTCCCGCGAGCCTTCCGTGACCTTCAGGATCTCGACGCCCTCGAAGGCCTGCTTCAGCGCGGTCCCGATCGAGCCCGGATCTTCGACTGCCACTCCGACTTTATAAGAGGAATCACTTCCGCCGCTGAAGATTATGCCGAACAGCAGCATAAAGAACAGCGGGAAGGCGATTGTCCAGAACATCGCAAAGCGGTTACGGCTGAATTCCTTGAGATTGGAAAGAAAGAGAGTGATAAAGGTTTTCATGGTTTACTCCCGAATCCGTTTTCCGGTCAGTTTAAGAAACACATCCTCCAGGGTGGCCCGGCGCAGGTGGAGGTCATCGAACTGGATCGTCCCGGCTTCCGCCAGGTCGGTCAGCCCGCCAAGGGTTTGGGTGGCGTTTTCCGTGTAGATCGTCACGTGGCCGTTTTCGCGGATCGCCGGCCGGGTGACGCCCTTCAGATGGCGGAAGGTGCCATCCGGAGCCTTGGCGCCCTTCTGGTCGAACTCGATCGCGGTCTCGCGGAAAGATTGCCGGATCAGCTCCTGCGGCGAGTCGATCGCAATGATCCGCCCGCGGTCGACGACGGCCACGCGCTGGCAGAGAGCCTCGGCCTCATCCATGTAGTGGGTCGTGAGGAACACCGTCGCGCCGTCGCGGTTGACGGAGCGGATGACCTCCCACAGGCTGCGCCGCGCCTGCGGATCCAGCCCGGTGGTCGGCTCGTCGAGGAAGAGAATCTCAGGCTTGTTGACCAATGCCAGGGCGACGGACAGCCGCTGGCGCTGGCCGCCGGAAAGATCCATGCTCCGGGTATTTTGTTTCTCGCCCAGATTCATGATTTCGATCAGCTCCGCGGTGGTGCGCGTTTTCCCCCGGTAGAAAGTGCCGAACAGGTCGAGCACCTCGCGCACCGTCAGGCGCGGGTAGAGCGCCGTCGTCTGCAGCTGGACTCCGATGCGTTCCTTGATTTTTTGCGGTTCGCGCGCGACGTCCAACCCCAGCACCCGCACCGCTCCGGAATCCGGCGGGCGCAAGCCCTCGAGGATTTCCGTCGTGGTTGTTTTCCCCGCGCCGTTCGGCCCGAGCATGCCGAAGATTTCCCCCTGCCCGACGGAGAAACTGACGCCGTCGACGGCGCGGGTGGCGCCATAAGTTTTTTTCAAGTCCTGAACTTCAATCGCAGACATAAAGGTATCCTCCGTATCCAAAAGATCGGTATTTTTCGATCAGATTTTTGATTGCGCTTTATTGGACGGGTTTCAGTCTCTCAACAGATCTTCGATTTCCCGCTGGGCGCGTTCCAGCACTTCCCGGATCCGGCGTATTTTTTCCGGATTTATATTTCGCCGGTTGTGCTTGACCGTCTTCAGCATATCCTTCATCCGGTCCACCATATCATGCACCTCTACCGTGGAAGAAATCCGGTCCCCCCAGCCGCGCATGCGCTCCTGGACATCGGCCACTTGGCTCTTCTGGTCCTTCAGGAACTGGGTTCCCGCCGGGGTGATCGTGAAGATCTTTCTCCCCTCGGACTGGGAGGATGTGACGTATCCCATTTCCTCCAGCATCTGAAGAGTCGGATACACGGTTCCGGCGCTTGGGGTATACAACCCCCCGAAACGCTCCTCCAACGCCCGGATGATTTCATATCCATAGCTGGGGTGTTCCCGCAGGAGATCCAGGATGACATATTTAATATCACCCCTTTCGAACCGGTTTTCCCGCCAAGCTCTTCGACTGCTTCTCAATAGGCCACCTTTCTACGATACTATCGCGATATATCGTGATAGTATCGTAAATCCATTCTTCACATTTGTCAAGTGTAAAAAACAAGTGTTTTTCCATGAAAAAGCACTTTCGAACAAGGATTACCAATAACCAGGGAATTGGTAAAAAGTCATTAGGCAGAACGCATTGATGCTTCAATCTTAGCTCGCGCGAAATAGTCATCAGCGACGCATAAAGGATAATTCAATAGGTATCATACCTATGAATACCGAGAAAATAAAGTTTTTCTCCATGATGCATCAATCCTTGCTCACGGCTGTTATTGTGGCCTAAAGCAAATCTTTTTTGAAGGGAAGGGACTATCATCTGTTATGGTTTTTTCCCTTATGTAAAAGACTCTTTTTAAATGAAGCAACAAGCGATTGTCCCGAAAATAGACCTGATATAATCCTATCGGAAGCAGAAACCACCGGTTTTTTCGTTTTTGAACCCAGGCATGACTTCCATTTACTTGTTTTCACCCTCGATCAGTAACTCCCTACCCGGCTTTTGGAACGATTCTTACTTTTTAATTTCCTGCGAGCGGAGTCCTCTCATCCGTCAGGCGCTTCCGGTCGCACAAAAAAACGAGGGCTTGGAATGAGATCGAGTCAAATTCCCTCCCCGGCAGGATCCCCTTCAGCGCTGTTCGCGGATTACGTCCGATCCTTCACCAAACAAAACGATATCATCCTGGACCCCGTGAGCGAGGGCGGGACGGGAGCGTACGAATTCCTGCGCCTCGGCCGCCGCGCGGTCGCCGTCGAACGGGATCCCGTCGCCGCGTTCTTCGCCGAGGTCCGCCTCCGCCCCGCCAGCCTGCCCCGGCTGCGATGGGCGTTCGAAGAGGTGCGCGAAGCCTGCCGGGAAGAATTATCCGCGTTCTACGCGACCCGCTGCCCGAAGTGCGGAAAGCAGGGGCTCATCGCCGCCGTCGAACGCCGGAACGGGAAAGCCGTGCGGATGGAATATTCCTGCGCTTGCGCCGGCAAACGGCTGACGAAAAAGCCCGATCCGGCGGACCGTTCCGCCGAGGACGGCATCGCCCGGCTCGAAATCCCCTTCTGGCACCCGTCTCTGCAGCTTCCCGCGGCGGAAGGCGCCCGCCGCTACCCTTCCGATTTCATGAACCGGCGGACCGCCGCCGCGCTCTCCATCATCCTGCACGCCGTGGAAAACCTGGCCGAGTCCACCGCCCGCGATGTACTGCGAGCCGTCTTCGCCTCGGCGCTCGAGACGGAAACACCGCGCGAACGGGGCGGCCTCCAACGGGAGGAGAATCCCTGGCCCGCCTTCGAAGCCGGATACCGAACTTGGTACGCGACAAAAACCGAAAGCAATCGGATGCTTCCGGATGCAGCGCTCGGCCACTCCTTTGCCGATCTCGAAGCCGGCCGCGCCAATGCGCTGATCCTGATCGCGACCGGACCGGAACCGGCGGCGGATGAACTCCCCGAGGGATCGATCGACGGGATGGTTTTCTGCGTTCCGGAGAGCCGCTCCAGCCGTGATCACTACCGGTTCGCGATCCAGGCCGCCTGGCTGAAAAAGGCGTGGACCGAGGGCGCGCACGGGGAAACGGTCGAGGCAAGAATTGCGTCCGCATCCCGCGCCCTGCGAAGGTCAGTGAAAGCGGGAAGCCGCGCACACATTTTTATCCGCGACGACGGGAAAGCCAGCCTGCATGGTTTACTGAACCTGCTTGAAAAAAACAGAACCCGCGCAGAGCACATTTCCCACCAGCCGGGATTTTATTACGTGCGAGCCCCCATGCATCGCATCGGCACGGCTCCCGCCGAAAGGATTCCCGAATCCGCCATCAAGAAAAAACTGGCGGCCGCGGCGCAAATCCGCTTTCTGATCCACGGATCAAAAACCACGGCCGGGAAAATCCTGCATGCGTTTTATCCGCAATTGGACGCCGCGCATATCGCCTCCCTCTCCAACCTTTCCATCGGCGATCTACTGGCCGATGCGGTCCGGCCGTATGCGCGTTTTCAGAACGGCAGACTTCTCCCGCGCAAGAGAAAATCCCAAACGGCCGGAAAGCGGACCTTCCCGGCGGCGTGGCGGAAAATTACGCTTGACGGAGAAGCGCTGGCGGCGGGGTGCCGCGGGGACATCCGCCTTGCCCGCGAACTGACCAACCGGCGGCTGGAGCGCGAAGGCCTGACCGCCGAGGATGCCGATGCGCTGCGCGGAATGTTGCCTCCGGCGGAAATCGAGCGCCGCCGGCGTGAACTCGCCACAGGGCTGCTTCGCGATTGGGGCAAGGCGCTTGGGTATGCAACCCGAACCGTCAAAGGGGGCTCTTCCACCATCATCTGGAAAACCGCGAAATCCCGGACGGTTGAATTCTCTCTTGGCGGAAAGGAAATTATTGTCTCCAGCCGGCAAGCGGACGGGCGTCTCTCCAAATGGGGAAAAATTTCCTACCTTAACCTGGAACGGCGGTCACGGGATTGGCGCCGCAATCATCCCCAGTTTGGAGAGAAATTATCAGCCGGGCTGATCCCCACGGAAGACGCGCTTGGAATGGAAGACGGCGCTACGCCTTCGAGCGGGCTGACGGCGGCGGACTGGAGACTCAAAGTCGTCCAAAATAAAAAAATCTGCGACCGGCATTTCCTGCTGACCCTGGAATTTCCGAAACGCGCCGAGTTGAATTACCGGCCCGGCCAATTTTTCCACATCAAATGCGATCCGGAGACCCGCGAGAAGCGCCCGTATCCGCTGACCTTGCGGCGTCCGCTGAGCATCCATCGCGCGCGGTATCCCGGGTTCGACCCGGCCGCCCTGGCCTGGGCGGAGGATATTCCGGAAGAAATGCGTTCCGCGCTTGCGGATCATCCGTCACAGATCGATTTCCTCTACCGGGTGGTCGGCGAGGGAACCGATCGCCTGAGCCGCGCCCGCACCGGAACGATCCTCAAAGCCATCGGGCCATGCGGAAACGGGTTCACCATCGGCGAGGAACGCACGGCGGTGATCGTCGCCGGCGGGATCGGTATCGCGCCGCTGGCCGCGCTGGCCGAAGGGCTCCGGTTCTGCGGGAAGGACGTCCTGGTCTACATCGGCGCGGTCGAAAAAGAAATGCTCAACCTGGCCGTCACCCGCGACACCGGGCCGGGCGACGGCGACCGCGAAATCCTGGAGGCGGTCGAGCAGGAATTCCGCGAGATCGGCGCCCGGATCCTCACCGTCTGCACCGACGACGGATCGCTCGGGGAAAAGGGGCTGGTCACCGAGATGCTCGAACGGGGCATCCGCGACGGATGCGTCCCGCGCGAAAGCGTGCGGTTGTATGCCTGCGGACCCGCCGGGATGCTGCGGGCGGTGGCCGGCATCGCCGCGCGGTATGCGCTCCCGTGCGAGGTCTCGCTCGAGGAACGCATGGCCTGCGGGATCGGCGCCTGTTACGCCTGCACGGTCACGGTCGCGCTTCCGGACGGCTCCCGGCGCAAGAAGCGGGTCTGCCGCGAGGGTCCTGTTTTTCAAGCGAGGGATATCTTATGGAAGGATTAGACGTAACACTCGGCGGATTGCGGCTGGGCACGCCGCTCCTCTCGGCCTCGGGCATATACAGCCTGGACTACGAACAGCTGGCATCCTGCGCGCCGTATATGAGCGCGGCCGTGACCAAGAGCGTCTCGCTCCATCCGCGTCCGGGCAATCCGGAACCGCGCATCGTCGAAACGCGGGCCGGAATGCTGAACGCGATCGGGATACAGAATCCGGGGATTGCGGCGTTCGTGGCGGATGAGATCCCCAAGCTGCGTGCGCTCGAAGTACCGGTGATTGCCAGTGTATCGGGTTCCGAGATCGATGAGTACGTGCAATGCGCGGAAATACTCAACGCGCGCGAGGAAATCCACGCGATCGAGCTGAACGTCTCCTGCCCGAATCTCGAAAAGGGCGGGATCGAATTCGGCTGCGATTCCGCGGTCCTCGAGGAGTTGGTCGGGCGTGTGAAAAAAGTCGTCCCCGGCAAGACGCTGATCGTCAAGTTGACCCCCAACGTTACCGAGATCGCCGTCATCGCCCAGGCGGCGATCAACGGCGGGGCGAACGCGCTTTGCATCATCAACACGCTGCGCGGGATGGCGATCGACGTCGAGCGGCAGAAACCCGCGCTCGGCAACCGGATCGGCGGGCTGAGCGGGATCGGAATCCATCCGGTGGCGGTGTACGCGGTCTACAAGTGCTACACCGCATGCTGCAGGAAGCACAACGTCGGGATCATCGGCCTGGGCGGCGTGACGAGCGCCGGGGAGGCGCTCGAGCTGATCCTGGCCGGCGCAACCTGCGTCGGGATCGGGACGGCGATGTTCCGCGAGCCGAACGTGTTCGAGGAAGTGGCGAAGGGGATCCAGGCATATTTGAAACGCAAGGGGATTGCGTCGGTGAGCGAGTTGACCGGGAAAGCGGTGTAGTGATTTCTAAATGCCCGCTACGAACGCTCAGGCATGACGATCACTTGGACCGATCGTCATTCCCGCGTGGTCTCAGCGGGAATCCAGGGTTTTAAAGATGGATGCGCGCTTAGTGCACCCCCGCATCGCGTTCATCACCACTCACAGACCAAAACCGAGTGGTGATGCTTCGCGGGGGCGGGCGCGGGCATGACGATCAAGTCGTCAACCCACCCTACTTATCAAACGATCCGGAAAATGTGAATGGGATAAATGGACCTTACTTCGGATTTTATATCTGTTCAAGGCATTCGGCTTCACTATTATCGCACCGGCAGCAGGAACGGGGACCCAATGGTTCTGGTCCATGGGGTAACCGACGACGGTTTATGCTGGGTGCCGGTGGCCAGGGCTTTGCCCCCCGAGTACGACCTTATTCTGATGGATATGCGCGGCCACGGCAAATCGGATGCGCCGAAGGACGACGGATACACGCTTGAAAAGATGGCGTCCGAACTCGCCTCGTGCATACGGTCTCTGCAGCTGAAAAAGCCGGTCCTGCTCGGGCATTCGATGGGCGCGTTCATCACTCTGCTGCTTGCCGGAATATATCCGGATATCCCGCGCGCGATTATCCTGGAGGATCCGCCTCCTTTCTGGAAACCCAGCCATCCCTCCCCGGAAGATGAGGCGTCGCGGCTCTCCCTGAAAGAATGGATCCTCGGAGAAAAACGGAAAACCAAGGATGAACTCTTTGCCGAAGTCCGCGCGAACAACCCCGGCTGGTCCGATGAGGAACACGAACTGTGGGTGGATTCCAAACTTCGATTCAACCCGGCCATAACCGCCCTGGTTAATTATAACGATCCGGGGATGATGGATTATCAGAAGATCGCGGGGAGAATTTCGTGCCCGGTGACATTTATCAGCGCCGACAAACCACTCGGCGCACTCTCCGGCAAAGAGGATATCGCCCTTCTGAAGGAATGGATTCCGCAGCTAGTAAACCATCACATCGCGGGCGCCGGGCACGGCATCCACCGGGACCGGTTTACCCGGTATATGGAGGTCATCCACACCTTGCTTTCGGACCTTCCACCGAATTATTGAAAATTGCGGTTGGGTGGGTTGACGGCCCCATGCGTTTGGATATGATTTTGTAGGGTGGGTTGACGACGCGAGAATATTCTCTGAATCAAATAGGTTCTCCG